>NC_007973.1:3316853-3622471 GCF_000196015.1 Cupriavidus metallidurans CH34 | reverse complement strand
CGCGCCGGCCCGAATCAGCCCGGCCAGGGAAGCCATGCGCCGCGCCGTGTCATGGAGCGACGTGTGGGCCGCCGTCAGATCGGAAGCGAGATCCCCGGCAGACTGGGACAGCGTGGCTTCGGCGCGAGATGATGCACGGCCCGCCGCTACGCGCAGGGCCTCGAGCCGCAAATGGGACGGCGTGAGTGTGCGCGAGGAGCGGCTCGCCGCGCGCAGGTAGACGGCGTTGACCGCCAGCGCGTCAATGCTGTGGCGGAAGACGCGCGACAGCTCGGCACGCGGTGCCAGTATGTAATAGCTAGCCAGTGCGATCAGACACCCGATCGCGGTATCGAGCCCTCGCATCGCTGCGACCTGGCTGCTGCTCGATGTGGGTTCACCGAGCCAGGAGAAGAGAATGACCGCTGGTGTGAGACAGAAGGCAAAGCCCGCGGGGTTGCCCGCCAGCCGCGCAGCATAGGCACTCGCCAGGAAGAGGGCGCTTAGTCCCAGCACCGGCGCTGGCGTTGGGTGCCACAGGCTGATCGCGCAGGCGAGCAGGGCACCGGCCAGAGATCCGGCAAATCGCAAAAACGAGATCTGGCGAGTCGTCTGCAGCCGCGGACTCAACACCATGATCACGGTGACGGCCACCCAGTAGCCGTGATCGACATGCCAAATTTGCGCGGGCAGAAGACTCAGGCCGCCGGCGAGCGCAAGGCGCACCGAGTGCCGGGTGACGCGAGTGTCGCGCGCGGCCAGATCTGCGAGCATGAGACCGAGGCGATCGATCAGGCCGGCGAACCCGCTGTTCGGCCAGGAGAAGCCCTCGCGCCAGCGATCGAACGCAGGAAACTGCGCAAGCGCTGCCAGGGCCGATTGATATGCCGGAGGCGTGCTGGCATGGGTACGCCGGGCAGCCAGTTCGCGCAGGTCCCGGAAGAGCACGGCCGTCAGCGCGGGAAGGTCCGGGCCGTGGCAGGACAGGGCTTGCAGAACTTGAGCGTGGATGTCGGTCAGGCGGCTAGCCGCGCAGGCTAGTGGCAACGCATGGCCGACGCCCAGCCTTTCGCGCAATTCACCGGCGACAATCAACAGCGCGAATATCGCATCGCCGACCGCGATGGCGTAGGCGTAGTGCACGAGCGCAACGGGATCGGCCAGGCCACGCCGGCTGGCTAGCGCCCTGCGCGCCGTTTCGATGCACAGGCGAATCTCCTGCTTGTGCGGTGTCATATCCAGCGAGCCTGCTTCTGCGAGCGCCACTGCGAACCGTCGCAGTGCGTCGTAGATAGCAATGATCTCGGTCCGTGGGCGTGTCTCGCGATCCGAGGGGATCAGCACAAGACTGACCGCGCAGGCGAACAGGCCGCCGCGAAGAAAATCCAAGCCGGCCATCCAGGCATGAGCGGAGGCGGATGGCCCCGACGCAGGCTGCAGGCATGCGGCGATCAACACCACGTAAAGGAGCTTGAACCAAAGCGCGGTGGCGGGACCGCGAACCTCCGACAAGCCTGCCATAAGACCCGCGGCCAGTACGAACGCCAGCGCTGCAAGCGGCGAAGCATGGAGGCTCGCGCCAATCACACTGACGGCCGCGCCGCCAATACCCACAGTTGCCAGTCCACGAATACGGGCGGCAGCGGTGCCGGGGCGGTCGGCGAGGCAAGTCCAGATGGATGCCGTGGCCGACCAGATGTAGCCCGTGTCCCCAGTCAGCCAGGCCGTACCGCGAGCGTGAGAAATGACAACGCGTAGACTGCACCGCGCCGTAGAAAGGCGGCATCAGGCCAGTAGCGGAGGTAGTGCAAGGCGGGGCGCATCGAGCAGGCGGGGGCGGCTGAGTGGTATCAGGGTCAGTACCGATGTCACTGTACTTGCCTGTTTGCTGCGTCGCAACAAATCTGATTTGAATCAGGGGTTGGCGCGTAAATCGTGCATTGTGGCACCGCAAGCGGGATGCGCGGTGCATGGCGGTGCGTTCTCCATATTCCTCATATGGACAGAAGGAAACAGCCCAGCTGACCCACGATTCCCCAAATTTTGGGCAAAAAAAACCCGCGCAGGTGATGCGCGGGTTGGAATCCACCGAGGTGGTGGAGGAGACAGACTTCACTATACACGACTTGTTGCGTCGCACCAAGCGTCCCTGTGCGAGATGTTCGATGACCGCACAACCTCGTTGTGGTCGTACAACGGCTAGCGGAAAAGATAGGCAATCCAGACAGCCGCAACGAGTCCAACGCCGTCAGCAAATAGTGCGCAGGCTAGCGCGTGCCTTGTATTGCGCACATTGACGCTGCCGAAGTACACCGCAAGCACATAGAAGGTGGTTTCCGTCGATCCCTGGATAATGGCTGCGAGCCGTGCCTGGAAGGAGTCGACGCCGTAGGTTGTCATCACGTCGACCATTAGTCCCCTTGCACCGGCCCCGGAGAGGATCTTCATAAGCCCAACGGGCAGGGCGGGCACGAAATCGGTATTCATGCCGAGCCACTGAAAGACACTCGTAAGCGCTTGCATCACCACATCCATGCAGCCTGTTACACGAAACAGGCCGATGGCAACGAGGATGGCCACCAGGTAGGGAATGATCTGCACCGCCACGCCGAACCCTTCCTTGGCGCCATCGATAAACGCATCGTAGACATTGATGCGGCGCAGGGCTCCAACGACCAGGAAGAGGGTGATCAGGGAAAGGATAAATCCACTGCCGGCCAGGGCAGTGAGCTTGCTGACTTGATCTGGCGGAGCATGTCGCAACCAGAAGAACAGGACGCCAAGCAGGCCCCCGATGAGGCCAAACGTGACCAGTACGGCGGGTTTGAGCAGGTTGAGCCGCTGGACCCACGCTACGGCCAGCAATCCAGCCAGGCAAGACACCGCCGTGGCCAGCAGTGTCGGCAGAAAAATATCCGCAGCATTGAAGCCAACCAATCCCTGTTTCACAGCCATCGCCTGTCGGATGGCGATCACCGATGTCGGAATCAGCGTCAGCCCCGCCGTGTTCAGCACAATGAACATGATTTGCGCATTGGTGGCGGTGCTGGGCTGGCGATTCAGCGACTGGAGCTCACGCATCGCATTGAGCCCGAGTGGCGTGGCGGCGTTATCGAGCCCCAGCATGTTGGCGGAGATATTCATCATCATCGCGCCTTGCGCCGGATGGCCCTGCGGCACGCCGGGGAAGAAGTGGCGCAATAGTGGATTCACCAGTCGGGCGAACATATCCACGGCGCCGGCGCGCTCGCCGACGCGCATGATGCCGATCCACAGGCTCATCACTCCGGCCAACCCAAGTGAAATCTCGAAGGCAGTGCGCGCGCTGTCGAACAGGCTGGCCAGCATGGCTGGAAACACCGCGGTGTCGCCACCAATCAACCGCACACATGCGGCGACAAAAGAAACGAGAAAGAATCCGAGCCAGACGAGGTTCAGTGCCATCGGCGAGAAAAGTGGCGGTAAGAAGGCTTCGCCGTTCCACCGACGAAGCTTCGCATCATAGCCCGAGGCCGATCACACTCAGGCGATATCGGCGCCGCGCTTAGCCAGCAGGTCTCGCAGGATCGACCGGTGGCAATGGGCCTCGTTCTCGCAATAGCAGCCGAGTGAGAAATTGGTCCGATGGGATAGCGCCGCCAGCAGATCCAAGGTGCGACTCGCGTCTGGTTCGGCCATCTGCGACCGGAAATGTCTGTCGAATGCGCGCCAAGCCTTGTCGTCTGTCGCTGCTTGCGCTTCCGCGACTAGATCGGCGGAGGGTGAAAGTACCGGGTACCACACATCGTAATAGTCCCTGCTGGCGAACTCCGCCTTGGGGACACCTCGCGGTGGCCGTCTCACGGTACCGATGCGCAGGCCTTCATCCGCTGCGCGGGGTGTGCCAAGCCTGACGATACGAATGCTCATCTAGTTGTCTCCACTTTCGCCGGAATTCCGTATCGGGGAATCCGGCGGCTGAATCCATGGTGTCACATGCCTCTATATATATGACGCATTTGCCGTTGAGCCGATGATTTTGGCGATAGCCAGTCAGGCTTTGGAAGAGCCTTTTTAGATATTTTCAGAAAGTGCTTGCCAACCCCGTGGGTGTCCCGTACTATTCGCCCCCTCGCAACACGAAACGCGCTGCAAACGCAGCAGCGACAAGGGTTGCGGGGCGGCAGTGGGTTGGGGTTGCGAGGGAATGCAGCGCTGACCGGCAGAAAAAAGTTCTGCAAAAACTGTTGACGAAACGCTGAATGCTCTGCATAATCTCGTTTCTCCGCTGCAACGAAATGACGGCAACGTCAGCGAGGCAGCGACAGCGAACCGGCAAAGCCGGGCGCTGAGGTTCTTTAACAATCAAACAACCGATAAGTGTGGGCGCTTGATGGCGAACGCCACGGTGACTTCGGTCGCTGTGATGCTTCAAAAGTTATCAGTGCTCGCACAGTAAAACATGTTGGTTGGGTTCTTCGGAGCCTGGCCAGTCAGTTTTCTGAGAGTGAGCGACCGCTCGAAAGAGCGAGGTGCTTCGGCACCACACAGAGATTGAACTGAAGAGTTTGATCCTGGCTCAGATTGAACGCTGGCGGCATGCCTTACACATGCAAGTCGAACGGCAGCGCGGACTTCGGTCTGGCGGCGAGTGGCGAACGGGTGAGTAATACATCGGAACGTACCCTGTTGTGGGGGATAACTAGTCGAAAGATTAGCTAATACCGCATACGACCTGAGGGTGAAAGTGGGGGACCGCAAGGCCTCACGCAGCAGGAGCGGCCGATGTCTGATTAGCTAGTTGGTGGGGTAAAGGCCCACCAAGGCGACGATCAGTAGCTGGTCTGAGAGGACGATCAGCCACACTGGGACTGAGACACGGCCCAGACTCCTACGGGAGGCAGCAGTGGGGAATTTTGGACAATGGGGGCAACCCTGATCCAGCAATGCCGCGTGTGTGAAGAAGGCCTTCGGGTTGTAAAGCACTTTTGTCCGGAAAGAAATCGCGCTGGTTAATACCTGGCGTGGATGACGGTACCGGAAGAATAAGCACCGGCTAACTACGTGCCAGCAGCCGCGGTAATACGTAGGGTGCGAGCGTTAATCGGAATTACTGGGCGTAAAGCGTGCGCAGGCGGTTTTGTAAGACAGGCGTGAAATCCCCGGGCTTAACCTGGGAATTGCGCTTGTGACTGCAAGGCTAGAGTGCGTCAGAGGGGGGTAGAATTCCACGTGTAGCAGTGAAATGCGTAGAGATGTGGAGGAATACCGATGGCGAAGGCAGCCCCCTGGGACGTGACTGACGCTCATGCACGAAAGCGTGGGGAGCAAACAGGATTAGATACCCTGGTAGTCCACGCCCTAAACGATGTCAACTAGTTGTTGGGGATTCATTTTCTCAGTAACGTAGCTAACGCGTGAAGTTGACCGCCTGGGGAGTACGGTCGCAAGATTAAAACTCAAAGGAATTGACGGGGACCCGCACAAGCGGTGGATGATGTGGATTAATTCGATGCAACGCGAAAAACCTTACCTACCCTTGACATGCCACTAACGAAGCAGAGATGCATTAGGTGCCCGAAAGGGAAAGTGGACACAGGTGCTGCATGGCTGTCGTCAGCTCGTGTCGTGAGATGTTGGGTTAAGTCCCGCAACGAGCGCAACCCTTGTCTCTAGTTGCTACGCAAGAGCACTCTAGAGAGACTGCCGGTGACAAACCGGAGGAAGGTGGGGATGACGTCAAGTCCTCATGGCCCTTATGGGTAGGGCTTCACACGTCATACAATGGTGCGTACAGAGGGTTGCCAACCCGCGAGGGGGAGCTAATCCCAGAAAACGCATCGTAGTCCGGATCGTAGTCTGCAACTCGACTACGTGAAGCTGGAATCGCTAGTAATCGCGGATCAGCATGCCGCGGTGAATACGTTCCCGGGTCTTGTACACACCGCCCGTCACACCATGGGAGTGGGTTTTGCCAGAAGTAGTTAGCCTAACCGCAAGGAGGGCGATTACCACGGCAGGGTTCATGACTGGGGTGAAGTCGTAACAAGGTAGCCGTATCGGAAGGTGCGGCTGGATCACCTCCTTTCTAGAGGCTTGTGTTCACAAGTCAAGCGTTCACACTTATCGGTTTGTTTGCTGTTACAGCCAAGGGTCTGTAGCTCAGGTGGTTAGAGCACCGTCTTGATAAGGCGGGGGTCGTAGGTTCAAGTCCTACCAGACCCACCAAGTTATCGCGCGGGGGATTAGCTCAGCTGGGAGAGCACCTGCTTTGCAAGCAGGGGGTCGTCGGTTCGATCCCGTCATCCTCCACCAGTACCTTGGGGTTGTAGTCAAAGACAAGAATTCAGGCGAGGCGCCTGAGTGTTTGTCTTTGGCTGTTGCCAACAGGCGTTAAGCCTGGCTGTTCTTTAACAATATGGGATGTAGTAAAGGTGTCGCGAGCGTTGATGAGACGCTGTAGTACAAACGCGATACCGGGTTGTGATTGTATCAACCAAAAAGTATTTAAAGTGATCGAAAGATGACTTGGAATACGGCACAAACGCGAGAACTCAGACCTATGACGGTCGTGTCCGAGAGACACACTCGTTATAGGGTCAAGCGAACAAGTGCATGTGGTGGATGCCTTGGCGATTACAGGCGATGAAGGACGCGGTAGCCTGCGAAAAGCTTCGGGGAGCTGGCAAACGAGCTTTGATCCGGAGATGTCCGAATGGGGAAACCCGGCCCGAATGGGTCATCCCTGACTGAATACATAGGTCAGGGAAGCGAACGCGGCGAACTGAAACATCTAAGTAGCTGCAGGAACAGAAATCAACCGAGATTCCCAAAGTAGTGGCGAACGAAATGGGAAGAGCCTTGTACTCTTTAGCAGCATTGTTAGCAGAACGGGATGGAAAGCCCGGCCATAGCAGGTGATAGCCCTGTATGCGAAAACAGCGTTGTGGAACTAGGTGTACGACAAGTAGGGCGGGACACGTGAAATCCTGTCTGAAGATGGGGGGACCATCCTCCAAGGCTAAATACTCGTAATCGACCGATAGTGAACCAGTACCGTGAGGGAAAGGCGAAAAGAACCCCGGGAGGGGAGTGAAATAGATCCTGAAACCGCATGCATACAAACAGTCGGAGCCTGGAAACGGGTGACGGCGTACCTTTTGTATAATGGGTCAGCGACTTACATTCAGTGGCAAGCTTAACCGATTAGGGAAGGCGTAGCGAAAGCGAGTCCGAATAGGGCGTTGAGTCGCTGGGTGTAGACCCGAAACCAGATGATCTATCCATGGCCAGGTTGAAGGTGCGGTAACACGTACTGGAGGACCGAACCCACTAACGTTGAAAAGTTAGGGGATGAGCTGTGGATAGGGGTGAAAGGCTAAACAAATCTGGAAATAGCTGGTTCTCTCCGAAAACTATTTAGGTAGTGCCTCGTGTCTCACCTTCGGGGGTAGAGCACTGTCATGGTTGGGGGGTCTATTGCTGATTACCCCGCCATAGCAAACTCCGAATACCGAAGAGTGCAATCACGGGAGACAGACATCGGGTGCTAACGTCCGGTGTCAAGAGGGAAACAACCCAGACCGCCAGCTAAGGTCCCAAAGATTGGCTAAGTGGGAAACGAAGTGGGAAGGCTAAAACAGTCAGGAGGTTGGCTTAGAAGCAGCCACCCTTTAAAGAAAGCGTAATAGCTCACTGATCGAGTCGTCCTGCGCGGAAGATGTAACGGGGCTAAGCCAGTCACCGAAGCTGCGGACGCACGCAAGTGCGTGGTAGGAGAGCGTTCTGTAAGCCTGTGAAGGTGTCTTGTAAAGGATGCTGGAGGTATCAGAAGTGCGAATGCTGACATGAGTAGCGATAAAGGGGGTGAAAGGCCCCCTCGCCGTAAGCCCAAGGTTTCCTACGCAACGTTCATCGGCGTAGGGTGAGTCGGCCCCTAAGGCGAGGCAGAGATGCGTAGCTGATGGGAAGCAGGTTAATATTCCTGCACCGTCGTATGATGCGATGGGGGGACGGATCGCGGAAGGTTGTCCGGGTGTTGGAAGTCCCGGTCCCTGCATTGGAGAAGGCGCTTAGGCAAATCCGGGCGCGGAATTCAAGGATGTGGGGCGAGCGGCCTAGTGCTGCGAAGCAATTGGAAGTGGTTCCAAGAAAAGCCTCTAAGCTTCAGTCATACGAGACCGTACCGCAAACCGACACAGGTGGGCGAGATGAGTATTCTAAGGCGCTTGAGAGAACTCGGGAGAAGGAACTCGGCAAATTGGTACCGTAACTTCGGGATAAGGTACGCCCTTGTAGCTTGACTGGCCTGCGCCAGGAGGGTGAAGGGGTTGCAATAAAATGGTGGCTGCGACTGTTTAATAAAAACACAGCACTCTGCAAACACGAAAGTGGACGTATAGGGTGTGACGCCTGCCCGGTGCCGGAAGATTAAATGATGGGGTGCAAGCTCTTGATTGAAGTCCCGGTAAACGGCGGCCGTAACTATAACGGTCCTAAGGTAGCGAAATTCCTTGTCGGGTAAGTTCCGACCTGCACGAATGGCGTAACGATGGCCACACTGTCTCCTCCCGAGACTCAGCGAAGTTGAAGTGTTTGTGATGATGCAATCTCCCCGCGGCTAGACGGAAAGACCCCATGAACCTTTACTGTAGCTTTGCATTGGACTTTGAACCGATCTGTGTAGGATAGGTGGGAGGCTTTGAAGCGTGGACGCTAGTTCACGTGGAGCCGTCCTTGAAATACCACCCTGGTTTGTTTGAGGTTCTAACCTTGGCCCGTGAATCCGGGTCGGGGACAGTGCATGGTAGGCAGTTTGACTGGGGCGGTCTCCTCCCAAAGTGTAACGGAGGAGTTCGAAGGTACGCTTGGTACGGTCGGACATCGTACCTAAAGTGCAATGGCAAAAGCGTGCTTAACTGCGAGACCGACAAGTCGAGCAGGTGCGAAAGCAGGACATAGTGATCCGGTGGTTCTGAATGGAAGGGCCATCGCTCAACGGATAAAAGGTACTCTGGGGATAACAGGCTGATACCGCCCAAGAGTTCATATCGACGGCGGTGTTTGGCACCTCGATGTCGGCTCATCTCATCCTGGGGCTGTAGCCGGTCCCAAGGGTATGGCTGTTCGCCATTTAAAGAGGTACGTGAGCTGGGTTTAAAACGTCGTGAGACAGTTTGGTCCCTATCTGCCGTGGGCGTTGGAATCTTGACGGGGGCTGCTCCTAGTACGAGAGGACCGGAGTGGACGTACCGCTGGTGTACCTGTTGTCTCGCCAGAGGCATCGCAGGGTAGCTATGTACGGAAGAGATAACCGCTGAAAGCATCTAAGCGGGAAACTCGCCTGAAGATGAGGATTCCCTGGAGGCTTGACCTCCTTGAAGGGTCGTTCGAGACCAGGACGTTGATAGGCTGGGTGTGGAAGCGCAGTAATGCGTTAAGCTAACCAGTACTAATTGCCCGTAAGGCTTGATCCTATAACCAGTGTGTTTTACCTGGTGAGTGCGCCTTGTGCCCAGGTGTGCAACACAACCCAATCTTTACTACACCCAGATTCGCCGCGCTGACCTTGGGTCAGCCCGGCAACCCCTCATGCCTGGTGACCATAGCAAGTTGGAACCACTCCTTCCCATCCCGAACAGGACCGTGAAACGACTTCGCGCCGATGATAGTGCGGACTACCCGTGTGAAAGTAGGTCATCGCCAGGCTCTTATACCCAAAACCCCCAGCCCCATAAGCTGGGGGTTTTGCTTTGGCCGGCGCGGTTTGTTTGCGCGGTGTTCAAACTCTGAAATCAGGCTTTAGCAACCCAAATCCGGCTGCTGAAGCGGCTCTCGGAGACCCCTATAGGGTGAGAGCGTCGATTTCAGATCGATGATTCTGGTTCCTCTGGAGCCGCCTCGAGCGGATATTCAGTGGGCCTCCTGGCAATCCGCAAAGTCGCTGACCGCAATGGAAAGTGCTTGACAGCCAAGGTAGGTTGCACCATAATCACAAGTTCTCTGCGGAGAGGTGCCCGAGTGGCTAAAGGGGGCAGACTGTAAATCTGTTGGCTTACGCCTACGCTGGTTCGAATCCAGCCCTCTCCACCAGAATGCAAGGCAGCAACCAGGCGAAAGCCGGTGAAGCAGGAAGTAACCGGGCGGGTGTAGCTCAATGGTAGAGCAGAAGCCTTCCAAGCTTACGACGAGGGTTCGATTCCCTTCACCCGCTCCAGCCTACCGGTTGCCGCCAGAGAAGTAAGTCAAGTTTCGCCCATGTGGCTCAGTGGTAGAGCACTCCCTTGGTAAGGGAGAGGTCGGCAGTTCGATCCTGCCCATGGGCACCATCAATCCCGCACTGGCAATTGCTACCGAGACAGGAGTCGCGAAATGGCAAAGGAAAAGTTCGAGCGGACCAAGCCGCACGTGAACGTAGGTACGATTGGTCACGTTGACCACGGCAAGACGACGCTGACGGCAGCGATTGCCACGGTGCTGGCAGCCAAGTTCGGTGGCGCAGCCAAGAAGTACGACGAAATCGACGCAGCGCCGGAAGAGAAGGCACGCGGCATCACGATCAACACCGCGCACGTGGAATACGAGACGGCCAACCGTCACTACGCCCACGTTGACTGCCCGGGCCACGCTGACTATGTGAAGAACATGATCACGGGCGCTGCGCAGATGGACGGCGCGATTCTGGTGTGCTCGGCCGCTGACGGCCCGATGCCGCAGACGCGTGAGCACATCCTGCTGGCCCGTCAGGTTGGCGTGCCGTACATCATCGTGTTCCTGAACAAGTGCGACATGGTGGACGACGCCGAGCTGCTCGAGCTGGTGGAAATGGAAGTGCGCGAGCTGCTGTCGAAGTACGAATTCCCGGGCGACGACACGCCGATCATCAAGGGTTCGGCCAAGCTGGCGCTGGAAGGCGACAAGGGCGAACTGGGTGAAGTGGCGATCATGAACCTGGCCGACGCGCTGGACACGTACATCCCGACGCCGGAGCGCGCTGTGGACGGTACGTTCCTGATGCCGGTGGAAGACGTGTTCTCGATCTCGGGCCGCGGTACCGTGGTGACCGGTCGTATCGAGCGTGGCGTGATCAAGGTCGGTGAAGAAATCGAAATCGTGGGTATCCGCCCGACGGTGAAGACGACTTGCACGGGCGTGGAAATGTTCCGCAAGCTGCTGGATCAAGGCCAGGCTGGTGACAACGTTGGTCTGCTGCTGCGCGGCACGAAGCGCGAAGACGTGGAGCGTGGTCAAGTTCTGTGCAAGCCGGGCTCGATCAAGCCGCACACGCACTTCACGGGTGAGGTGTACATTCTGTCGAAGGACGAAGGTGGTCGTCACACGCCGTTCTTCAACAACTACCGCCCGCAGTTCTATTTCCGTACGACCGACGTGACCGGCTCGATCGAGCTGCCGCAGGACAAGGAAATGGTGATGCCGGGTGACAACGTGTCGATCACTGTCAAGCTGATCGCCCCGATCGCCATGGAAGAAGGTCTGCGCTTCGCTATCCGCGAAGGTGGCCGTACCGTCGGCGCCGGCGTTGTGGCAAAGATCCTCGACTAAGTATTAGTCGAACTGGCGAACGCGGCATCAACCGGCCGCGTTCGTTTGCCAGAGGGGTTGGCAATGCCGACCCAAAGTTGTTCTAGGGGTATAGCTCAACTGGCAGAGCGTCGGTCTCCAAAACCGAAGGTTGGGGGTTCGATTCCCTCTGCCCCTGCCAAATCAATCAGCCGCGTCGCGAGGGGTAATCGTGACGCGGCTTAGTCTCGTTTGCGAAACATGGCCAATCCCAATGTCGAAACCGTAGGCGCCTCGAGCGGCAAGTGGCTGCTCGGCGTGGCGGTGCTCCTGGTGGTTGCCGGGGTCATCGGCTTCTACGCGCTCGCGCAGCAGCCCTCGTATGTACGAGGTGCCGCGCTCTTCGCCGGTATCGCAGCTGGCGTGGTTGTCGCGCTGCTGTCGGCGCCGGGCAAGGACTTCGTGGGATTCGCTCGTGAATCGTATCGGGAAGTTCGCAAGGTCGTCTGGCCGACGCGCAAGGAAGCCGGTCAGATGACCGGCCTTGTGTTCGTCTTCGTCGTCATCATGGCGCTGTTCCTGTGGTCGGCTGACAAGCTCATCGAGTGGGTGATTTTCTCCCTCGTGCTGGGCTGGAAATAAGAGGTAGCACATGACGGATAACGCTCAGCAGGAAACCACGGCCGCGGAATCGCCTTCGTCGAAGAAGCGCTGGTATGTGGTGCATGCCTACTCCGGTATGGAGAAGAGTGTGCAGCGCGCGCTGCAGGAGCGCATCGAGCGCGCCGAGATGCAGGACAAGTTTGGCCGCATCCTGGTGCCTTCGGAAGAAGTCGTCGAGATCAAGGGCGGCCACAAATCTGTGACCGAGCGTCGTTTCTTCCCTGGCTATGTGCTGGTGGAAATGGAAATGACCGACGAGACCTGGCACCTGGTGAAGAACACCAGCAAGGTGACTGGCTTCGTGGGCGGTGCGCGTAATCGCCCGAGCCCGATTTCCCAGCGGGAAGTCGACAAGATCATGACCCAGATGCAGGAAGGGGTCGAGAAGCCGCGTCCCAAGACGCTGTTTGAAGTGGGCGAAATGGTGCGAGTCAAGGACGGCCCGTTCACCGACTTCAACGGCAACGTCGAGGAAGTGAACTACGAAAAGTCGCGCCTGCGCGTGACGGTCACGATCTTCGGACGCGCAACGCCGGTCGAACTCGAGTTCGGTCAGGTCGAGAAGGTTTAAGCATTTTTGGCTGCTGGCGTCGTAAGACAGGCAGCAGCCAGGATAGGGTGCCCGCAAGGTGTGCCCAAGAGGAGCGTGAGGTTGTGCCGATTGGCATGGCGATAGCGCGTTACGACTCAACAGGATCTGATTCCAAAGGAACGGATCCGGATTGGAGTAAAGATGGCCAAGAAGATTATTGGCTTTATCAAGCTGCAAATCCCGGCTGGTAAGGCAAATCCCTCCCCGCCCGTTGGTCCCGCACTGGGTCAGCGTGGTCTGAACATCATGGAGTTCTGCAAGGCGTTCAACGCGCAGACTCAGGGCATGGAGCCTGGTCTGCCGGTGCCGGTGGTGATTACCGCCTTCGCTGACAAGAGCTTCACCTTCGTGATGAAGTCGCCGCCGGCGACCGTGCTGATCAAGAAGGCAGCAGGCATCACCAAGGGTTCGCCGAAGCCCCATACCGACAAGGTTGGCAAGATCACCCGCGCCCAGGCTGAAGAAATCGCCAAGGCCAAGAACGCTGACCTCACCGCTGCTGACCTCGACGCCGCCGTGCGTACGATCGCTGGTTCGGCCCGTTCGATGGGCATCACCGTGGAGGGTCTGTAAATGGCTAAGGTTTCCAAGCGCGTCGCCGCCAACAAGGCGAAGATCGAGCGTACCAAGTTCTACCCGATCGACGAGGCCCTGAGCCTGGTCAAGAGCTGCGCTTCGGCAAAGTTCGACGAGTCGATCGACGTGGCCGTGCAACTGGGCATCGACGCCAAGAAGTCGGACCAGGTCGTGCGTGGTTCCGTGGTGCTGCCGGCTGGTACCGGTAAGTCGGTTCGCGTTGCCGTGTTCGCCCAGGGTGAAAAGGCTGAAGCCGCCAAGGCCGCCGGTGCTGACGTGGTCGGCATGGAAGACCTGGCCGAGCAAGTCAAGGCCGGTAACCTGGACTTCGACATCGTGATCGCTTCGCCGGACACGATGCGTATCGTTGGTACGCTGGGTCAGATCCTCGGCCCGCGTGGCCTGATGCCGAACCCGAAGGTTGGCACCGTGACGCCGGACGTAGCCCAGGCTGTGAAGAACGCCAAGGCTGGTCAGGTTCAGTTCCGTGTCGATAAGGCCGGTATCATCCACGCCACCATCGGTCGTCGCTCGTTCGAAGACACCGCGCTGAAGAGCAACCTGAGCGCCCTGCTGGACGCACTGGTCAAGGCTAAGCCGGCTACGAGCAAGGGTGTCTACCTGCGCAAGATCGCTGTGTCGTCCACGATGGGCGTTGGCGTTCGCGTCGAACAGACTTCGCTGTCGGCCTGAGCTGACGGCAATCACTTGACCGGAACCCGATAACACCGGTCAGGGCAGGAATTGAAGATCTCGGCATCGCCGGGATCGTCTCCCGAGCCGAGGGGCAAAGGAGCATGGCTTTGGGCAGTGGCGCCCGTTGCGCGGAATGCGCGGCAGGTGCTGCTGGTTATCAAAGACCGCTGGTGTTCACACTGCAGCATTTCGGCAGCGTGGACTTAATCGGTCGGCACTTGCGGGGCACGCCCCGATGTGAGCCGGCCCGCCAGCGCAGATGGCGCACCCGAAGGGATTGATGAAGCTGGGCATGACCCGGCCGATTCGGGCCAATCGGACGCCGTTCGTTTGGACTGATGTGTCTGTATCAGGTTCACCTGGTGTATTCGCATCGTTTTGGAGCTTAACCGTGCCACTCAATATTGAAGATAAGAAGGCCGTCGTAGCTGAGGTTTCGGCGCAAGTCGCCAAGGCTCAGACCATCGTCGTGGCCGAATATCGCGGCATCACGGTTGGCGATCTGACCAAGCTGCGTGCTACCGCTCGTACGCAAGGCGTGTACCTGCGTGTTCTGAAGAACACGCTGGCCCGCCGTGCTGTCGAAGGTACGCCGTTTGCAGGCCTCGCAGAGCAAATGACCGGTCCGCTGATCTACGGTATTTCCGAAGATGCAGTGTCGTCGGCCAAGGTTCTGAACGACTTTGCCAAGACCAACGACAAGCTGGTCCTGCGCGCAGGGTCGTACAACGGTAACGTTCTCGATGCTGGCGCCGTCAAGGCCCTGGCTTCGATCCCGAGCCGTGACGAACTGATCGCTCAGCTGCTTGGCGTGATGCAAGCGCCGGTGTCGGGCTTTGCCCGCCTGCTGGCTGCAGTTGCCGCCAAGAAGGCAGAAGGCGCTCCCGCGGAAGCGGAAGCCCCGGCCGCCTGAGCCGTCGCATAGACAGATCGCATTACCGATCCCGAATCAAATCTAGTAGGAGTAATCCAAATGGCAATCACTAAAGACGACATCCTGGAAGCCGTTGGCGCGATGTCCGTGATGGAACTGAACGACCTGGTCAAGGCGTTCGAAGAGAAGTTTGGCGTGTCGGCTGCTGCCATGGCTGTGGCTGCTGCCCCGGGCGCTGGCGGTGCTGCCGCTGCTGAAGAAAAGACCGAGTTCAACGTGATTCTGGCCGAAGTCGGCTCGAACAAGGTTGGCGTGATCAAGGCCGTGCGCGAAATCACCGGTCTGGGTCTGAAGGAAGCCAAGGACCTGGTCGATGGCGCACCGAAGCCCGTCAAGGAAGGCGTGGACAAGGCTACCGCCGACGACGCGAAGAAAAAGCTGGAAGACGCTGGCGCCAAGGTCGACGTCAAGTAAGTGGTACCACGCGTGCCCCCGGGCACGCGGATGGGGCTGGCAAAGGGAAATTCCCGGCGCCAGCCTTTTTGCGCTTCTGTGGGGTGTGTTGGATGATTCACCCGGGCGGCGCAAAGACGCGCGAAATACGCGGAAATGTGCGGCAAGATATGCTTGGCACGCGACAATCGTTCGCTGCCTCAGCAGAAGCCAAACATCAGTGGCACACTAGGTGGTTGCTGATGTTTGTCTTCTGAACCGACTGCAGAAGACAAGTTTGGTCGGGTGTCCCCCGGGCGAGTACAGGCATTGCGCCGTGCAATGACCACACCGCCCGCAGCGTGCGGGCACCGTCAGCCAGAGGTTGGTAGCGGCCAACCGCCAAATCCCCTCCCAGTCGCTGAACACCTCAGGTGTTGGCCAGGTCCAGCCAGCCCTGCGATGATTCGGAGATCCCATGGCGTACAGCTTCACCGAAAAGAAGCGCATTCGCAAATCCTTTGCGAAGCGTGCGACGGTTCATCAGGTTCCATTCCTGCTTGCCACACAGATTGAATCCTACACCCAGTTTTTGCAAGCGGAAACGCCGCCCGCGCGTCGCAAGAGCGAGGGTCTGCAGGCCGCTTTCAACGCGATTTTCCCCATCTCCTCCCATAACGGGCTTGCCCGTATGGAGTTTGTCTCGTATCACCTGTCCAACCCGCCGTTCGACGTCAAGGAATGCCAGCAGCGTGGCCTGACGTTCCACTCGGCGCTGCGCGCAAAGGTTCGCCTGATCATCAATGATCGCGAGAACCCGGGCAAGGTGAAGGAAGTGAAGGAACAGGAAGTCTACATGGGCGAAATTCCGCTCATGACTTCGACGGGCTCCTTCGTCATCAACGGCACCGAGCGTGTCATCGTCAGCCAGCTGCACCGCTCGCCGGGCGTGTTCTTCGAGCACGACAAGGGCAAGACGCACAGCTCGGGCAAGCTGTTGTTCTCGGCACGGATTATTCCGTACCGTGGCTCGTGGCTCGACTTTGAATTCGATCCGAAGGACATCCTGTACTTCCGCGTCGACCGCCGCCGCAAGATGCCGGTGACGATCCTGCTGAAGTCGATCGGCCTGACGCCGGAACAGATCCTGGCGCACTTCTTCGTGTTCGACAATTTCACGCTGCAGAGCGAAGGCGCGCAACTCGAGTTCGTGCCCGAGCGTCTGCGCGGCGAAGTCGCGCGCTTCGACATCGTAGACAAGAACGGTCGCGTGGTCGTCGAGAAGGACAAGCGGATCAACGCCAAGCACATCCGTGATCTGGACTCCGCCGGCACCAAGCTGATCAGCGTGCCGGAAGACTACCTGCTGGGTCGCGTCCTGGCCAAGAACATCATTGATCCGGACACCGGTGAAGTGATCGCCAACGCCAACGACGAACTGACTGAGACGCTGCTGGAAAACCTGCGAGAAGCCGGCGTCAAGGACATCCAGACGCTGTACACGAACGACCTGGACCAGGGTCCGTACATCTCGCAAACGCTGCGTGCGGACGACACCGCGGACCAGACGGCCGCGCGTATCGCCATCTACCGCATGATGCGCCCGGGCGAGCCGCCCACCGAAGACGCCGTGGAAGCGCTGTTCCAGCGCCTGTTCTACAGCGAGGAATCGTACGATCTGTCGCGCGTTGGCCGCATGAAGGTCAACAGCCGTCTGTCGCGCCCGAGCGGCGAAGGCAGCATGGTGCTGCAGGACGAGGACATCCTCGAGACGATCAAGATCCTGGTGAATCTGCGTAACGGCAAGGGTGAAGTCGATGATATCGACCACCTGGGCAACCGTCGTGTGCGTTGCGTCGGCGAACTGGCAGAGAACCAGTTCCGTGCCGGCCTGTCGCGCGTGGAGCGCGCCGTCAAGGAGCGTCTGGGCCAGGCCGAGACCGAGAACCTGATGCCGCACGACCTGATCAACTCGAAGCCGATCTCGTCGGCGATTCGCGAGTTCTTCGGTTCGTCGCAGCTGTCGCAGTTCATGGACCAGACCAACCCGCTGTCGGAAATCACCCACAAGCGCCGTGTTTCGGCTCTTGGCCCGGGCGGTCTGACGCGCGAGCGCGCCGGCTTTGAAGTCCGAGACGTGCACCCGACCCACTATGGTCGCGTGTGCCCGATCGAAACGCCGGAAGGCCCGAACATTGGTCTGATCAACTCGCTGGCACTGTACGCCCGCCTGAACGAGTACGGCTTCCTGGAAACGCCGTACCGCAAGGTGGAAAACAGCAAGCTGACCGACCAGGTGGATTACCTGTCGGCCATCGAGGAAGGCAAGTACGTGGTGGCGCAGGCCAACGCGACCGTTGACGCCGAAGGCAACCTCATCGACGAACTGGTGTCGGCGCGTGAAGGTTCCGAACGTGAAACGCGTATGGTCACGCCGGACCGCGTCCAGTACATCGACGTGGCGCCGTCGCAGATCGTGTCGGCCGCTGCATCGCTGGTGCCGTTCCTGGAACACGATGACGCGAACCGTGCACTGATGGGCGCGAACATGCAGCGTCAGGCCGTGCCTTGCCTGCGTCCGGACAAGCCGCTGGTTGGTACCGGCATCGAGCGTACCGTGGCCGTTGACTCGGGCACGGCCGTTCAGGCAACGCGTGGTGGCGTGGTGGATTACGTCGATGCAATGCGTGTGGTGATCCGCGTGAACGACGACGAAGCCGTAGCCGGTGAAGTCGGCGTGGACATCTACAACCTGATCAAGTACACGCGTTCGAACCAGAACACCAACATCAACCAGCGTCCGATGGTGAAGGTTGGCGATATCGTTGCCCGTGGCGACGTGATCGCCGACGGCGCATCGACCGACCTGGGCGAACTGGCGCTGGGCCAGAACATGCTGGTCGCGTTCATGCCGTGGAACGGCTACAACTTCGAGGATTCGATCCTGATCTCGGAGCGTGTGGTTGCCGAAGACCGCTATACCTCGATTCACATCGAGGAACTGTCGGTCGTCGCCCGCGACACGAAGCTCGGACCTGAAGAAATCACGCGCGACATCTCGAACCTGGCCGAAGCGCAACTGGCGCGTCTGGACGAGTCTGGCATCACGTACATCGGCGCGGAAGTCGAAGCCGGCGACGTGCTGGTGGGCAAGGTCACGCCGAAGGGCGAAACCCAGCTCACGCCGGAAGAGAAGCTGCTGCGCGCGATCTTCGGCGAGAAGGCTTCGGACGTGAAGGACACGTCGCTGCGCGTGCCGTCGGGCATGAGCGGTATCGTGATCGACGTGCAGGTCTTCACGCGTGAAGGCGTGACGCGCGACAAGCGCGCCCAGTCGATCATCGACGACGAACTGAAGCGCTACCGTCTGGACCTGAACGACCAGCTCCGTATCGTGGAAGGCGACGCGTTCCAGCGTCTGGAGCGCATGCTGCTCGACAAGACCGTCAACGGCGGTCCGAAGAAGCTGGCGAAGGGTGCCAAGCTGACCCGCGAGTACCTGGCCGACCTGGACAAGTACCACTGGTTCGACATCCGTCCGGCCGACGAGGAAGTGGCTGCCCAGCTCGAAGCGGTGAAGGAAGCCATCGAGCAAAAGCGTCACGAGTTCGACCTGGCCTTCGAAGAGAAGCGCAAGAAGCTGACGCAGGGCGACGAACTGCCGCCGGGCGTGATCAAGATGGTCAAGGTGTACCTGGCCGTCAAGCGTCGCCTGCAGCCTGGCGACAAGATGGCAGGCCGTCACGGTAACAAGGGTGTCGTGTCGAAGATCGTTCCGATCGAAGACATGCCGTACATGGCCGACGGTACGCCGGCGGACATCGTGCTGAACCCGCTGGGCGTGCCTTCGCGGATGAACGTGGGTCAGATTCTGGAAACCCACCTGGGCTGGGCCGCTCGCGGTCTGGGCCAGCGTATCGGCGACATGCTCAAGGCTTCGGCCAAGGCGCAGGAACTCCGTCCGCTGCTCGCGCAGATCTACAACGAGAGTGGCAAGGCCGAAGACCTGGATAGCCTGAGCGACGCTGAAGTGCTGGAACTGGCGGGCAACCTGAAGAAGGGTGTTCCGTTCGCCACGCCGGTGTTCGATGGCGCGCACGAAGCGGAAATCCGCCGGATGCTCGACCTGGCCTACCCGGACGATATCGCGAAGGAACGCGGCCTGACGGCATCGAAGCAGCAGGTCACGCTGCACGATGGCCGTACCGGCGAAGCGTTCGAGCGTCCGGTCACGCTGGGTGTGATGCACATGCTGAAGCTGCACCACTTGGTCGACGACAAGATGCACGCCCGTTCCACCGGCCCGTACTCGCTGGTGACGCAGCAGCCGCTGGGCGGTAAGGCCCAGTTCGGTGGCCAGCGTTTCGGTGAGATGGAAGTGTGGGCACTGGAAGCCTACGGCGCATCGTACGTGCTGCAGGAAATGCTGACGGTTAAGTCTGATGACGTGAACGGCCGTACGAAGGTGTACGAGAACATCGTCAAGGGCGAGCACTCGATCGACGCCGGCATGCCGGAATCGTTCAACGTGCTGGTGAAGGAAATCCGCTCGCTGGGTATCGACATCGACCTGGATCGCTACTGATCCGGAGGACGAGGGTGCCGGCCGAGGCCGGTGCCCACCAGTGAGTGGTTTCCCACAGAATTGAATGCTGCTGCTCCGGACGAATTCCGGACCGGCGGCGAAACAAGGAGTTGCAATGAAAGCATTGCTCGATCTCTTTAAGCAGGTTCAGCAGGAAGAGCAGTTCGACGCGATCAAGATCGGCTTGGCCTCGCCCGAGAAGATCCGTTCGTGGTCGTACGGTGAAGTGAAGAAGCCGGAGACGATCAACTACCGTACGTTCAAGCCGGAACGCGACGGCCTGTTCTGCGCCAAGATCTTTGGCCCGATCAAGGACTACGAGTGCCTGTGCGGCAAGTACAAGCGCCTGAAGCACCGTGGCGTGATCTGCGAGAAGTGCGGCGTGGAAGTGACGCTGGCCAAGGTGCGCCGCGAGCGCATGGGCCACATCGAACTGGCTGCTCCGACCGCTCACATCTGGTTCCTGAAGTCGCTGCCGTCGCGTCTGGGCATGGTGCTCGACATGACGCTGCGCGACATCGAACGCGTGCTGTACTTCGAAGCGTTCGTGGTGCTGGAACCCGGCATGACTCCGCTCAAGAAGAGCCAGATCATGTCGGAAGACGATTACATCGCGAAGTGCGATGAATACGGTGAAGGCGAATTCGTGGCGATGATGGGTGCCGAGGGCATCCGTGAACTGCTGCGCGGCATCGACATCGAGAAGCAGATCGAACAGATCCGCGCCGAGCTGCAGGCCACCGGTTCCGAAGCCAAGATCAAGAAGTTCGCCAAGCGCCTGAAGGTGCTCGAGGCGTTCCAGCGCTCGGGCATCAAGCCCGAGTGGATGATCCTGGAAGTGCTGCCGGTGCTGCCGCCCGAACTGCGTCCGCTGGTTCCGCTCGATGGCGGCCGTTTCGCCACGTCGGACCTGAACGACCTGTATCGTCGCGTCATCAACCGTAACAACCGTCTGAAGCGCCTGCTGGAGCTGAAGGCTCCTGAAATCATCGTGCGCAACGAAAAGCGCATGCTGCAGGAAGCCGTCGACTCGCTGCTGGACAACGGCCGCCGCGGTAAGGCGATGACCGGTGCCAACAAGCGTCCGCTGAAGTCGCTGGCCGAAATGATCAAGGGTAAGGGCGGTCGTTTCCGTCAGAACCTGCTGGGCAAGCGCGTGGACTACTCGGGCCGTTCGGTCATCGTGGTGGGCCCGACGCTGAAGCTGCATCAGTGCGGTCTGCCCAAGCTGATGGCGCTCGAGCTGTTCAAGCCGTTCATCTTCCACAAGCTGGAAACGATGGGCATCGCCACGACGATCAAGGCTGCCAAGAAGGAAGTGGAAAGCCAGACGCCGGTGGTGTGGGACATCCTGGAAGAGGTGATCCGCGAGCATCCGGTGATGCTGAACCGCGCGCCGACGCTGCACCGTCTGGGCATCCAGGCGTTCGAGCCGGTGCTGATCGAAGGCAAGGCAATCCAGCTCCACCCGCTGGTCTGCGCCGCGTTCAACGCCGACTTCGACGGTGACCAGATGGCCGTTCACGTGCCGCTGTCGCTGGAAGCCCAGATGGAAGCCCGCACGCTGATGCTGGCGTCGAACAACGTGCTGTTCCCGGCCAACGGCGATCCGTCGATCGTGCCGTCGCAAGACGTGGTGCTGGGTCTGTACTACACGACCCGCGACAAGATCAACGGCAAGGGTGAAGGCATGACCTTCGCTGATATCAGCGAAGTCATCCGCGCCTATGAGAACAAGGAAGTCGAGCTCGCATCGCGCGTGAACGTCCGTATCACCGAGTACGAAGTGGTGAACAAGGACGCCGACGGCGACGCACGTTTCGCACCCAAGATCACGCTGCAGGCCACCACGGTCGGCCGCTCGATCCTGTCCGAGATCCTGCCGAAGGGCCTGCCGTTCTCGGTGCTGAACAAGCCGCTGAAGAAGAAGGAAATCTCGCGCCTGATCAACACCGCGTTCCGTAAGTGCGGTCTGCGCGAAACGGTGATCTTCGCTGACAAGCTGCTGCAGTCGGGCTTCCGCCTGGCTACGCGCGCCGGTATCTCGATCGCGATCGACGACATGCTGGTGCCGCCGCAGAAGGAGAAGATCATCTCCGACGCAGCCGCCAAGGTGAAGGAATACGACAAGCAGTACATGTCGGGTCTGGTGACGGACCAGGAGCGTTACAACAACGTCGTGGACATCTGGGGTGCTGCTGGTGACCAGGTGGGCAAGGCGATGATGGAGCAGCTCCAGCACGAAGACGTGGTCGACCGCACCGGCGCGACGGTCAAGCAGGAATCGTTCAACTCGATCTACATGATGGCGGACTCGGGTGCTCGCGGTAGCGCGGCCCAGATTCGTCAGCTGGCCGGTATGCGTGGCCTGATGGCCAAGCCGGACGGCTCGATCATTGAAACGCCGATTACGGCGAACTTCCGTGAAGGCCTGAACGTTCTGCAGTACTTCATCTCGACCCACGGTGCACGTAAGGGTCTGGCGGATACGGCACTGAAGACCGCGAACTCGGGTTACCTGACCCGTCGTCTGGTCGACGTGACGCAGGATCTGGTGGTGGTGGAAGACGATTGCGGTACCTCCAACGGCGTGGCCATGAAGGCCCTGGTCGAAGGCGGTGAAGTGATCGAAGCCCTGCGCGACCGTATTTTGGGCCGTGTGACCGTGGCTGACGTGGTGAATCCTGAAACCCAGGAAACCGCGATCGAGACCGGCACGCTGCTGGACGAAGACCTGGTCGAGCTGATCGACGCCATCGGCGTGGACGAAGTGAAGGTGCGTACTCCGCTGTCGTGCGATACGCGCTACGGCCTGTGCGGCAAGTGCTATGGCCGTGACCTCGGCCGCGGTGTGCTGGTGAACTCCGGCGAAGCGGTGGGTGTGATCGCTGCACAGTCGATCGGTGAGCCGGGTACCCAGCTGACCATGCGTACGTTCCACATCGGTGGTGCGGCATCGCGTGCGGCAGTGGCATCGAGCGTGGAAGCGAAGGCAACCGGTACCGTGCGTTTCACGGCGACCATGCGTTACGTTACCAACACGAAGGGCGAGCTGATCGTCATTTCGCGTTCGGGCGAAGCGCTGATCACCGACGACCACGGCCGCGAGCGCGAGCGCCACAAGATCCCTTACGGCGCTACGCTGCTCGTGCAAGACGGCCAGGCCATCAAGGCTGGTACGCAGCTGGCCACGTGGGACGCCCTGACGCGCCCGATCGTGTCGGAGTACACCGGCACGACCAAGTTCGAGAACGTCGAAGAGGGTGTGACTGTCGCCAAGCAGATGGACGAAGTCACCGGCCTGTCGACCCTCGTGGTGATCGACGCCAAGCGCCGCACGGCTGCCACCAAGGGTCTGCGCCCGCAGGTGAAGCTGCTCGACGCGAACAACCAGGAAGTGAAGATCCCGGGCACGGACCACTCCGTGACCATCGGCTTCCAGGTGGGCGCACTGATTACCGTGAAGGACGGCCAGCAGGTGCACGTGGGTGAAGTGCTCGCACGTATCCCGACCGAGTCGCAGAAGACCCGTGACATTACCGGTGGTCTGCCGCGAGTGGCTGAGCTGTTCGAAGCACGTTCGCCGAAGGACGCCGCCGTGCTGGCGGAAGTCACCGGTACCGTGTCGTTCGGCAAAGACACCAAGGGCAAGCAGCGCCTGGTGATTACGGACCTGGACGGCAACGCCCACGAGTTCCTGATCGCCAAGGAAAAGCAGGTGCTGGTGCACGACGGCCAGGTGGTGAACAAGGGCGAGATGATCGTGGAAGGTCCGGCGGATCCGCACGATATCCTGCGCCTGAAGGGCATCGAAGAGCTGGCGCACTACATCGTGGACGAAGTGCAGGACGTGTACCGTCTGCAGGGCGTGAAGATCAACGACAAGCACATCGAAGTGATTGTTCGTCAGATGCTGCGCCGCGTGCAGATCGCCGATGTGGGCGACACCAAGTTCATCCCGGGTGAACAGGTGGAGCGTTCGGAACTGCTCGACGAGAACGATCGTGTGATCGCCGACGGCAAGCGTCCGGCTACGCACGAGAACCTGCTGCTGGGTATTACGAAGGCGTCGCTGTCGACCGACAGCTTCATCTCGGCTGCATCGTTCCAGGAAACGACGCGCGTGCTGACCGAGGCCGCGATCATGGGCAAGACCGACGACCTGCGTGGTCTGAAGGAAAACGTGATCGTGGGTCGTCTGATCCCGGCCGGTACCGGCCTGGCCTACCACCGTGCCCGCAAGGCACGCGAGGCTGCCGAGCGCGAACGCGCCCAGGCGATCAGCGACGAAGAGCAATCGCTCTTCATCGAGCCGCCGGTGGTGCAAGCGACCGAAGGCGAGGGCGACGCAGTCTGATCGGCATCACGCCAAGCAGTACAGCGGTATAGAAAACCCGGCTCATCCGAGCCGGGTTTTTTTTGCTTCCGCGTTTCCGTGCGGGCCGGAAATTTGCGTGACGTCAGGAAATCGATCGACGATGGGCGCTATGGTTGGCCGGAACGATTCTCAGCACGTCAACCAAAACCCATGCAGCCTCCATTTCCCGTTTCTCGTATTTCGCCAAGCCATCGAATTGTCCGTGGACTTGCAATTGCCGGGAGCTTGATGCTGGCTTCGACGCGGGCGGCAGCCGACGAGGCCTTATGGCTCGATCTGTCGGCCAGCCAGCCGGGCGCCACGGTGGAGGAACATCGCCGTCAGCGGTTCGAGGAACACTATGATTGCCTCTCGGGCCGCGGCAATGCACGCCTGTGCGAACGGCTCGAGGATCAGGCGCGCCAAGGCCAGATGGATGTGCTGCGTCAGAGTGCATCGCCGGCCCCGCTAACTCCGCCGGTTGACCCGGACGAATTCCGGCGGCAAGACATACCGTTGCCGGGGAGACGCTAACTGCAGCCGTACCCACGGCAGTCGTTCCCTAACCTGCCAACCGTACCCATCACCTTTCAGTTTCCATCCCCTGCGCGCCGTCACTCGACGGAACAGACTTCAATTGTTGCTGCGCGATTGCGTGGGGTACTTGG
Source organism: Cupriavidus metallidurans CH34 (assembly GCF_000196015.1). Taxonomy (NCBI): domain Bacteria; kingdom Pseudomonadati; phylum Pseudomonadota; class Betaproteobacteria; order Burkholderiales; family Burkholderiaceae; genus Cupriavidus; species Cupriavidus metallidurans. The sequence goes on along the minus strand of NC_007973.1, from coordinate 3,597,550 downwards.
AGTCTGGTCCATGTTCGGAAGAACGATGTTGTTTGTCACGTTGACCGGTGTGTCGTCGGCCATCTCGGCCATGACCGCCGAGGAGATAAAGCGCGCCGACGCGCTCTATCAGGCCAATTGTGCAGTGTGTCACTCGGCAAGCCGGGGCGGGTATGTGGGGCCCGCCTTGCACAAGGACCGCCTTGTGCAGAGCGAGGCTGCGTTGCGTGGCACGATCATGACCGGTATCCCCGATACGCTGATGCCACCATTCCACTCGCGCCTGCCCGATGCAGATATTCATTTGCTGGCGGAGTACATCCATTCGCAGCCGGTCAGCAAGCCGGAATGGTCGATGAAGCAGGCCCAGGACAGCCTGGAAGTGCTGATCGACGAGAAGACGCTCCCGTCGAAGCCGACTTACAAGATCGACTCGGTCTACGACCTGATGGTGGTCATGGCCCGTGGACGCTATGGCCGGGGAATGGGTTCCGATAACGCCAAGACGGTCTTCCTCGACGGCAAAACCAATCAGGTGGTTGGCGAGATTGCCACACCGATTGCGCCGCACATCATGGATTTCAGCCCGGTCAATGAGCGATGGGCGTGGCTCAAGAGCGACGATGGCTACGTCTACAAGATCGACCTTTACTCGCTCAAGGTTGTACGCAAGATCAAGACGGGTTTGACGGGGCCGGGCATCGCCGTGTCGAACGACGGCAAATGGCTTGCCGCCAGTTCATTCGTGCCAAACCTCGTCATGATCCTGAAGGCGGATACGCTCGAACCCGTGAAGCACCTTCGGCTGGAAGGCACGGACCCGGACGGCAAGTTCATTCAGTCGGCAGGCGGGCCGGTAATCGGCAGCCGGATTAACAACAAGTTCGCGCTGACTCTGCGCCAGGCGGGGCAGATCTGGATCGTGGACCCGGATCGAGAGGGGATGCCCGTCACCAAGCTCGAGAAGGTCGGACGCAAGTTGCACGATACGTTCCTGACGCCAGATGGGCGATATTCGATGGTGGCCTCGTATGACGACAACAAGATCGTCGCCATCGATCTCAAGGAAGACAAGGTGGTTCGCGATATTCCAGCGGGCTGCCAGCCGCACGTCGGATCTGGCGCGGTGACGCCGATCGGCGGCCGAATGCTGGCTTTTGGTACCAACATCGGCAAGTGCGACAAGGGCGATGTGGTGACAGTCTGGGACACCAAGGATTTCTCGGTTGTGAAGAACATCCGCGTGGCCGGCCCGACCGAATCGCCGGCAGCCCATCCTGATGCGCCGTATGTCGCGGTCGATATCGTCAGCAAGGACAAGAGGGCCTCACAGATCCAGCTTATTGACAAGCAGAAGCTTGAAGTCGTGCGCACGCTCGAAGCCGGTGGCCATGCGTTCTTCCCGGAGTACACGCGTGATGGCAAGTATCTGTACGTGAGCGCGGGCTACTACGGAGACCGGATTCGTATCTACGACAGCAAGACACTGGAGTTGGTCGCCGAACACAAGATGGAAAGCCCGGCAGGCATCTTCTCGCGTGCCCGGACGCAATGGATCACCGTGGGCCTGCCGCCCACTCGCAAGAACTGATGGAGGAGTGACGCGATGACCGATTTTCGTTTGAACCGTAGCGCCGTCACGCTTGCATTGGTGCTGTTCTCGGTAGGAGTGCACGCCGAGACACCGAAGCTTGACGAGAAGGTGAAGGCAATCCTGCCGCTGTGTGCCTCTTGCCATGGCATCGATGGCATCAGCAGCGTTGGGCTGTACCCGAACCTATCGGGGCAGAAGCCGGAATACCTGGCCAAGCAGTTGCACGATTTCAAGGCTGGGCGCCGCAACGATCCTGTGATGCGGCCAATGGCCGAACCGCTGGACGATGCTGCGATCGATGCATTGTCGCGCTACTTCAGCAAGGTGAAGCCACCGAAGTGATGGAGCGTGCGGTGGCGGGCTCCGCCACCGCACGCCTGAAGCGGGCAGTCAGCACGGATTTGAGCAGGCTCATGGCTTCGCCGATTTGCTTGGTCGTCAACGAGGCATAGCCAAACAGCACGACCCGATCGGTCTTCTCCGATGCATTCCCGCAGGCGGCTTCCGGCAGCGGGTAAAGGCGGATGCCGTTGGCCAGTGCGCACTGAACGATCTCGTCAGCGGGTGGGCTGTCGGTCGGGAGGTGCAAGGCCAGGTGCATTCCGGTACTTGCCCCGCTGATCTGGCAATCGTCACCCCAGATACTGCGCAGGCCGGCCAGCAAGGCGTCGCGCTGGGCGCGATATCTCCGGCGCAGTTTGTAGAGATGGCGGCTGTAGTCCCCATACTCAAACAGACGCGCAAGCACTGCCTGCTCCAGCCATGGGCACCCATGATTCAGCAGTGCTTTTCGGCGTGCCATTGCATCGGCGAGTCTTGGGGGGCAGACCATGAAACCAAGACGGAGCCCTGGACCCAGCACTTTCGAGAAGGTACTCACATAAACGACGCGTGTGGGATCGAGTGCGGCCAGTGGCGGGAGCAGCGCGCTGTCATAGGCGAAGTCTCCGTCATAGTCATCCTCGATCACGCAGGCACCGACGCGTGCTGCCCACGCCAGCAACTCGCGCCGCCTGTCGAGCGACATTGTGTAGCCGAGCGGGTACTGGTGCGATGGCGTGGTATAGGCCAGTTGCACCGGTGCTTCCGGCAGGGCATGGGTGCATAGCCCTTGCGCGTCGACGGGGACGGTGACATGAACGGCATTCCCCAGTCGCGGAAGGTTGCAGAACCCCGCATAGCCCGGGGATTCCATCACGACGCGGCTGCCGTGGCGGATGAAGTGCGTGGCAAGGAGGTGGAGTGCTTCCTGCACGCCGGCGACGACGATGATCTGGCCTGGATCTACGGCCAGCGCACGTGTCGCGGCCAAGTAATCCGCGATCTGCACCCGCAGCCCCCACAGGCCTTCAGCGGGCGTGTACTCCGTCATGGCATGCCCCATATGGCGCAGCAACGGGTTCGCCAGTTTCGCCCAACGACGCGCCGGGAAGGCATCCGGCGCGGGGCGCCCGATCTTGAAGTCGAAGCGTACTGGCGACGGCGGCGGCGAGGTGTGAACGCCGGGGGTGGCGATGTCCGCGCCGGATTCGGCGAACTGGTGCGCGGATGTGGCATTCCCCGATGTTTTCACGCCGGGTGACGGCAGCGAAGACATTCGCGGTGTATCGGTCGCGACGAAGAATCCCCGGCCCGGCTCTCCACGCAGCAGGCCAGTATCGGCCAGGCATTCATATGCGCCAACCACGGTATTGCGCGAGACGCGCAACATCGCCATCAGAGCGGTAATCGAAGGGAGTCGATCTCCAGGTTGCAGGCACCCGGAGACGATCAGCCATTCGATCTGTCGCATGATCTGCCGCTTGTACGGCTCGGTGCCGTCCCGGGTAATGGAGATCGGCAGGGCAAAGGAATGGGTTTGCATCTTCCGTGGGGTTCGCTGAACCGTTGCTCGCGTCACAGAATGCGCGGCTTCGAATCATCCTAGGCCTGACGGGCAGTGCGATGGTTGTGCTGAGGCAAGGTGAGCCGGGATGCGTCGGATTGGGGCAACGCGGTTGTCGGCCGTTGAAGTCTTCACGACATTGACACGGACACATACAGGTGAGCCGGGCCTTAGTGGTATGGTTACGCCTTTCCTGGCTTTCCGAATCCCGCTGTCCCATGTCGCGCGCCCTGGCGATCCTCAAAGAAGTCTTCGGCTACCACGCATTCCGCGGCCGGCAGGGCGAGATCATCGACCACGTGGCCGAAGGCGGTGATTGCCTGGTGCTGATGCCGACCGGTGGCGGCAAGTCGCTCTGCTACCAGATTCCCGCGCTGCTCCGGCAGCAGGCAGGCCACGGCGTGGGTATCGTCGTATCGCCACTGATCGCGCTGATGCAGGATCAGGTCGCCGCACTGACGGAGGCGGGGGTTCGCGCCGCGGTGCTCAACTCGACGCTGAGCAGCAGCGAGGCATCGGCAGTCGAGCGGGACCTGCTGGCGGGGCGGCTGGATATCCTCTATGTGGCGCCGGAGCGGCTGATGACGCCGCGGTTCCTCGATCTGCTCGAGCGGACACGCGTGGGTCTCTTTGCGATTGACGAAGCGCATTGCGTATCGCAATGGGGACATGACTTCCGGCCCGAGTACATCCAGCTGTCGGTCCTGCACGAGCGCTTTCCGCGTGTTCCGCGTATCGCCTTGACGGCCACGGCCGATGCACTGACGCGCCAGGAGATTGTCGAGCGTCTGGCGCTGGACGAGGCGAGCGTCTTCATCTCAAGCTTCGACCGCCCCAATATCCGCTATCGGATCATCGAAAAGGACAACGCCCGGCAGCAGTTGCTCGCGTTCATCAAGGCAGAGCACATGAACGCGACTGGCGGGCACGACAGCGGCATTGTCTACTGCCTGTCGCGCAAGAAGGTCGAGGATACCGCAGCGTGGCTGTCCAGCCACGGCATCAACGCGCTGGGCTATCACGCCGGCATGGACTCCCAGATTCGCCAGACGCACCAGGCCCGATTCCGCGAGGAAGAAGGGATCGTGATGGTAGCCACCATCGCTTTCGGCATGGGTATCGACAAGCCGGACGTACGCTTTGTGGCGCACCTGGACCTGCCCAAGAGCATGGAAGGGTACTACCAGGAAACCGGACGCGCGGGACGCGACGGCCTGCCCGCCAATGCATGGATGGCATACGGGCTGGGCGACGTGGTGCAGCAGAAACGCATGATCGACGAGTCGGAAGCGGACGAGGCGCACAAGCGCGTCTCGTCGTCCAAGCTCGATGCCTTGCTGGGTTTGTGTGAAACCGCTGGCTGCCGGCGTGTGCGCATCCTGGCGTATTTCGACGAGACGGCCGAGCCTTGTGGAAATTGCGATACCTGCCTGGAGCCACCTTCCACATGGGATGGGACACGCGAGGCCCAGATGGCGCTGTCGTGTGTCTACCGTATCGCGCAGGCGAGCCGCGTCTATTTTGGCGCCACACATCTGATCGACGTGCTGCGTGGCAATGCCAACGAGAAGATCCGGCAATGGGGGCATGACAAGGTGTCGACGTTCGGCATCGGCAAGGATCGCTCGGTATCCGAATGGCACGCGATCTTCCGTCAGTTGATCGCGCACGGGCTTCTGGTCATCGATCACGGTGGACACGGAGCGTTGCTGCTAGGCGATTCGGCGCGTGCCGTGCTCAAGGGTGAGGAATTGATCACCCTGCGCCGCCAGGTCAGCAAGCCGGGCAAGTCCGGCGACCGTGGCGCGCGCGGGGCGCGGATCGACCATACGGCGACGATGGATGCCGACATGCTGGCCAACTGGGAAGCGCTGCGCGGCTGGCGGACCACCACGGCGCGCGAGCATGGCGTGCCCGCCTATGTGATCTTCCATGACGCCACGCTGGCGGAACTGGCGCGCAGCGCACCCGAGTCGCTCGATGAGCTGGCGGAAGTGCCCGGAATCGGTGCGTCGAAACTCGAACGCTACGGCGAGGAAATCCTCGAAATCCTGCGCGCGGTCTGAGCGTGAGGGCGCCCGGGGGATCTTCGGGTATACCGCTTGACCATTGCAAGCCGGCCTGCTAGAGTGCCAGATTCGAGTTTTTGGCTTTGGATTTCGCTCGTCTGTCGGATATGTGGATTTCGGTTCGCAACCAGGCAAGGCGACAGCGGGATCCTGGCGAGCTCGCGCTCTTTGGCAAGTCTGTCACTTCACAGCCCTTCCTCCAGAGCGTTCGCTCACCTTTCCCGTCCGAAACCCGTAGTTGCCCCTCATGTCGTCCGCTGGCAGAGGGGTGTTTTTGTAAAAACCAAGCTGGATTGAACAATGCCAACTATCAACCAACTGGTTCGCAAGCCGCGTGTCTCTGAAGTCATCAAGAGCAAGAGCCCAGCGCTTGAGAACTGCCCGCAGCGTCGCGGCGTGTGCACCCGCGTGTACACCACGACGCCGAAGAAGCCGAACTCGGCACTGCGTAAGGTCGCCAAGGTGCGCCTGACCAACGGTTTCGAAGTCATTTCGTACATCGGCGGTGAAGGCCACAACCTGCAGGAACACTCGGTCGTGCTGATTCGCGGCGGCCGTGTGAAGGACTTGCCGGGTGTGCGTTACCACATCGTCCGTGGCTCGCTGGATCTGCAAGGCGTGAAGGACCGCCGGCAGGCCCGTTCGAAGTACGGTGCGAAGCGTCCGAAGGCTGCCTAAGCTTCTACGCAAGCAATACCCGACAGAGCTGTGGCGCGAGTCATGGAACTGTCACCAGGCGGCGGTACAACGGAGCGTTTTTGTGCGCCGTGCCGTCGAGTAAGTGGTCACCCGGCGAATTTGCCCATTAAGCGAAGGCAAGCTAGTTGGTGACCGGAGAGCGGGAACAAGCAAGACCGCTTCTCAACTGAATCTAAAGGAAAAAAGATGCCACGTCGTCGTGAAGTCCCCAAGCGGGACATTCTGCCTGATCCGAAGTTCGGTAACGTTGAAGTTGCCAAGTTCATGAACGTGCTGATGCTGGACGGCAAGAAGTCGGTTGCCGAACGTATCGTGTACGGCGCGTTCGACCAGATCGAAAAGAAGGCAGGCAAGGCCCCCATCGAAGTGTTCTCCGTTGCGATCAACAACGTGAAGCCGGTGGTGGAAGTAAAGAGCCGTCGCGTGGGCGGCGCCAACTATCAGGTTCCGGTCGAAGTCCGTCCGTCGCGTCGTTTGGCATTGGCGATGCGTTGGCTGCGCGAGGCCGCGAAAAAACGCAGCGAGAAGTCGATGGCGCTGCGCCTGGCAGGTGAACTGCTTGAAGCTGCAGAGGGCCGTGGTGGCGCGATGAAGAAGCGCGACGAAGTGCACCGCATGGCCGAAGCCAACAAGGCGTTCTCGCACTTCCGCTTCTAAAGCGCGCGAGAAACATTGTTGGTTGCCGGGCGGGCTGTGTTTTTACACATCTCGCCCGTTTGTGTTAAGGGCGCAGACCATGAGATTTCTGCGCCTCATGGACGAATAGAGGATTAAAGTGGCTCGTAAGACTCCTATTGAGCGCTACCGTAACATCGGTATTTCGGCTCACATTGACGCGGGTAAAACCACCACGACCGAGCGGATCCTGTTCTACACCGGTGTGAACCACAAGATCGGTGAAGTGCATGATGGCGCGGCCACCATGGACTGGATGGAGCAGGAGCAGGAGCGCGGCATCACCATCACGTCTGCTGCGACCACCGCCTTCTGGAAGGGCATGGGCGGCAACTACCCCGAGCACCGCTTCAACATCATCGACACCCCGGGCCACGTGGACTTCACCATCGAGGTGGAGCGCTCCATGCGCGTGCTGGATGGCGCCTGCATGGTCTACTGCGCAGTGGGTGGCGTGCAGCCCCAGTCGGAAACCGTCTGGCGTCAGGCCAACAAGTACGGCGTGCCGCGTCTGGCGTTCGTCAACAAGATGGACCGTACCGGCGCGAACTTCTTCAAGGTCTACGACCAGCTGAAGACCCGCCTGAAGGCCAACCCGGTGCCCGTCGTGGTGCCGATCGGCGCTGAAGACGGCTTCCAGGGCGTTGTCGACCTGCTGGAAATGAAGGCGATCGTCTGGGACGAAGCCAGCCAGGGCGTGAAGTTCGAGTACCAGGACATCCCGGCCGAACTGCAAGCTACCGCTGACGAATGGCGCGAGAAGATGGTTGAGTCCGCCGCCGAAGCCAGCGAAGAGCTGATGGAAAAGTACCTGGGCGGCGAAGAGCTGACCCGCGCCGAGATCGTGAAGGCGCTGCGTGACCGTACCATCGCCTGCGAAATCCAGCCGATGCTGTGCGGCACCGCGTTCAAGAACAAGGGCGTGCAGCGTATGCTCGACGCCGTGATCGACTTCCTGCCGTCGCCGGTTGATATTCCGCCGGTCAAGGGCGTGGACGAAAGCGACGACGAGAAGAAGCTCGAGCGCAAGGCTGACGACAACGAGAAGTTCTCGGCGCTGGCGTTCAAGATCATGACCGACCCGTTCGTTGGTCAGCTGATTTTCTTCCGCGTGTACTCGGGCAAGATCAATTCGGGCGACACCGTGTACAACCCGGTGAAGCAGAAGAAGGAGCGTCTGGGCCGTATTCTGCAGATGCACGCCAACCAGCGCGAAGAAATCAAGGAAGTGCTGGCCGGTGACATCGCCGCCGCGGTGGGCCTGAAGGACGCCACCACGGGTGACACGCTGTGCGACCCCGCTGCCCCGATCGTGCTCGAGCGCATGGTGTTCCCGGAGCCGGTGATCTCGCAGGCTGTCGAGCCGAAGACCAAGGCTGACCAGGAAAAGATGGGCATCGCCCTGAACCGCCTGGCCGCTGAAGATCCGTCGTTCCGCGTGCGTACCGATGAAGAATCGGGCCAGACCATCATTTCGGGCATGGGCGAGCTCCACCTCGAAATTCTGGTCGACCGCATGAAGCGCGAATTCGGCGTGGAAGCCAACATCGGCGCGCCGCAGGTTGCCTACCGCGAAACCATTCGCAAGAAGGCCGAGGACGTCGAAGGCAAGTTCGTCAAGCAGTCGGGCGGCCGCGGCCAGTACGGTCACGCCGTGATCACGCTGGAACCGCAAGAGCCGGGCAAGGGCTTCGAATTCATCGACGCCATCAAGGGCGGTGTGATTCCTCGCGAATACATCCCGGCGGTCGAGAAGGGTATCGTCGACACGCTGCCGGCCGGTATCCTGGCTGGCTTCCCGGTGGTGGACGTGAAGGTCACGCTGACGTTCGGTTCGTACCACGATGTGGACTCGAACGAAAACGCGTTCCGCATGGCCGGCTCGATGGCTTTCAAGGAAGCCATGCGCAAGGCCAGCCCGGTTCTGCTCGAGCCGATGATGGCCGTGGAAGTGGAAACGCCGGAAGACTACACGGGTACCGTGATGGGCGACTTGTCGTCCCGCCGCGGCATCGTGCAGGGCATGGACGACATGGTGGGCGGCGGCAAGATCATCAAGGCCGAAGTCCCGCTGTCGGAAATGTTCGGTTACTCGACCGCGCTGCGTTCGGCCACGCAAGGCCGCGCCACGTACACCATGGAATTCAAGCACTACGCTGAGGCACCGAAGAACATCGCCGAAGCTGTGATGACGGCCAAGGGCAAGCAATAAAACGCTGTACCGCCACGCATGATCTGCGTGGCGGTGTAAAGAATCGAATCAGACTGTATTCCATTAGGAGCTGAAACATGGCAAAGGAAAAGTTCGAGCGGACCAAGCCGCACGTGAACGTAGGTACGATTGGTCACGTTGACCACGGCAAGACGACGCTGACGGCAGCGATTGCCACGGTGCTGGCAGCCAAGTTCGGTGGCGCAGCCAAGAAGTACGACGAAATCGACGCAGCGCCGGAAGAGAAGGCACGCGGCATCACGATCAACACCGCGCACGTGGAATACGAGACGGCCAACCGTCACTACGCCCACGTTGACTGCCCGGGCCACGCTGACTATGTGAAGAACATGATCACGGGCGCTGCGCAGATGGACGGCGCGATTCTGGTGTGCTCGGCCGCTGACGGCCCGATGCCGCAGACGCGTGAGCACATCCTGCTGGCCCGTCAGGTTGGCGTGCCGTACATCATCGTGTTCCTGAACAAGTGCGACATGGTGGACGACGCCGAGCTGCTCGAGCTGGTGGAAATGGAAGTGCGCGAGCTGCTGTCGAAGTACGAATTCCCGGGCGACGACACGCCGATCATCAAGGGTTCGGCCAAGCTGGCGCTGGAAGGCGACAAGGGCGAACTGGGTGAAGTGGCGATCATGAACCTGGCCGACGCGCTGGACACGTACATCCCGACGCCGGAGCGCGCTGTGGACGGTACGTTCCTGATGCCGGTGGAAGACGTGTTCTCGATCTCGGGCCGCGGTACCGTGGTGACCGGTCGTATCGAGCGTGGCGTGATCAAGGTCGGTGAAGAAATCGAAATCGTGGGTATCCGCCCGACGGTGAAGACGACTTGCACGGGCGTGGAAATGTTCCGCAAGCTGCTGGATCAAGGCCAGGCTGGTGACAACGTTGGTCTGCTGCTGCGCGGCACGAAGCGCGAAGACGTGGAGCGTGGTCAAGTTCTGTGCAAGCCGGGCTCGATCAAGCCGCACACGCACTTCACGGGTGAGGTGTACATTCTGTCGAAGGACGAAGGTGGTCGTCACACGCCGTTCTTCAACAACTACCGCCCGCAGTTCTATTTCCGTACGACCGACGTGACCGGCTCGATCGAGCTGCCGCAGGACAAGGAAATGGTGATGCCGGGTGACAACGTGTCGATCACCGTCAAGCTGATCGCCCCGATCGCCATGGAAGAAGGTCTGCGCTTCGCTATCCGCGAAGGTGGCCGTACCGTCGGCGCCGGCGTTGTGGCAAAGATCCTCGACTAAGCAATCTTCCTGGGACATGCCCGCGGGCATGTCCCCTTTTATCCGGGCCACTAGCCCATCGCTCTTTTAAGGAACAATCATGCAGAACCAGAAGATCCGTATCCGCCTGAAGGCTTTCGACTATCGCCTGATCGACCAGTCGGCAGCCGAAATCGTGGATACCGCCAAGCGTACCGGTGCTATCGTCAAGGGTCCCGTGCCCCTGCCGACCCGTATCCAGCGCTTCGACATCCTGCGTTCGCCGCACGTCAACAAGACCAGCCGCGATCAGTTCGAGATCCGCACTCACCAGCGCCTGATGGACATCGTCGACCCGACCGATAAGACCGTCGACGCGCTGATGAAGCTCGACCTGCCGGCAGGCGTGGACGTCGAGATCAAGGTGTAAATATGTTTCGGGCCGCATCGGCGGCCTGTTGCAGCAAAACGGCGAACTTCGGTTCGCCGTTTTTGTTTTGTGGTGACCCGGTTTCTTGCCTGGCTCAGCCCCGACCGCGTCGTCGCAAGGTCTCTCCCGGGCACTCCCCAAACGCACGCCGGTATTCGACGCTGAATCGCCCCAGGTGAGCAAAGCCCCAGCGCAACGCGGCGGCCGTTACCGAAGACAGCGATGCGTCATTGAGCAGATCCTGCCTCACCCGTTCCAGGCGGACCGTGCGCAGATAGGTCATCGGGCTCAGGCCCCGATGCTCGCGGAATCCCGCATACAGGCTGCGCAGACTGACCCCCGCCATCTCGGCGAGCAGCGCGGGCGTCACCGCTGCATCGGCGTGGGCATGGATGTATTCCTCGACAACCTTCACGTGCCTTGGCGCCAGCGGCTTGCCGTGTTCGCGTAACACGTCGGACAGGCTGTGCGGCTGGAACGTCAGCAATGTGCCGATTGCCAACTGCTCGAGCTGGCAGGCAGTTAGCGGGTGGCTCGCGGTTTGCGGCGCGTGGTTCAAGGTGTCGGCAAGATACTGGACGAGCGACTGCCACCCCGTGTTGCGCCAGGCCATGCCGAGCTGGAAGCGCAGCGGCTGGTTCGGTCGCCGGCCCAGATATGCCGCGCAAACGCGTTCCAGCGCGCTGCGTTCGATGCGTACGATGAGTTGGTCGTTGTCGGCGCTCCATCGCATCCGCAGGGGTTCGCTCGGCGTCAGCACCGAGGCGCATTCCGAATCCGAGACAACGTGCTGCCCGCCGCAGTGAATATCCGCCTGGCCAGCCATCGGCATCTGTATCAGCAAGAAATCGCCGAGCGGGCCTGGGTCGATTGTCACGTCTCCGCCGTAACTGAGCCGGTTGAAGGACACTGCCCCCACGGGCACGTGATGCATTCGCGCACGCAGAGCATTGCCATGCAGGGTGAGTCGATGGGGCTTGAAGACCGACGCAACCCGTGCACGCGTGGTGTCGAGGTCGTCCGAATCGAACACCAGACGGCCGGTGTCGTGAAGCAGGGCACCTGCCAGCGGCACCATGGCCGGGGCAGTGGGGGGCATCTGCGGCATGTCTCGCTCCTGGCGGGGCCGGCCCGGGCGCTGCCGCTTCTGCCGGTGGATCGCCACCTTGACCGAACGTGCGCGCCGCGTGATTCCGGCTGTTGTCAGCCGGCTGGCACAGTGCGCAGCGGCTGATTCGCTGCGCACCACTATAGCGGATTCGTCCCCGGCCCCAACGTCCCCCTTGAACGGGGACACACTTTCCTGCACTAATCGGATAGCCGCTGCACTAGGTGGCTAGTTTGCTGCGGTGCGGGTCTCCGATCATGAAGGCAACGGCGGGGCACGCACGGCGGCCATACCCACAAAACATACAGGAGCAAAAGGCATGGGCCAGACTATCCAGATCCAGACCCAGGACGGCAACTTCAGTGGCTATCTCGCCACTCCGGCAGGAGGCAAGGGCCCTGGCATCGTGCTGTGCCAGGAGATCTTCGGCGTCAATGCCACCATGCGGCAGGTGGCCGACTACTATGCCGAGGAAGGCTATACCGTGCTGGTGCCGGATCTGTTCTGGCGCATCGAGCACGGGATCGAGCTATCCGACCGTGGGGCGGACTTCCAGCGTGCACTCGGCTTGTACCAGCAATTTGACGAAGATAAGGGCGTGCAGGACGTCGGCGCCGCTCTCGCCACGCTACGCCAACGCCCCGAATGCGCTGGCCAGACCGGTGTGCTCGGCTTCTGCCTCGGCGGCAAGCTGGCCTATCTGGCGGCGTGCCGACTGCCGGACGTAGCCTGTGCCGTCGGCTACTACGGGGTTGGTATCGAGCGCGCGCTTGGCGAGGCCAGAAACATCCGTGGCCGGCTGGTACTGCATGTCGCCGAGCGCGATGGCTTCTGCCCGCCCGAGGCGCAGGCGAGCATCCGCGAAGCGCTGTCCGGCCAACCCGGTGTCGAACTGTACGTCTATCCGGGGATGGATCACGCGTTCGCGCGCACCGGCGGCGAGCACTTCGACAAGGCCTCGGCCCTGATGGCGCACCAGCGTTCGATCGCGGCGTTCCGCGCCGAGATGGGCCCGCACTACGATTTCTCCGCGCTGTGGGATAAGCATTGCGAGTACGAATTCGCCACGCGCGATGTCGATGCCACGATGGCGACGATGGTGGCCGAGCCATACGTCAACCACATCCCGACGATGACCGGTGGCGTGGGCTACCGGCAGCTCAAGCGCTTCTACCAGCACCACTTCGTCCACAGCAATCCGCCCGACACCACGCTGATTCCGCTGTCCCGCACGATCGGCGCCAGCCAGGTAGTGGACGAGATCCTCTTCTGCTTTACCCACACCTGCGAGATCGACTGGATGCTCCCCGGCGTGCCTCCAACCGGCAAGCGCGTAGAGATCCCGCTGATCGCCATCATCAAGTTCCGTGGCGACAAGCTCTATCACGAGCATATCTACTGGGACCAGGCCAGCGTGCTGGTACAGGTCGGCCTGCTCGATCCCAAGGGGCTACCCGTGGCCGGAGTCGAGACGGCACGCAAGCTGCTGGACGAAACCCTGCCATCCAACACGCTGATGGCGCGCTGGAGCGAGAGCGAAGGCAAGTAACGCCCCCGGCCCACGTTGCGGAACGGGCGGAACGCGGGGACGGCACGTCAGAGGCCGCCCCGCACATCAACCGAGGAGACACCATCATGCAAGGCTTGCAGGACAAGGTAGCCATCGTCACAGGCGGCGCCACACTGATCGGCGCGGGGGTTGCCCGCGCATTTGCCGAAGCGGGCACCCGCGTGGCGATTCTCGATATCGACGCCGCCGGCGGCGAGCGCGTGGCGGCGTTGTTGGGACCGATGGCCATGTTCGTGCCCACCGACATCACCCAGGACGATCAGGTCCGCAGCGCGGTGGCGCAGGTGGTCAGCCGATTCGGCGGCGTGGATTTTCTGGTCAACCTGGCCTGCACCTATCTGGATGATGGCTTTCGCTCTTCCCGCGCTGACTGGCTGGCGGCACTCGATGTGAACGTGGTGTCCGGCGTCATGCTGGCGCAGGCCGTGCACCCGCACATGCGCACGCGTGGCGGCGGTGCCATCGTCAATTTCACCAGCATCTCGGCGCGGGTCGCGCAGACCGGGCGCTGGCTCTATCCAGTATCCAAGGCCGCCATGGCGCAACTGACGCGCAGCATGGCGATGGACCTCGCGCCGGACCGCATCCGCGTCAATGCCGTCTCACCGGGATGGACCTGGTGCCGGCTGATGGACGAAGTCAGCGGTGGCAACCGCGCGCGCACCGATGCCGTGGCCGCGCCCTTCCACATGCTCGGCCGCGTTGGCGAGCCGGACGAGGTCGCACAGGTGGTCCTGTTTCTCTGCTCGGATCACGCCAGCTTCGTCACCGGAGCGGACTACGCGGTGGATGGCGGATACGCCGCCATGGGCCCTGAACAGAACGTCCCGGCCATCGGCAAGCTGGCTGGCTGAATCGCCTTCCGAAAACAGATCACGGAGACAACCATGAGCCAACGTATTGCCATCGTCGGTGCCGGCCAGTCCGGATTACAGATGGCCCTGGGGCTGCAGGCCAGAGGCTATCGGGTGACATTGCTGTCTAATCGCACCGCGGACCAGATTCGCGCGGGCAAGGTGATGTCCAGCCAATGCATGTTCGACCGCGCGCTGCAGACCGAGCGCGATCTCGATCTCAACTGGTGGGAGGAAGCGTGCCCGCCCGTGGAAGGTATCGGCCTGGCCATTCCCCATCCGGAACGGCGCGGCGAGAAGCTGATCGACTGGGCGGCCCCGCTGGACCGCGTGGCGCAGGCAGTGGACCAGCGCCTGAAGATGCCGGCGTGGATGGATGCCTTTGTCGAACGCGGCGGCGATCTGCGCATTGTCGATGTTGGGCTGAATGAGTTGGAAGCCCTGACGCTCGACCACGACCTGGTGCTGCTGGCCGCCGGCAAGGGGGAGATCGTCAGCCGCTTCGAGCGCGACGCCGCACGCAGCCCTTTCAGCGCGCCACAACGCGCGCTGGCGCTGACGTACGTCACCGGCATGTTGCCGCGCACACCCTTCTCGCGGGTTTGCTTCAACCTCATCCCGGGGGTAGGGGAGTACTTCGTGTTCCCAGCACTTACGCTATCCGGGCCATGCGAGATCATGGTGTTCGAAGGGGTACCGGGCGGCGACATGGACCGCTGGTCCGAAGCGCGCACGCCGGAAGCACACCTCGAGGAGAGCCTGCGCATCCTGCGTACCTATCTGCCCTGGGAGGCCGAGCGTTGCGATCGCGTGGCGCTGACCGATGCCAACGGCATCCTGTCGGGCCGCTTCGCGCCGACGGTGCGCAAGCCGGTACTGACCTTGCCTTCCGGTCGACTGGTGTTCGGCATGGCCGACGCCGTGGTCGTCAACGATCCCATCACTGGTCAGGGTTCGAATAACGCCGCCAAGTGCTGCAAGGTCTATCTGGATGCCATCCTCGCGCGGGACGGCCTTCCCTATGACGCGGACTGGATGAACCAGACGTTCGAGCGGTACTGGGCGTATGCGGGCGATGTGGTCAACTGGACCAACTCGCTGCTGACCCCGCCGCCGCCTCATATCCTCGGCCTCTTGGGCGCCGCGGGCCAGTCGCCGGCTTTGGCCGCGCGCATTGCCAACGGATTCGACAATCCACCGGATTTCTTCCCGTGGTGGTCCGATCCGTTGGCATGTCAGCAGTTGATCGACCAGCAACTGGCCAAGGCAGCGTGACATGGACTCGACCAAGATAGTCGCAAGCACGCCGGCGGGCGCGCCCGATCCCCGCGCCCTGCGAAGGGTCTGCGGACGGTTCGCGACGGGCGTGGCGATCATTGGTGCGTGCGCCCCACAAGGCCGGCCGGTGGGGCTGACCGTGAACTCGTTCGCCTCGCTGTCGCTGGATCCGCCGCTGATCGTTTGGAGCCTGGCGCGCCATTCGCCCAATGCGGCACTGTTTCAGTCAGGAGAGGCGTTCGGCGTGAGCATCCTCCGGGCCGGGCACGACGAACTGGCGCGTCGATTCGCCAGACCCCAGCCCGACAAGTTCGCCGGTGTGCCGCACTGGCGCTGTCCGCGTGGCGTGCCATATCTTGACGAGGCGCTCGCGACGCTTTCGTGCCGTGTCGAGCGCGCCGACCCGCTCGGCGATCACCTGCTGATCGTCGGTGCGGTAGAGGATTTTGCAGCCTCCGATGGTGATCCGCTGGTGTTCTACGGGGGCGATTTCGTCCGCGTGGCCGCCTGAAATGCACACTTCGGCGGCCATCGCGCCGCCACGAGTTGGCTTTACGCCGCAATTTCGCCGAATTCTGCCGCTACAGACGTGGTCCTGCGCGGGATTCGGCAATTGAACTTGCCCTTTCCAAGCTCCTGCGTTATAGTGTAAGGCTACCCGTTTCTCCGGGTAGCGGGGACCGTTTTGGTCGTGCGCAATTTCTTTCGCGCAACCCGCACTCACACAGTTTTCGTGTATCAATCAGCCCCGGCCAATCGCAGCTGGGAATGGAGCAAACCATGAGCCTTGGCCTTGTAGGTCGCAAGGTTGGCATGACCCGTATTTTCACGGACGACGGTGATTCGATTCCCGTTACCGTGGTCGAGGTCGGCGACAACCGCGTGACGCAAATCAAGACGGACGAGACCGACGGTTACACCGCCGTTCAAGTCACCTTTGGCAGCCGACGCGCAAGCCGCGTTACCAAGCCGCTGGCGGGTCACCTCGCCAAAGCCGGTGTGGAAGCTGGCGAAGTCATCAAAGAATTCCGCATCGATGCAGCCAAGGCTGCCGAGCTGCAAGCTGGCAGCTCGCTCTCCGTCGACCTGTTCCAGGTTGGCCAGAAGATCGACGTGCAGGGCGTGAGCATCGGTAAGGGCTACGCCGGTACCATCAAGCGCCACCACTTCGCATCGGGTCGTGCCACCCACGGTAACTCGCGTTCGCACAACGTTCCGGGTTCCATCGGTATGGCACAGGATCCGGGCCGCGTGTTCCCGGGCAAGCGCATGACGGGTCACCTGGGTGACGCTACCCGCACCGTGCAAAACCTCGAGATCGCCAAGATCGACGCAGAGCGCAAGCTGCTGCTGGTCAAGGGCGCCATCCCCGGTTCCAAGGGCGGCAAGGTCATCGTGACCCCGGCCGTCAAGGCCAAAGCTTAAGGAGCGCATGTAATGGAACTCAAGCTCCTCCAGGACAACGGTCAAATCGGCGCCGGCGTTGCCGCGTCTGCCGAAGTGTTCGGCCGTGACTACAACGAAGCCCTCGTTCACCAGATCGTCGTCGCTTACCAGGCCAACGCGCGTAGCGGTAACCGTAAGCAGAAGGATCGTGAAGAGGTCAAGCACACGACCAAGAAGCCGTGGCGCCAGAAGGGTACGGGCCGTGCTCGTGCCGGTATGTCGTCCTCGCCCCTGTGGCGTGGCGGTGGCCGTATCTTCCCGAATTCGCCGGAAGAGAACTTCAGCCAGAAGGTCAACAAGAAGATGTTCCGTGCTGGTATGCGCTCGATTTACTCGCAGCTCGCACGTGAAGGTCGTATCAACGTGGTGGACGGTTTCGCTGTCGACGCGCCCAAGACCAAGCTCTTGGCCGACAAGTTCAAGGCCATGGGCCTGGACTCGGTGCTGATCATCACCGACAACCTCGACGAGAACCTCTACCTGGCTTCGCGCAACCTGCCGAACGTGGCAGTCGTGGAGCCGCGTCATGCTGATCCGCTGTCGCTCGTGCACTACAAGAAGGTGCTGGTGACGAAGGCGGCTGTCGCGCAGATCGAGGAGTTGCTGAAATGACGCAAGTAGCCAAGAACGATCATCGTTTGATGCAGGTGCTGCTCGCGCCGGTGGTTTCCGAAAAGGCAACCCTGGTAGCCGACAAGAATGAACAAGTCGTGTTCGAAGTGGCTCGCGATGCCAACAAGGCAGAAGTGAAGGCCGCAGTCGAACTGCTGTTCAAGGTCGAGGTGCAGTCCGTTCAGATCCTGAACCAGAAGGGCAAGCAAAAGCGCTTTGGCCGCTTCATGGGCCGTCGCAACCACGTGAAGAAAGCTTACGTGTCGCTGAAGCCGGGTCAGGAAATCAATTTTGAAGCGGAGGCCAAGTAATCATGGCACTCGTCAAGACCAAGCCGACTTCCCCGGGTCGTCGCTCGATGGTGAAGGTGGTCAACAAGGACCTTCACAAGGGCGCCCCGCACGCTCCGCTGCTGGAAAAGCAATTCCAGAAGTCGGGTCGTAACAACAATGGTCATATCACCACCCGCCACAAGGGCGGTGGTCATAAGCACCACTACCGCGTGGTCGACTTCAAGCGCAACGACAAGGACGGCATCGCCGCCAAGGTCGAGCGCCTGGAATACGATCCGAACCGCAGCGCGAACATCGCGCTGGTGCTGTTCGCCGACGGCGAGCGCCGCTACATCATCGCCACGAAGGGCATGGTGGCCGGCCAAGCCCTGATGAACGGCTCGGAAGCGCCGATCAAGGCTGGTAACAACCTGCCGATCCGCAACATCCCGGTTGGTACCACGATCAACAACGTGGAAATCCTGCCTGGCAAGGGCGCGCAAGTTGCGCGTGCTGCTGGTGGTTCCGCCGTGCTGCTGGCCCGCGAAGGCCTGTACGCTCAGGTTCGTCTGCGCTCCGGTGAAGTGCGTCGCGTGCATATCGAATGCCGCGCCACCATCGGTGAAGTGGGCAACGAAGAGCACAGCCTGCGCGTCATCGGCAAGGCCGGTGCAACTCGCTGGCGCGGTATTCGCCCGACCGTTCGCGGCGTGGTGATGAACCCGGTCGACCACCCGCATGGTGGTGGTGAAGGCAAGACTGCTGCTGGTCGCGATCCTGTGTCGCCGTGGGGTACCCCTGCTAAGGGTTACCGTACCCGCAGCAACAAGCGCACGGACAGCATGATCGTCCAGCGCCGCCACAAGCGCTAATCGGTAGGTAGGAGCTAAAGATATGACTCGTTCCGCAAAAAAGGGTCCGTTCTGCGACGGCCACCTGCTGAAGAAGGTGGAAGCGGCCGTTGGCGGCAAGGACAAGAAGCCCATCAAGACATGGTCGCGTCGTTCGACCATTCTGCCGGACTTCATCGGCCTGACGATCGCCGTGCACAACGGCCGTCAACACGTGCCGGTGTACGTGACGGAAAACATGGTTGGCCACAAGCTCGGCGAATTTGCGATCACTCGCACGTTCAAGGGCCACGCGGCTGACAAGAAAGCGAAGAGGTAAGGTGCCATCATGGAAGTGAAAGCGATTCATCGCGGTGCCCGCATCTCCGCCCAGAAGACGCGTCTGGTCGCTGACCAGATCCGTGGTCTGCCGATCGAGCGTGCGCTCAACATCCTGGCTTTCAGCCCGAAGAAGGCCGCCGGGATCGTGAAGAAGGTGGTCGAATCGGCCATCGCCAACGCTGAGCACAACGAAGGCGCCGACATCGACGAGCTGAAGGTCAAATCGATCTTCGTCGACAAGGCAACCTCGCTCAAGCGCTTCACCGCACGGGCGAAGGGCCGCGGCAACCGCATCGAGAAACAAACCTGTCACATCACTGTGACGCTCGGCAACTAAGGAGTCACGATGGGACAGAAGATTCATCCGACTGGCTTCCGTCTGGCCGTCAGCCGTAACTGGGCTTCGCGTTGGTACGCCAACAACACGAAGTTCGCCGGCATGCTGAAAGAAGACATCGAAGTTCGCGAGTTCCTGAAGAAGAAGCTCAAGAACGCATCGGTTGGCCGCGTCGTGATCGAGCGTCCTGCCCGTAATGCACGTATCACCATTTACAGCTCGCGTCCGGGCGTGGTGATCGGCAAGAAGGGTGAGGACATCGAACTGCTGAAGGCCGAGCTGCAACGTCGCATGGGTGTGCCCGTGCACGTGAACATCGAGGAAATCCGCAAGCCGGAAACCGATGCGCAGCTGATCGCCGATTCGATCACGCAGCAGCTCGAGCGCCGCATCATGTTCCGTCGCGCCATGAAGCGCGCGATGCAGAACGCGATGCGTCTGGGTGCCCAAGGCATCAAGATCATGAGCTCGGGTCGTCTGAACGGTATCGAAATCGCACGTACCGAGTGGTACCGCGAAGGCCGTGTGCCCCTGCACACCCTGCGCGCCGACATCGACTACGGCTTCTCCGAAGCCGAAACCACCTACGGCATCATCGGTGTCAAGGTGTGGGTCTACAAGGGTGATCACCTGGGCCGCAACGATGCGCCCGTGGTTGAAGAGCCGCAAGAAGACCGTCGTCGTCGCCCGGGTCGTCCGGAAGGCCGTCGCCGCGAAGGTGAAGGCCGTCCGGCTGGCAACCGCCGCGGTGGTGCCGGTGCTGGTCGTCGTGCTGCGCCTGGCGCAGATGCGAAGAGTGGAGAATAACAATGCTGCAACCGAAGCGTAGGAAGTATCGCAAGGAGCAGAAGGGCCGCAACACGGGTAAGGCTACCCGTGGTAACGCCGTGTCTTTCGGCGAATTCGGCCTGAAGGCAATGGGCCGTGGTCGCCTGACCGCTCGTCAGATCGAGTCGGCACGTCGTGCGATGACCCGTCACATCAAGCGTGGCGGCCGCATCTGGATCCGGATTTTCCCGGACAAGCCGATCTCGAAGAAGCCTGCCGAAGTTCGTATGGGTAACGGTAAGGGCAACCCGGAATACTACGTGGCTGAAATTCAGCCGGGCAAGATGCTGTACGAAATGGATGGCGTGAGCGAAGAGCTGGCGCGTGAGGCGTTCCGCCTCGCGGCCGCCAAGCTGCCGATCGCCACGAATTTCGTGGTGCGTCAGGTCGGTACGTAAGGAGAGTTAAGGATGAAAGCATCCGAACTGCGCGGCAAGGACGCCGCAGGCCTGAACCAGGAGCTCTCCGAGCTGCTGAAGGCCCAATTTAGCCTGCGCATGCAAAAGGCCACCCAACAGCTGCAGAACACCAGCCAGCTGAAGAAGGTGCGCAAGGACATCGCGCGTGTGCAAACCGTGCTGACCGAAAAGGCGAACGCGAAATGACTGAAGCTGCGAAGACTGAAACGTCGCTTCGCCGTACCCTCGTGGGTCGTGTCGTGAGCGACAAGATGGACAAGACCGTGACGGTCCTGATCGAAAACCGCGTCAAGCACCCCCTGTACGGCAAGTACGTGCTGCGTTCGAAGAAGTACCACGCACACGACGAGGCCAACCAGTACAAGGAAGGCGACAAGGTCGAGATCCAGGAAACCCGTCCGCTGTCGCGGACCAAGTCCTGGGTGGTTTCCCGGCTGGTAGAAGCTGCGCGCGTCATCTAAACACAACAGTGTATTGATGACTTGCAAGTCCAGGGTTATATGCTATAATCCTGGACTTCCGCTTTGTTGCGCTTGCCCCTGCAGTATCACCCGGGCGGGCCTGCGAAGCGAGCCAGGGTCTGGTGCTCCATGTTTTGCGGGGTAGCAGGCACTACCGACTTCCAAGTTGATCAACCCAAGCGGTGCGGGGCGCAATGCCAGGTACCGACGGGACCAAGACTGACCGGCGGGCTTCCTATATGGAGAGTCTGGCGGATTAAGTTGGGAAGATAACACCATGATTCAGACAGAAAGCCGGCTCGAAGTGGCCGATAACACCGGTGCGCGCGAAGTGCTGTGCATCAAGGTACTGGGTGGGTCCAAGCGCCGCTACGCGAGCGTGGGCGACATCATCAAGGTGACCGTGAAGGACGCAGCGCCGCGCGGTCGCGTGAAGAAGGGCGACATCTACAACGCAGTCGTTGTGCGTACCGCCAAGGGCGTGCGCCGCGCTGATGGTTCGCTCGTCAAGTTCGACGGCAATGCTGCTGTCCTGCTGAACAACAAGCTCGAGCCGATCGGCACCCGTATTTTCGGGCCGGTGACTCGTGAACTCCGTACCGAGCGCTTCATGAAGATCGTGTCGCTCGCTCCGGAAGTGCTGTAAGGAGCCGCCATGAACAAGATTCGCAAAGGCGACGAAGTCATCGTGCTGACCGGCAAGGACAAGGGCAAGCGCGGCACGGTGCAAGCAGTGCAGGGTGACAAGGTCGTGGTTGAAGGTGTGAACGTTGCCAAGAAGCACGCTCGCCCGAACCCGATGCTGGGCACCACCGGTGGTGTGGTCGACAAGCTCATGCCGCTGCATATTTCCAACGTTGCGCTCGTAGATGCCAATGGCAAGCCGTCGCGCGTCGGTATCAAGGTCGAAGACGGCAAGCGCGTGCGCGTGCTGAAGACGACCGGTGCCGTCCTGGCCGCTTGATTCTGGGCACAGATAGGAGTTGAGCATGACAGCACGTCTGCAAGAGTTTTACAAAGAACAGGTTGTGCCGGCGCTGATGAAGCAGTTCGGCTACAAGTCGGTCATGGAAGTGCCGCGTTTCACCAAGATCACCCTGAACATGGGCCTTGGCGAAGCCATCAATGACAAGAAGGTCATTGAGCTGGCCGTTGGCGACCTGACCAAGATCGCCGGTCAGAAGCCTGTGGTGACGAAGGCCAAGAAGGCCATCGCCGGCTTCAAGATCCGTCAGGGCTACCCCATCGGTGCGATGGTGACCCTGCGCGGTGAGCGTATGTTCGAATTCCTGGATCGTTTCGTGACCGTGGCCCTGCCGCGCGTACGTGACTTCCGTGGTGTGTCGGGCAAATCGTTCGACGGTCGTGGTAACTACAACATCGGTGTGAAAGAGCAGATCATTTTCCCCGAAATTGAGTACGACAAGATCGACGCACTGCGTGGTCTGAACATCAGCATCACGACGACGGCTAAGAACGACGAGGAAGCCAAGGCTCTCCTGAATGCGTTCAAGTTCCCGTTCCGTAATTAAGGGGTAACCGTGGCTAAACTGGCTCTGATTGAACGTGAGAAGAAGCGCGCAAAGCTCGTGGCGAAGTACGCCGACAAGCGCGCAAACCTCAAGGCCATTATTGACGACCAAGAAAAGTCGGAAGAAGAGCGTTATCTGGCGCGCCTCGAGCTGCAAAAGCTCCCGCGCAACGCGAACCCGACTCGCCAGCGTAACCGCTGCGCGATCACCGGTCGTCCCCGCGGTACCTTCCGCAAGTTTGGCCTGGCGCGTAACAAGATTCGTGAAATCGCCTTCAAGGGCGAAATTCCGGGTCTGACGAAAGCCAGCTGGTAATTACGCACAGGCTACAGGAGAAACAGTATGAGCATGAGCGATCCTATCGCCGATATGCTGACGCGCATTCGCAACGCCCAGGGCGTGCAGAAGGCGTCGGTGGTCATGCCCTCGTCCAAACTGAAGGCTGCGATCGCCAAAGTCCTGAAGGACGAAGGCTACGTCGAAGACTTCTCGGTGCAGGAAGAAGGCGGCAAGGCGCAACTGACCATTGGTCTGAAGTATTACGCCGGCCGTCCGGTGATCGAGCGCATTGAACGCGTTTCGAAGCCCGGTCTGCGCGTGTACAAGGGCCGCAGCGACATTCCCCACGTGATGAACGGCCTGGGCGTTGCGATCATCTCGACCCCGCAGGGTCTGATGACCGACCGCAAGGCACGTGCCACTGGCGTGGGCGGCGAAGTTCTCTGCTACGTCGCGTAAGGAGCAAACATGTCCCGTGTAGGTAAGGCTCCCATCGCGCTGCCGAAAGGCGCGGAAGTTAATGTGGCGGCTGGCGTGCTCTCCGTAAAGGGCCCGCTCGGTACGCTGTCCCAGCCGATTCATAGCCTGGTGAAGGTCAACGTTGCCGAAGGCACGCTGACGTTCGAACCGGCCGACGAATCGCGCGAAGCTAACGCCCTGCAAGGCACCATGCGCGCGCTGGCCGCGAACATGGTCAAGGGCGTGACCACCGGTTTCGAGCGCAAGCTGCAGCTGGTTGGCGTGGGTTACCGCGCTCAACTGCAGGGCGCCGCTCTGAAGCTCCAGCTTGGTTTCTCGCACGACGTGATCCATGAGATGCCGGAAGGCGTGAAGGCCGAAACGCCGACGCAGACCGAGATCATCATCAAGGGTGCGGACAAGCAGAAAGTCGGTCAGGTTGCCGCGGAAGTTCGCGCGTACCGTCCGCCTGAGCCCTACAAGGGCAAGGGTGTTCGCTACGCTGACGAGCGCGTCATCCTGAAGGAAACCAAGAAGAAGTAAGGGGTGCAATGATGAACAAGAAAGACGCTCGTTTGCGCCGTGCACGTCAGACCCGCGCCAAGATCGCGGAACTGAAGGTGAATCGTCTGACCGTGTTCCGTACGAATTCGCATATTTACGCTCAGGTGTACTCGCCGTGCGGCACGCAAGTGCTGGCTTCGGCTTCGACCGCCGAGGCAGAAGTGCGCAAGGAACTGAATGGCAACGGCGCTACCGTCGCTGCCGCCACCGTGGTGGGCAAGCGTGTTGCCGAGAAGGCAAAGGCTGCCGGCGTGGAAACCGTCGCGTTCGATCGTGCTGGCTTCCGCTTCCACGGCCGCGTGAAGGCCCTGGCTGACGCTGCCCGCGAAGCCGGCCTCAAGTTCTAAGCGCTCACAGAGAGATACGTCATGGCAAAGATGCAAGCAAAAGTCCAACAGGACGAACGCGACGACGGCCTCCGCGAGAAGATGATCTCGGTCAACCGTGTCACCAAAGTGGTGAAGGGTGGCCGTATCCTCGGTTTCGCTGCGCTGACCGTGGTGGGTGACGGCGATGGCCGCATCGGCATGGGCAAGGGCAAGGCCAAGGAAGTTCCGGTGGCCGTGCAGAAGGCAATGGACGAAGCCCGTCGCAAGATGGTCAAGGTCGCACTGAAGAACGGCACTCTGCAGCACGAAGTTGTTGGTCGTCACGGCGCCGCCAAGGTTCTGATGATGCCCGCCAAGGAAGGTACTGGCGTGATCGCCGGCGGCCCGATGCGCGCGATCTTCGAAGTGATGGGTGTGACGAACGTTGTGACCAAGTCGCACGGTTCGACGAACCCTTACAACATGGTTCGTGCCACCCTCGATGGTCTGACCAAGATGAGCACGCCGGCAGAAATCGCCGCCAAGCGTGGCAAGTCGGTTGAAGACATCCTCGGCTAAGGTGAACGAAATGTCGCAGAAAACCGTAAAAGTGCAACTCGTGCGCAGCCTGATCGGCACGCGCGAGGATCATCGCGCCACCGTTCGTGGCCTGGGCCTGCGCCGTCTGAACTCCGTTTCGGAGCTGCAGGACACGCCCGCCGTGCGCGGCATGATCAACAAGGTCTCGTACCTGGTCAAGGTTCTGGCCTGATCGGGACTTGGAGAGCAACATGCAACTGAACAACCTGAAACCGGCTGACGGTTCGAAGCACGCTAAGCGTCGCGTCGGCCGCGGTATCGGCTCCGGCCTGGGCAAGACGGCTGGTCGCGGTCACAAGGGTCAGAAGTCGCGTTCGGGCGGCTTCCACAAGGTGGGCTTCGAAGGCGGTCAAATGCCGCTGTATCGCCGCCTGCCGAAGCGTGGTTTCACCTCGCTGACCAAGGCCTTCACCGCCGAAGTGACCCTGCGCGACATCGAACGCCTGGAAGCTGCTGAAGTGGACCTGCTGGTCCTGAAGCAAGCTGGCCTGGTGGGCGAGCTGGTCAAGAGCGCAAAGGTCATCAAGGCCGGTGAACTGTCCCGCAAGGTGACGATCAAGGGTCTGGGCGCCACCGCTGGTGCCAAGGCTGCGATCGAAGCCGCTGGCGGCCAGATCGAAGCGTAATTACGCAGTAGCATTCGCAGCATAGGCGAAGTCACAGTCGGAGCATCGTTTGGCCACGGCGAAACCCAATGCAAGCGCGCAGGCCAGGAACACGGCGAAGTACGGCGACCTCAAGCGCCGGTTGATGTTCCTGGTGCTGGCTTTGATCGTCTACCGCATCGGTGCGCATATTCCGGTGCCGGGGATTGATCCGGACCAGCTTGCGAAGCTTTTCCAGTCTCAGTCAGGTGGCATCCTCGGGATGTTTAACCTGTTCTCGGGCGGTGCGCTGTCGCGCTTTACCGTCTTCGCGCTCGGCATCATGCCGTACATCTCGGCGTCGATCATCATGCAGTTGTTGACGATCGTGCTGCCGCAGTTGGAGTCGTTGAAGAAGGAAGGGCAGGCAGGGCAACGCAAGATTACGCAGTACACGCGTTACGGCACTGTGGTTCTGGCCACGTTCCAGGCGCTGTCGATTGCGGTTGCGCTGGAATCGCAGCCTGGTCTCGTGTTGGAACCGGGTCTGATGTTCCGGGCCACGGCGGTGATCACGCTGGTGACTGGCACGATGTTCCTGATGTGGCTGGGTGAACAGATCACCGAGCGTGGTCTGGGCAACGGTATCTCGATCATCATCTTTGGCGGTATCGCGGCGGGCTTGCCCAATGCGATTGGCGGACTGTTCGAACTGGTCCGTACGGGTTCCATGAGCATCATCGCGGCGATCTTTATCGTGGCGATCATTGCGGGTGTGACCTTCGCCGTGGTGTTTATCGAGCGTGGCCAGCGCAAGATTCTGGTGAACTATGCCAAGCGTCAGGTCGGCAACAAGGTGTACGGCGGTCAGTCGTCGCATCTGCCGCTGAAGCTGAACATGGCAGGGGTGATTCCGCCGATCTTTGCATCGTCGATCATCCTGTTCCCGGCAACGATTGCGGGCTGGTTTACGTCGGACTCGACGAGTGCGGTGGGTCGGTTCATCAAGGACCTGGCTGCCACGCTGTCGCCGGGTCAGCCGGTGTACATCCTGCTGTATGCAACTGCGATTGTTTTCTTCTGCTTCTTCTATACGGCTCTGGTGTACAACAGCCGGGAAGTGGCGGATAACCTGAAAAAGAGTGGTGCCTTCATTCCGGGCATCCGTCCGGGCGAGCAAACGACGCGCTATATCGACAAGATCTTGGTGCGCCTGACGCTGGCTGGTGCGATTTACATCACACTAGTCTGCCTGTTGCCGGAATTCCTGGTGCTGCGCTGGAACGTTCCGTTCTATTTCGGCGGAACCTCGCTGCTGATCATCGTGGTCGTCACGATGGACTTCATGGCACAGGTACAGTCCTACGTCATGTCGCAGCAGTATGAGTCGCTGCTGAAGAAGGCGAATTTCAAGGGTAACCTGACCTTGCGTTAAAAACAGGTTGGGACAGGCTCAGGTATGGCAAAAGACGACGTCATCCAGATGCAAGGGGAGGTCCTGGAAAATCTCCCCAACGCGACGTTCCGCGTCAAGCTTGAAAACGGCCACATAGTACTGGGCCATATCTCCGGCAAGATGCGAATGAACTACATCCGGATTCTTCCGGGTGACAAGGTGACTGTCGAGCTGACCCCATATGATCTGTCACGCGCACGCATCGTCTTCCGGACGAAGTGAAGCGAACAGGAATTGAAGGAAGAGGAAAATCATGAAAGTGCTGGCTTCTGTTAAGCGCATTTGCCGCAACTGCAAAATCATCAAGCGCAACGGTGTCGTGCGCGTGATCTGCTCGTCGGATCCCCGCCACAAGCAACGCCAAGGCTAATCGGAAAGAGGATTGACGAATGGCACGTATCGCAGGGGTTAACATCCCGAACCACAAGCATACCGAAATCGGCCTGACGGCCATTTACGGTATCGGCCGCTCGCGCGCCCGCAAGATTTGCGAGGCCACCGGTGTACCGTTTGACAAGAAGGTCAAGGACCTGACCGACGCCGACCTGGAAAAGCTTCGTGATGAAGTGGGCAAGGTCACGGTCGAGGGTGACCTGCGTCGTGAAACCACGATGAACATCAAGCGTCTGATGGACCTTGGTTGCTATCGTGGCATGCGTCACCGCAAGGGTCTGCCGATGCGCGGTCAGCGTACCCGCACCAACGCTCGTACCCGTAAGGGTCCGCGTAAGGCCGGCGTGGCACTGAAGAAGTAAAGCCGAAGGCATAGGAAGAATCGAATGGCAAAAGGTCCGAATAACGCCGCCCAGCGCGCGCGTAAGAAGGTCAAGAAGAACGTTGCCGACGGCATTGCGCACGTCCACGCTTCGTTCAACAACACCATCATCACCATCACCGACCGCCAGGGCAACGCCCTGTCGTGGGCGACCGCAGGTGGCCAGGGCTTCAAGGGTTCGCGTAAGTCGACCCCGTTCGCTGCCCAGGTTGCCGCCGAGAACGCCGGCCGTGTTGCGCAAGACCAGGGTATCAAGAATCTGGAAGTGCGCATCAAGGGCCCCGGTCCCGGCCGTGAGTCGGCTGTCCGTGCGCTGAACGCGCTGGGCATCAAGATCGCGGTGATCGAAGATGTGACGCCGGTGCCGCACAACGGCTGCCGCCCGCCGAAGCGCCGCCGTATCTAAGCGCTTGGTTTGCCGGAGAATCGCAAGGGGGTTCTTATCCCTTGCCTCCGGACTGTGGTAGTATCGCGCGTTCACCTGCTGCAATCTGATTGCAGCAGGTTTTCGTTTTGCGTCTGGACGAAGGGGGCGTTGCCTCTGCAGCCCGACGTGTTGTCATGCTTTTGCGTTGCGTCCGTGCGGGGCAGGCTGCCTGCCGTTGGCGGATGAAGAACCATAAGCCCACCGTCCGTTACAACCGGTGACGGACTCATGGCGCGTCATGATGGCGCCGTGATCGATCAAAGGAAGATAAAGTGGCACGTTATATCGGCCCGAAGGCCAAACTCTCCCGCCGCGAAGGCACAGATCTGTTCCTGAAGAGCGCACGCCGCTCGCTGGCCGACAAGTGCAAGCTGGACAGCAAGCCGGGCCAACACGGCCGCACCTCGGGCGCTCGTACGTCCGACTACGGCAACCAGCTCCGCGAAAAGCAGAAGGTCAAGCGTATTTACGGCGTGCTCGAGCGTCAGTTCCGCCGTTACTTCGCCGAAGCCGATCGCCGCAAGGGCAACACTGGTGAAAACCTGCTGCAACTGCTGGAATCGCGTCTGGACAACGTGGTGTACCGCATGGGCTTCGGCTCGACCCGCGCTGAAGCGCGTCAGCTGGTGTCGCACAAGGCGATCCTGGTGAACGGTGAGACGCTGAATGTCCCGTCGGCCCAGATCAAGTCGGGCGATATCGTGTCGGTGCGCGAGCAGTCGAAGAAGCAAGTGCGTATCGCCGAAGCACTGTCGCTGGCCGAGCAGTCGGGCTTCCCGACCTGGGTTGCTGTGGACGCCAAGAAGTTCGAAGGCACGTACAAGCAAGCCCCGGATCGCGCCGACATCTCGGGCGACATCAACGAAAGCCTGATCGTCGAATTGTATTCGCGTTAATCGCCGAATCGATCATCGAACGGTTCAGCGCTTGCCTTTCAAGCAAGGCTTCGCTTTCAGCCCGACGCGCTTTGTGGCGCGCCGGGCTTATTGCCCATCGTACGATGGGATTCTCAGGTTCCAAACGTCAGCCTTATCGGTGTAACGAGCCGAGGGTATTGAAAAGGACAACCTAATGCAAACAGCACTCCTCAAGCCAAAAATCATCGCCGTTGAACCGCTGGGCGACCACCACGCCAAGGTCGTGATGGAGCCGTTCGAGCGCGGTTACGGTCATACGCTCGGTAATGCCCTGCGTCGCGTGCTGCTGTCGTCGATGGTCGGTTATGCACCGACTGAGGTCACGATCGCTGGGGTGGTCCACGAGTACTCCACCATCGACGGCGTGCAAGAAGACGTCGTCAACCTGCTCCTCAATC
This sequence comes from Cupriavidus metallidurans CH34, assembly GCF_000196015.1. Classification (NCBI taxonomy): domain Bacteria; kingdom Pseudomonadati; phylum Pseudomonadota; class Betaproteobacteria; order Burkholderiales; family Burkholderiaceae; genus Cupriavidus; species Cupriavidus metallidurans. Next base: position 3,568,125 of record NC_007973.1, on the reverse strand, counting down.
TGAAGGGCGTGGTGTTCAAGCTGCACAACCGCGACGAAGTCACGGTTTCTCTGCGCAAGGACGGTGAAGGCGTGGTGACGGCAGCCGATATCGAACTGCCGCACGACGTCGAGATCATCAACCCGGGTCATGTCATTGCTCACCTGTCCGCCGGTGGCAAGCTCGACATGCAGATCAAGGTTGAACAAGGCCGCGGCTATGTGCCGGGTAACGTTCGCAAGTTCGGTGACGAAGCCAGCAAGGTGATCGGCCGTATCGTGCTGGACGCCTCGTTCTCGCCGGTCCGCCGAGTTTCGTACGCCGTCGAATCGGCGCGTGTGGAACAGCGTACGGACCTGGACAAGCTGGTGATGAACATCGAAACCGACGGCGTGATCTCGCCCGAGGAAGCGATTCGTCAGTCGGCCCGTATCCTGGTTGACCAGCTGTCGGTGTTCGCCGCCCTGGAAGGCACCGAATCGGCTGCCGAAGCTGCTTCGAGCCGCGCGCCGCAGATCGATCCGATCCTGCTGCGTCCGGTCGACGACCTCGAACTGACGGTGCGTTCGGCCAACTGCCTGAAGGCCGAGAACATCTACTACATCGGCGACCTGATCCAGCGTACCGAGAACGAACTGCTCAAGACCCCGAATCTGGGTCGCAAGTCGCTCAACGAGATCAAGGAAGTCCTGGCTTCGCGTGGTCTGACGCTCGGCATGAAGCTCGAGAACTGGCCGCCCGCAGGTCTGGAGAAGTAATTGAAGGCGTGGGGCAGCGGTAACGCCGCCCCACACTTCGCACGCGCCACAGGCATTCCGCCCGTGGCATGGAAGCCCCACCGGCCCGCGCCGTTGCGTAAGCAAAGGCGATAGAAGAGCTGGTTAAACACTGAAATCGAAAGGAATTATCATGCGTCACCGTCATGGTTTGCGGAAACTGAACCGCACCTCGTCGCACCGTCTCGCGATGCTGCGCAACATGTCCAACTCGCTGTTCCAGCACGAGCTGATCAAGACCACCCTGCCCAAGGCGAAGGAACTGCGCAAGGTTGTCGAGCCGCTCATCACGCTGGCCAAGAAGGACACCGTTGCCAACCGCCGTTTGGCTTTCGCCCGTCTGCGCGACCGCGACATGGTTACCAAGCTGTTCACCGAACTGGGCCCGCGCTATGCGACCCGTCCGGGCGGCTACACCCGTATCCTGAAGTTCGGCTTCCGTCAGGGCGACAACGCGCCGATGGCGCTGGTCGAGCTGGTGGATCGTCCGGAAATCACCGAAGCCCCGGCTGAAGAAGCGGCGGAATAAGTGATGCCTGATCCCGTCTTTCGCTGACGGGATTCTGGACACGGCACTACAATCGAGCCAGGCTTTTGCCTGGCTCTTTTGTTTTGTGCCTCGTTTGCGCTGGAATCTGGCTATGACCGCTTCGAACGCTTCCCCTTCCGCTCAGTCGGCGGACCCGACGGAGTCGGTACTGATTGTGATGACGAACCTGCCCGACGAGGCGTCGGCGATCCGCCTGAGCGCGGCCATTCTCGAGGCGCGCGTAGCGGCGTGTGTGAACCGGATGGCACCATGCCAGTCGGAGTACTGGTGGCAGGGCAGGCTGGAGCAAGCGCAGGAATGGCCGCTGCTGATCAAGACGACGCAGCGTCAGTACGCGGCCTTGGAAAAACTGATCCGCGCTATGCATCCCTACGACGTGCCGGAGCTTGTCGCATGGCCGCTGGCGGCCGGTTTGCCGGCCTATCTGGGCTGGGTCCGGAGCGAAGCGACGGGTGCTGACGACAAGGTCTGAAGCTTCTCAAGTATCGGAATATCAACACATGGTAATGACGGGTAGCAGCATCGGAACAATGTGGAAAGCCGGTGCAACGCGCGGGAATCTGGTGCGACATATCGCCGCACTTTGGCTGACTGTATTCGCCTGCCTCTTCTTCTGGAACGTTGCACATGCGGCGACCGAAGACGATTTCCTGCCGCCGGAGCAGGCCTTTCGATTTGCCGCCAGACAGGTCGACCAGAAGACCGTCGAGGTTCGCTTCGACGTGGCAGATGGCTACTACCTGTACCGTGAGCGCTTTTCCTTCGCTGCTCAGCCGGCTGACGTAAAACTCGGCAAGCCGGAGATGCCTGCCGGAAAGGTCCATTTCGATGAGACCTTCGGCAAGGACATGGAGACGTATCGTGGCGCCGTTGTGATCAAGGTGCCGGTTGAGCAGGCGCCCGCAGATGGCCGCTGGTCGCTCGTGGTGACGTCGCAGGGTTGTGCGGACAAGGGGCTTTGCTATCCGCCGATGGAAAGCGTCTACAAGGTCGGTGGCTCCGCACTTGGCAACTTGTTCGGCGATCGTGGTGCGGCGGCTCAGTCGACGCCGGAGGCGCAGGCTCCTGCCGCAGTGCAACCTGCACCGGATCGCGCGGCGCCGACGCGTCCAAGCAAGGTGGTCGACGACACCGATAGGATCGCCAATGCACTCGCCAGCCGCAATCTCGCGCTGATCGGGGCCCTGTTCTTCGGCCTCGGCATTCTTCTGACATTCACGCCGTGCGTGCTGCCGATGGTGCCGATTCTTTCGTCGATCGTCGTCGGCGAGCATGTCACGCGCGGGCGTGCGTTCCTGGTGTCGCTCTCCTACGTGCTTGGCATGGCCGTGGTCTACACCACGGTGGGCGTAGCGGCCGGTCTGGCTGGCGAAGGCCTGGCCGCGGCGCTCCAGACGCCCTGGGTGCTTGGCGCTTTCGCAGCCTTGATGGTCGCGCTCGCGATGTCCATGTTCGGCATGTACGAACTGCAGATGCCGCAGCGCTGGCAAGCCCGACTGACCGAATCCTCGAATCGCCGACAGAGCGGGCAGTTTGTCGGTGCGGCCCTGATGGGGGCGATTTCTGCGCTGATCGTGGGGCCCTGTGTCACGGCACCGCTCGCGGGCGCGCTGGCGTATATCGCGCAAACCGGCGATGCCATCACCGGCGGAGCGGCCCTGATGGCTATGGCTCTCGGCATGGGCGTGCCGCTGATGCTGGTTGGGATGGGCGCCGGCAATCTGCTGCCACGAGCGGGCAAGTGGATGGAGGCTACCAAGCGCTTCTTCGGCTTCCTGCTTCTGGGCGTGGCGATCTGGATGGTGACGCCCGTACTGCCAGCGTGGGTCGTGATGCTGGCATGGGCAGCGCTGCTGCTTGTGGCGGCCGTCTATCTCGGCGCGTTCGATGCGCTGGGCCCGGACCCACGGGGCGTGATGCGACTGGGCAAGGGGCTTGGCCTGCTGGCGGCATTGGTGGGCGCGATTCAGATCGTTGGTGTGGCGTCGGGCGGACGAAATCCCTTGCAGCCGCTTTCCCATCTGAGTCTGTCGGCGGCCACGCTGCCACCGCATGCCGCCGAGATTCGCTTCGAGCGCGTGCGGAACATCGCCGAACTCGATGCGCGGATCGCACAGGCCTCCGCTGCCGGGCGTCCGGTGCTGCTGGATTTCTATGCCGACTGGTGCGTCAGTTGCAAGGAGATGGAGAAGCTGACGTTCCCGGACGCGAAAGTCAGGGCGCAACTCGCGGACGTCGTCCTGTTGCAGGCTGACGTGACGGCCAACAATGCCGACGATCGCGCGTTACTGAAGCGTTTCGGTCTGTTCGGCCCGCCGGGCATCATCCTTTTCGGCAAGGATGGACAGGAGCGCCCGGTGCGGGTGATCGGCTATCAATCGGCATCGCGCTTCCTCGAAAGCCTTGAGCGCGCGCTGGGGCCGCGGTCGCAGACCTGACCCGGCCCGGTCCGCGTCCTAGCGATCCAGCCAGCGGCCCAGGCCCCAGACGCCACCGATCACGGCGACCACGGCTCCCATCAACCCGATCGACCACCAGAAGCCTTCAGGCTCTTGCAGCCACGGCATTCGCGCGAAGTTCATGCCGAAGATGCCCGTGATGAGCGTCAGCGGCATGAAGACCGCCGTGATGACGGTCAGCGCGCGCATGGTCCGGTTGGTTCGGTGGGCCACTGCGGAAAAGTGGATCTGCACCGCGGATTCGATCGAATCCTCGAGTCGCCGGGCGTGCGCCAGCACGCGCAGGATGTGCTCCATCAGGTCGTTGATGCGTACGAGCAGGACTTCGTCGCGGCTCGCTTCTTGCATACCTTCGGCATCTTCGGCGCTATAGCGGTTGTCGAGCAGACTGTCGCGAAACTCCTGCAGCGCATCCCGCTGCTCTTCACTGAGATGCTCCAGCCGCCTGAGCTGGATGCGCGCATCCAGCAGACCTTCCCAGCTTGAGAAACTATGGCGACTGCTCAGCAGCGCCCGCTGCCAGCGATCGAGCTGCCGGGTCAGCGGGGCACGCAGATCCAAGTAGCGGTCGACCATCGCGTTCAGCAGTCGCAGCATGAGGTCTTCGGGCCGGGTTGGCGGCCTGACGCCATGCACCAGCGCCGCCGTGCCGCCGGCGCGCGCGGACGCGGGGCGAGGCGCGCCACAGCTCTCGAGTAGCCTTTGGCGTACCTGTTCGATAGTGCGTGACGGCGAGGGCCGCACGGTTACCAGTACGTTGTCGAAGACGAAGAATGCAACTGGCTGTGTATCAATGCGGGCGAGCGCTGGCAGGAAGCCCGGCGCGTACTTGCGTGATGCCTTGCGCTGCGCAACAGACTGTCTGGCTTCGGCCTCGGCGAACTGCCGGCTGGTTTCGAAGGTGAGCTTGCGGAAGATCACCATGTCGTACGCGTGGGTCGTATCGAAGAACGACGGATGCGCAGGATTGGTGGCGTCGGCCAGATGCAGGTCGAGGATGGGAGCACCCGTCAGCGCCATCAGGCTGTCTCGCCAGACGCTGGGCGCTGGCGTGACTTCCTCGGTGCCAAAGTCCGCCCAGACAAACCGCGCGGCCGCATTTCCGGAGAGGAAGTCGCGTGCCGCGTCGAGTGTGTCCAGCGGATGTACCTGGTTGGCCGAGAAGCCTAGCAGCTGCATCCGCCGCTCAGGCCTGCAGCAGGCGCGCGGCGTCGCGCGCGAAGTAGGTCAGGATGCCATCCGCGCCGGCACGGCGGAATGCCAGCAGCGATTCCATCATGACCTTGTCGTGGTCGAGCCAGCCATTCTGCGCGGCGGCCTTGAGCATCGCGTACTCGCCGCTGACCTGATACACGTACGTCGGAAAGCGAAATTCGTCCTTCACGCGGCGCACGATGTCGAGGTACGGCATACCCGGCTTCACCATGACCATGTCGGCGCCTTCCATGATGTCCTGTGCGACTTCGCGCAGGGCCTCGTCTGTATTGGCCGGGTCCATCTGGTAGGTCATCTTGTTGCCCTTGCCCAGATTGCTGGCCGAGCCCACCGCATCGCGGAACGGGCCGTAGAACGCGGACGCATACTTGGCCGAGTAGGCCATGATGCGCGTGTGGATGTGGCCCGCTTCTTCCAGCGCGTTGCGCACGGCGCCGATACGGCCGTCCATCATGTCTGACGGCGCGACGATGTCGACACCTGCTTCCGCCTGGACAAGTGCCTGCTTGACGAGGATCTCGACGGTGATGTCGTTGATCACGTAACCGTTCTCGTCGAGCACGCCATCCTGGCCATGGCTCGTGTACGGATCGAGCGCGACGTCGGTCAGCACGCCAAGTTCGGGAAAGCGATCCTTCAGCGCTCGCACGGCGCGAGGCACCAGGCCTTCCGGGTTGGTGGCCTCGATGCCGTCAGGTGTTTTCAGCGACGGATCGATCACCGGGAACAGCGCGATGACCGGAATGCCGAGCTTCACGCAGTCTTCCGCGACCGGCATCAGCAGGTCTACGGACACACGTTCCACGCCGGGCATCGACGCCACGGTCTGTCGCTGGTTCTGGCCTTCCAGGATAAAGACCGGATAGATCAGGTTGTCAGGCGACAGGCGATTCTCGCGCATCATGCGGCGCGAGAAGTCGTCGCGACGCATGCGGCGGGGACGGAACTCGGGGAACGTGGACATGGCTGAATCTTGGGAGAGTCGTGGACGAATGCGCGGCGCACGTCACCGCGAAAAGCCCGCGGCAGACAACAGCAGAAGTACGCCGAAAGAAAAAAGAACTTTTGTGCGTGCCCGCTATCATACTCGCGGACACCCTGTGTTGCTCCGCGCAGCGCGGATGTCCCCCGCTACTCCTCCCTGAGCGGGTACCCGCCCTGAACCGGCGGGAAAGTTCGTCCCCGTTGTTCGCAACGGGGCTTTTTTTTGCCGGTTCGAAGTCGATGCGTGGCCTCAGCCCTGCGGCGTGTCGGGCGTATCCGACTTCGCAACGGCAGGCTGCGCTTCAGGCAACGCCAGCCAACCCGCCACTACCCGCTGCGCTTCTTCGATGCCGCGACGCTTCAGGCTGGAGAACAACTGGGCGGTGAGCGCCGGCGGGTTTTCCATCTGCGCCGCGTAATCGGCGAGCACCTTGCGCGTTTCGCGCAGCGCCTTGGCATTATCGCTGGTGGTCAGCTTGTCCGCCTTGGTCAACAACACGTGGATCGGCTTGCCGGTCGGCAGAAACCACTCGACCATCTGGCAATCGAGGTCCGTGAACGGGCGGCGCGCATCCATCATCAGGATCAGGCCGGACAACTGAGTCCGGGCCTGCACGTAGTCGGAAAGCAGGCCTTGCCAGTGAAACTTGGCGCTGCCAGACACTTCCGCATAGCCGTAGCCGGGCAGGTCGACCAGGAAGCCGACAGGATCGGGCGCCTTGACCGGCGCCACGGTGAAGAAGTTGATATGCTGCGTGCGCCCGGGCGTGCGTGACGAGAACGCCAGCCGCTTCTGGTTGCACAGGATGTTGATGGCCGTGGACTTGCCGGCGTTGGAGCGGCCGGCGAACGCCACCTCTGGGACGGCCGTGGCAGGCAGGTCGCGGAGGTGGTTGACGGTCGTAAAGAAGCGGGCCTGATGTAGGAGGGACATGCGCTGGAGTGTTGAGGCAGGTGACGAGTCGGCGGGGTGGTATACGACCCCTGGAAGGGACGTCGCCATAGAGACTGATCTAAGTCAATCCGGAAAGCGATTTATTGTACAATAACCCGGTTTACGGTCTCCTGAGCAGGTGACGTGTGGCATCCTTGCGCGATGTCATCGGCGATGCCTTAAATCGCCCGGGAAGCAATGTCCGGGGCAGGTTGGCGGGTGTTGCGTATACCGGTCTCACCCCTTGCTCGAAAAGGCGCTTCCTCACCGCCTGGCAAGGGAAGATCGGCATGCATTACGGTGTTCATAACAAATCTGACAAGGTATACGAATGAACCGCATTGCGAAACTTCTGGGTGTCATGGCGCTGGCCGTTCCGATGGCCGCCATGAGTGGGCTGGCATCTGCCGCAGAGCAGGCCGCCGCCAAGGCAGATCCCGCCAAGGGCGAGACGCTGTATTCGCAAGGCGCACCCGATCGCAATGTGCCGGCATGTCTTTCCTGCCACGGCGCAGCCGGCAACAGTGCCGCGGCCACCAATCCTAAGCTGGCTGGCCAGCAAGCGGAGTACGTGCACAAGCAACTGGCAGACTTCAAGGCCAAGAGCCGTAACAACGCCATCATGACGCCCTATGCGTCGGCGCTGAACGACCAGGAAATGAAGGACATCGGCGCCTATCTCGCCAAGCAGCAGGTCAAGCCTGCCACCGCGAAGAACAAGGACACGATCGAGGTTGGCCAGAAGATCTACCGCGGTGGTATCGCGGCCAAGGGCGTGCCGGCCTGCGCTGGCTGCCACGGCCCGACCGGTGCTGGCATCCCGGCGCAATATCCGCGAATCGGCGGCCAGTATTCCGAGTACACCGAAGCGCAACTGGTGGCGTTCCGCCAGGGCACCCGTACCAACAATTCGGTCATGAGCACGATCGCCGCCCAGATGTCGGATACCGAGATCAAGGCGGTCGCGGACTACGTCGCCGGCGTCCGTTAAGTCGTATCCGGCCGGCATGGCAGGGTATCCCCTTGGGGGGTGAACCAGCCGTGCCAGCAGCAATCGAAGAGGGTGGCCTGCTTGCCAAAGCACGTCCACCCTCTTTTGTTTTCCGGCGCCCAACCGGCGTCACATCAAGCACCAAACCGGATTTCGGGTATTACCGCACATGTCGACCCCTTCCACTTCAGGCCTGCACCTGAAGACTCATCACCGCGTGCTGCGCGACGGCGTCGAGTTGCTGTCCTCGATGCGCTTCGCCATCACGCTGCTGACGGTGATTGCCATCGCCAGCATCATCGGCACGGTGCTCAAGCAGAATGAGCTGTACCCGAACTATGTCAATCAGTTCGGGCCGTTCTGGGCGGACCTGTTCCACGCGCTGTCCCTGCAGAAGGTGTACAGCTCCTGGTGGTTCCTGCTGATCTTGGGCTTTCTCGTTGTCTCGACATCGCTCTGTATCGCGCGCAATGGGCCGAAGATGATCGTCGATATGCGCTCGTGGAAGGATCACGTGCGCGAGCGCAGCCTCCGCGCGTTCCATCATCGGGGTGAGTACGATGCATCGCGCGTCCGCACCGATGCCGCCGGCCGGGCGTATGCGCTGCTGCGCAACCGGGGTTATCGCATCAAGCCCGTCGAGCACGAGGGCGCCACGTTGCTGGCTGCCAAAGCCGGTTCGGCGAACAAGCTCGGCTACATCCTCGCGCACACGGCCATTGTCGTGATCTGCCTGGGCGGCTTGCTTGATGGCGACATGCTGATCCGGGCGCAAATGTGGTTTGGCGGCAAAAGCCCGATCGACGGCAATGCCATCATCAGCGAGATTCCGGCCAAGCACAGGCTCTCGCCGAGCAACCCGGGCTTCCGTGGCAATGCGTTCGTGCCCGAAGGCGCGACCGTGTCGACCGCGATCCTCAACATCGCCGACGGCGCGCTGGTGCAGGACCTGCCGTTCACGATCATGCTCAAGAAGTTCACCGTGGACTTCTATTCAACCGGGATGCCCAAGTTGTTCGCCTCCGATGTGGTGGTGACCGACCGGGCCACCGGCAAGAAGACCGAGGCGACGATCAAGGTCAATGAGCCATTGGTCATCGACGGCGTGGCCATCTATCAGTCGAGCTTCGAAGACGGCGGCTCGCGCCTGAAGTTCGTCGGGTATCCCATGACGGGCAGTACCCATGCGACGTTCCCGTTTGCCGGCACGATCGGTGGCAACGCGCCTCTCGCGGGCACGGGCACCGGTGCCGACAAGGATGGATTGACCGTCGAGTTCAGCGATTTCCGGCTGATGAACGTCGAGACCGTCACGGATGCGTCGGGCAAGGCCGACGCGCGTGGTGTGGCGCGCAAGTCCTCGCTGGGCACGCTGGAGCAGCACCTCGGCGCCGCCGCTAATCCGAACAAGGAAAAGGACCTGCGCAATGTCGGTCCGTCGGTGCAGTACAAGCTGCGCGACGCCAATGGTCAGGCGCGCGAGTTCAACAACTACATGCTGCCGGTGCAATTGGATGGGCAGACTGTGTTCCTGGCCGGTATGCGCGAATCGCCGAATGAGCCATTCCGCTACCTGAGAATTCCGGCCGATGACCAGAGTAGTGTGGCGGACTGGATGCGCCTGCGCGCGGCGCTGCAGGACAAGGGGATGCGTGGCGAAGCTGCCCGCCGATTCGCCGAGATATCGATGCCGGGCGCCGACAAGGCGGACCTGCGCAAGCAACTGGCCGAAAGCGCCATGCGTGCGTTGGACCTGTTTGCCGGGGCCACTCGCACGTCGCCCGACGCGCCTCCGGGCGGTTTCACGGCGATCGCTGCCTTCCTGGAAAAATCGGTCCCGCAGGCTGATCAGCAAAAGGCCGCGGACGTGCTCCTGAAGATTCTAAACGGCTCGATGTGGGAGCTCTGGCAACTGGCGCGCGAGCAGGACAAGCTGCCGGCCATCCCAAATGACACGAAAAGCGGTGTCTTCCTCCAGCAGGCAATCAATGCGCTTTCGGACAGTTTCTTCTACGCCGCGCCGGTGTTTCTGCAGCTCGAAGACTTCCAGCAGGTCCAGGCCAGCGTGTTCCAGATGACTCGTGCGCCGGGCAAGAACATCGTGTATCTTGGGTGTTTGCTGCTTGTCCTGGGCGTGTTCGCAATGTTCTACATTCGCGAACGGCGCGTCTGGATCTGGATCAAGGACAAGGGCGCAGATGCTGCCGGACACTCCAGCGGTAGTCACGTCCTGATGGCGATGTCCACACAACGTCGCACGATGGATTTCGAGAAGGAATTCGTGGCGTTGCGCGCCGATATCGGCCGCGCCGTTGGCGCCGAGGTGACGGAAGCGGCTGCTGGTCATGATGCCGCGATGACGCAAGGGGCACCGCAATCGGGGCCATCAGCGTCAGATGATAAGCACGCGTCATCGCTATAGTACAAAGTACAAGAGCATGAACCGGCGTCAGCCTGTGCGGAGACCCGCGGGCGGGGGCGCAGCAGATAAAACAGGCGCGTAGCGCCAAAGAGCAGGAATGCCATGTCCTCGAATGTGAATCACGTCAATCCTGGCCTGACGCCGCGGCGTGCCGCGGCAACCGACGATGTGTCCCGTGACGCTGCCGGCCAGGACACCGCCTATCTCGAACCTTCGTTTCTGAGCCGCCTGGGCTGGACCGACTGGGTCTTCGCGCTGCTGCTTGTGGTCGGCGCCGGGTTTGCGCTCTCGCGCTACGGCCAGTGGATGAACGTCTATGACAAGGGCGTGCTGATTGCCGCAGTGCCGACGTTCGCGCTGCTGGGCTGGCACTGGAAGCCCGTCCGTCTGCTGATGATCGGCATCGCGGCGTTTTCGCTGTTCGCGATCCAACTCTATCAGGGCGACCTCGCGCGCGCAGAGCAGGCTTTCTTCCTGAAGTACTTCCTGTCGAGCCAGTCGGCCATCCTCTGGATGAGTGCGCTGGTGTTCCTCTCGACCCTGTTCTACTGGGTTGGACTGATTTCGCGGTCGGAAACCGGCTACAGCATTGGCAGCAAGCTCTGCTGGGCTGCGGTCGTGCTGGGCTTCACGGGTCTGATGGTGCGGTGGTACGAGTCGTACCTGATCGGCGCGGACATCGGCCATATTCCAATCTCGAACCTCTATGAGGTTTTCGTTCTCTTTTCGCTGATCACGTCCCTGTTTTATTTGTACTACCAGCGCCGCTACGCGACCCGCGCGCTTGGGCCGTTCGTGATGCTCGTGGTGTCCGCGGCAGTCGGTTTCTTGCTGTGGTACACGGTCAGCCGCAATGCCCAGGAGATCCAGCCGTTGGTGCCCGCCCTGCAGAGCTGGTGGATGAAGATCCACGTGCCGGCGAACTTCATCGGATACGGCACGTTCGCGCTGGCGGCAATGGTGTCGGTGGCCTACCTGCTCAAGCAACGTGGCATTCTGGCCGAGCGTCTGCCTTCGCTCGAGCTGCTCGACGACGTCATGTACAAGGCGATCGCGGTCGGGTTCGCCTTCTTCACGATCGCAACGATCCTCGGCGCACTGTGGGCTGCCGAGGCTTGGGGTGGCTACTGGAGCTGGGATCCGAAAGAGACCTGGGCGCTGATCGTCTGGCTCAACTATGCAGCTTGGCTGCACATGCGCCTGATGAAGGGGCTGCGCGGTACGGTTGCTGCATGGTGGGCGCTGGTTGGCCTGTTGGTGACGACCTTCGCCTTCCTCGGTGTGAACATGTTCCTATCGGGGCTGCACAGCTACGGCGAACTCTGATCCGCCAGACCATCTATCCAGATGACGAAGCCTGCCGATTCCGGCAGGCTTTTTTGTCTTCTGAGCGGACCCTGAACATCGGACAGGTGCGAACCGTCGCATGATGTTTTGCAGAGAATGCACTTCGATTTACGAAATATGCATCTTTAGGCATTTTTTACTATCTAAGAAGCCACTTTCCGCCGCTGAACGCCACATTTTTTTGAGGTGGGAGGAATAAACACATCACATCGGGTGTTTACTGAAAGAGAACGGCGCCGGCTGTCGGCACCGCCCTGAAGAAGGAGACCCTCATGATGGCTTCTCGTCACACTGCTGTATCGAAGCTCCGCCCGATCGCACTCGCGCTGGGTGCTGCCACTGTCCTGCTGGCCGGTTGTTCCAGCTTGGGGATGGGTGGTGGCAACATGCCGCCTACCGTGAAAGTCACCAACGGCGCGCTGACCGATCCGCAGGGCTTGACGCTGTACACGTTCGATCGTGACCCGGTGAACGGTGGCAAGAGCGTCTGCAACGGCATGTGCTCGACCAACTGGCCGCCGCTGCTGGCAGAGCCAGGCAAGAGCGCATCGGGTGACTACTCGATCATCACGCGCGATGACGGTACCCGGCAGTGGGCGTACAAGGGCAAGCCGCTTTATCGCTTTGCCAAGGACGCCAAGGCGGGCGACAAGTCAGGCGACAACTTCAACGCCGTCTGGCACGTCGCGATGCCGTGAAGCCCTGATCGTCGCTAGGCAATCCCGGCATGGAACCGTTTGAACGTCAGTTGGTGGTACTGGCGCCGCGTTTGCGGCGCCATGCCCGTGGTCTGACCGGCGATGCCATGCTGGCCGACGATCTCGTGCAGGACACGCTTGAGCGTGCCCTGCGTTATCGCTGGAGATTTCGCCTTCGCCCCGGCGCGTTATGGGGCGATGGCGCGGATGGGCTGCTGCCGTGGTTACTGACCCTGATGCATCGGCTGCGCCTGAATCATCTGCGCAAGAGTGATGTCGTGACCGCAATGGATACGCTGCCGGAGGTGGTTGCCCATACCGCCGACCTCGGCCTGCGTCGCGATCTGTTACAGGCACTCGGCCAGTTACCGGAGCCACAGCGCGCGGTGCTGCTGCTCGTCAGCCTGGAGCAGTTCTCGTACGCCGAGGCCGCCAGGGTGCTCGACGTGCCGATCGGCACCGTGATGTCGCGCCTGGCGCGCGCTCGCGAACATATGCGTCGCCTGCTGGATGGCGGCGCCGATGGTGCTGCGGCAACAACTTCGTTGCAGCGGGTGAAATGATGGTGACCCCGACTCCAGTCGGCGAAGCCGACCTCCATGCATACGCGGACGGCCAGTTAAGCGGCCCGCGCCGGGCCGAAGTCGAAGCCTTCCTGGCAGCCGATCCGGAGGCCGCGCGCAAGGTCGAGGCCTGGCGTCGCCAAACGGCGGGGCTGCACGCATCATTGAACGCCGTCCTCAAGGAGGCGGTACCGCTGGACGCGCTTCCACGCGGATTGCGCGCCGGCAGCGGGCGCACAAAGGCTCACCGCCCGCTCTGGCCCGTGGCGCTAGCGCTGGCCGCCAGCGTCGCGACATTCATCATCGGTGGCACGAGCGGCTGGATGGCGCGTGGCCGTTTTGACGCCGACCTGGGTGGCGTGCCTCCACTCGAACGATTTGCGCGCGACGCATTGGCCAGCCATGTGGTTTATGCGCCCGAGGTTCGCCATGTGGTCGAGGTTCCCGCCAGCGATGAGGCGCATATGGTCGCCTGGCTGTCCAAGCGGCTCGGTGCGCCGCTGCAGGTCCCTGATCTCCGCGCACAAGGCTTTCGCCTGATCGGCGGGCGGCTCGGTGTGGCTGAGGGCGGTCCGATGGCTATCCTGATGTATGAGAATGACGCCGGGACACGCCTGTCGCTGCAACTGCGGCGGATGGCGCAAGGGACACCGGATACCGCATTCCGGCTCGAACGGCTGGCGCCTGCCCAGGGTGCTCAATCCACCGGGCCCGCTGCCATGGCGTTTTACTGGGTCGATCACAATCTCGGCTTCGCACTGGCGGGGCCGATCGATCGTGAGCGGCTGCTGGCACTGGCGACTGCCGTCTATCAGCAATACCAACGGGGATAATCGCACTGCCGCACCTTTCAGCAGTCTTCCCTGTCAAACTCCCCAGGCTCCATCAGGCTTCGTACGAACCATGCTGATTCCCTCTCCGAAATGGCTGCGCGGCGATGACATCGCTGCCACCGAGATTACCCCGCAGCACGTATTCACGGCGCGACGGCGCCTGCTGGCCATGGCGGCAGCGGGTACGGCCGGGGGCCTGGCAACGCCTTGGTTTGCGCGGGAGGCGTTCGCGCAGGGCTCGCCAGGCAAGCTCCCCAAGCTGACGGCCACGCTGAACAATGCCTACGCGGTGACGGAAAAACGCACGTCGTATGAGGACGTCACGACCTACAACAACTTTTACGAGTTCGGCACCGATAAGTCCGACCCGGCGCGATACGCCGCAACGCTGCGGCCGCGTCCGTGGCAAGTCGCGGTGGAGGGGCTGGTCAAGCAGCCCAAGGTTTACGACCTCGACGAACTCCTGAAGCTTGCGCCGCTTGAGGAGCGGGTGTATCGGCTCCGCTGTGTCGAAGGTTGGTCGATGGTGATCCCGTGGATTGGCTATCCGCTTGCGGAGCTAATCCGGCGTGTCGAGCCGCAGCCGGGCGCGAAGTTCGTCCAGTTCATCACGCTGGCCGACAAGAAGCAGATGCCCGGTATCAGCAGCGGGGTGCTGGAATGGCCCTACAGCGAGGGCTTGCGCATGGACGAGGCCATGCATCCGTTGGCACTTCTCACATTCGGACTCTACGGCGAGGTGTTGCCGAACCAGAACGGCGCGCCGGTGCGCATGGTGGTGCCCTGGAAGTATGGCTTCAAGAGTGCCAAGTCGATTGTGAAGATCCGCTTTGTCGACAAGCAGCCGCCGACGAGCTGGAACATCGCCGCGGCGAACGAGTACGGCTTCTACTCGAACGTGAACCCTGACGTGGACCATCCGCGCTGGAGCCAGGCCACGGAACGGCGTATCGGCGAAGACAAGGGGGGAGGCGGCTTCTCGGCCCTGTTCGCGCCGAAGCGCAAGACCTTGATGTTCAACGGCTACGGTGCGCAGGTGGCGTCGCTCTATCAGGGTATGGACCTGAGGAAGAATTTCTGATGGCCGAGCGCGATCTGCCGGCGTCGGCCGCGCAGGCTTCGCCGCGCCACGGTGGAGTGGCGTTGCTCGCGCCATCACGCGTGCGCGCGGTGAAGGTCTGTGCCTGGCTTCTGGCGCTCCTGCCGTTCGCGCGATTGATGTACCTCGGTGCCACGTCGCAGTTCGGGGCGAATCCACTCGAGTTCGTCACACGATCGACGGGCACCTGGACGCTAGTCATGCTGTGCGTCACGCTCGCGGTAACGCCGCTGCGCCGGATCACCGGCTGGCACTGGCTGATCCGGTCGCGCCGCATGTTTGGCCTGTTCACGTTTTTTTACGGCGTGCAGCACTTCATGCTGTGGCTCGCGGTGGATCGCGGCTTCGACGTAGCCTACATGATCAAGGACATTGGCAAGCGGCCATTTATCACGGTGGGGTTTGCGGCATTCGTGCTGATGGTCCCGTTGGCCGCCACATCGGCCAATGCGATGGTGCGCTGGCTTGGCGGCAGGCGCTGGCAATTGCTGCACCGGGCAATCTACGCGATTGCGGTACTGGCGATCCTGCACTACTGGTGGCACAAGGCCGGCAAGAACGATTTCCAGGAGGTCTCGATCTATGCCGTAGTGGTGTTCGTGCTGCTGGCGCTACGCGTGTGGTGGTGGCAGCAAAGGCGGCGGGCAGTGCCATAAAGAAGAAAAGGGCGACGTAGAACGTCGCCCTTTTTGCTTTGGCCGAGAGCCTGTCAGGCATCAGGCCTAAAGCCTCAAGCCTTTGGCCTCAGGTCAGACCTTCAGCAGTCGCTCGTTGCGGAACAGGTCCGCCGGCAACTCGCGCTCGCGCACCAGATGCACGGTATCGCCGTCGACCATCACCTCGGCCGCGCGGCCGCGCGTGTTGTAGTTCGAGCTCATCACGAAACCATAGGCGCCGGCCGACATCACCGCCAGCAGGTCGCCGGCCTGAACGGCCAGCGTGCGGTCGCGGCCGAGCCAGTCGCCGGACTCGCAGACCGGACCCACTACGTCGTACATCACCCCCGCGTCGTTGCGAGGGGCGACCGGTTCGATGCGGTGGAATGCCTCATACATCGCGGGACGCGCCAGATCGTTCATTGCCGCGTCGACGATGCAGAAGTTCTTGGCCGCGCCTGGCTTCAGGAATTCCACACGGGTCAACAACACGCCGGCGTTGCCGACCAGCGAACGGCCCGGTTCGAACAGGACCTCGCGGTGCCCGTGGCCGCGCGCGGCCACACGGTCGATCAGCGTGGTGGCGAACTTCGTGATGTCCGGCGGGGTTTCATCGTTGTAGGTGATGCCCAGGCCACCGCCCACATCGATATGTTCCAGCTTGATGCCTTCGGCCTCGAGCGCCTCGACCACGTCGAGCACCTTGTCGAGCGCCTCCAGATAAGGCGCCACCTCGGTGATCTGCGAGCCAATATGGCAGTCGATGCCGGTGACCTCAATATTCGGCAGCGCTGCGGCGGCACGATAGGTCGGCAGCACGTCCTCGAAGGCGACGCCGAACTTGTTGGCCTTGAGGCCCGTCGAGATGTACGGATGCGTCTTGGCATCCACATCCGGGTTGATGCGCAGCGATACGCGCGCGCGCTTGCCAAGACGGCCGGCGACAGCGTTCAGGCGGTCCAGTTCGGGAATCGACTCGACGTTGAAGCCGCGCACGTCGTGGCTCAGCGCCAACTCCATGTCGGCGACGTTCTTCGCGACACCAGAGAACACCACCTTGCGCGGGTCGCCGCCAGCCGCGATCACGCGCAGCAGCTCACCACCGGAAACGATGTCGAATCCCGCGCCGAGTTGCGCGAAGACCTGCAGTACGGCCAGGTTCGAATTGGCCTTCACCGCATATTGCACGTGGGCGTTGCGGCCCTTGCACGCGGCCGCGTAGGCGTTGTACGCGGCCGTCAGCGCGGCCCGCGAGTAGACAAAGGTCGGCGAGCCGAACTGGTCGGCAATGCGGGTCAGCGGGACTTGCTCGACGGCGAGAATGCCATCGCGGCGCGAAAAGAAATCGGTCATATTCAAACGGCACTCAACGTGCTGAGGGGGCGGAACTGTCACGAGCCGGTTCCACGGGCACGGGCGAGGCGGTCGACGGCTCCGACATGGGGCGCGCGGGCTCGACGGCTCCGGGCGCATCAGGTTTGCCCAGTCCGGGATCGGCCACGGTTGGCGCCGTCGGAGCGGGCGGCACGGTCGGCATGTACAGCGGGCCGCGAATGCCACATCCGGCCAGGGGCATCGCGAGTGTGGCGGCAAACGCCGATACAATCGCAGCACGACGCAGCATCGGGAAGTCCTTCATTGTCTGGATGGGTTCTCGGATGGCTGCGGGAAGCGCAAGGTTTCCCGACTTTTCCATCAATTGATGCCGGCCCGAGTGCCCATTCCGAACGGGGCGCCGGCGGCCTTGGAGTGTAGCATGCCCCCCCTCAGTGAAAGCGAGTTCCTGGCGCTGGCCAGCAAGGCACTGGACCAGCTGGAAGCGGCGATCGAAGCCGCCGCCGATGCGGCAGACGCCGACGTGGAAATCAATCGGACCGGCAACGTGATGGAACTCGAGTTCGAGGACGGCTCCAAGATCATCGTCAACAGCCAGGCGCCCATGCAGGAACTGTGGGTGGCAGCCAAGGCCGGTGGCTTCCATTTCCGTAACGATGGCAGCAAATGGGTCGATACGCGGGGCGGTGGCGAACTGTATGCCGCGCTGTCCGGGTACATGAGCCAGCAGGCAGGGGTCACCTTGACGCTGAAGTAAGCGTTCTGGCACGCCACGCCGAAACGAAAAAACCGGCCGCGAGGGCCGGTTTTTCGTTGGAGGCGGTGCCGGTCAGGCTCCGCCGAACATTTCCAGGATCTTCTTCTTTTCCGCCTCGGTGTCCTGTGGCGGGCGCGAGCTTTCGTCCGGCTTGCCAGGCCATGGGTCGCCCAGGCCCACAGATGCCACGCCTGCGCCGCCGGCGTTTTCCTCGAGCGTCCAGTCTCCCGCTACCATGACCACACCTTCAGGCGGCTGGCGATCCGGGCTTTCCGGCACACCCTTGAGCGCCTTGCTCATGTAGCCGACCCAGATCGGCAGTGCCAGTCCGCCACCGGTTTCGCGCACACCGAGGCTCTTGGGCTGGTCGTAGCCCATCCAGGCAATCGCCACCAGCTTCGGCGTGTAGCCGGCGAACCACGCATCGACCGCATCGTTGGTGGTACCGGTCTTGCCGGCCATGTCGTTACGGCCCAGGCGCTGCTTGGCCGGGTTCGCCGTGCCGCTACGCACGACCTCGCGCAGCATGCTGTCGGCGATGAACGCGGTGCGTGCGTCGAGCACCCGCACGGCATCGCCGCCAGCCTTCTGAGGATGAGTCTCCGAGACGATCTTGCCGCGCGAATCCTCGACCCGCTGGATCAGGAACGGGTTAATGCGATAGCCGCCATTGGCGAACACCGAGTAGGCGCCCGCCATCTGCAGCGGTGTCACGCTACCCGCGCCAAGCGCCATCGGCAGGTAGGCCGGATGCTTGTCGGCCTCGAAGCCGAAGCGCGTGATGTAGTCCTGGGCGTACTGCGTGCCGATCGCGCGCAGGATACGCACCGACACCAGGTTCTTCGACTTGGCCAGTGCGCGGCGCATCGTCATCGGACCTTCGAACTTGCCGTCGTAGTTCTTGGGTTCCCAGACCTGGCCACCCGTATCCGGTCCGATCGTCAGCGGTGCGTCATTGATCACCGTGGCCGGCGAGAAGCCCTTTTCGAGCGCAGCCGTGTAGATGAACGGCTTGAAACTCGATCCGGGCTGACGCCAGGCTTGCGTCACATGGTTGAACTTGTTCCGGTTGTAGTCGAAGCCACCCACCATCGAGCGGATCGCACCGTCCTCGGGGTTGATCGAGATGAACGCGGCGGCGACTTCCGGCAATTGTGTCACCGTCCACGAGTTGTCCTTCGGGTCCTGCGTCACGCGGATGATCGCGCCCGGGCGGATCTTCACTTTGGGCTGCGCGCTGGCCGCCAGCGACGGCGCGATGAAGCGCAGCGCCGTGCCTTCGATCGTTGCCACCTCGCCCGAGAGCAGAGTCGCGCGAACCTGTTTCGGCGTGACGCTCGTGACCACGGCGGAGCGCAGGTCGTCGCTGCCCGGATGCTCGACCAGCGCATCGTCGATGGCCTGTTCACGTTCGGTCGGATCGGACGGCAGGTCGATGAACGCTTCGGGGCCGCGATAGCCGTGCTTGCGCTCGTAGTTCATGATGCCGCTGCGCACGGACTCGTAGGCGGCATCCTGATCGGGCTTGGTCAGCGTGGTGTAGACCGTCAGGCCGCGGGTATAGGTTTCCTCGCGGTACTGCGCGTACATCAGCTGGCGCACGATTTCCGCCACGTACTCGGCGTGGGTCGAGAATTCGTTGCCTTCACTACGCACGTTCAGTGGTTCGCGCACGGCTTGGTCGTACTGTTCCGGCGTGATGTAGTGCAGGTCGCGCATGCGCTGCAGGATGTACTCCTGGCGCACCTTCGCGCGGCGTGGGTTGACCACCGGGTTGTAGGCCGACGGCGCCTTGGGCAGGCCGGCCAGCATGGCGGCCTCGGCCGGCGTCACGTCCTTGATCGACTTGCCGAAGTACACGCGCGCCGCGCTGGCGAAGCCGTAGGCGCGCTGCCCCAGATAGATCTGGTTCATGTAGAGCTCGAGGATCTGATCCTTGCTCAGATTCGCCTCGATCTTGTACGCGAGCAGCATTTCATAAATCTTGCGCGTGTAGGTCTTCTCGCTCGAAAGGAAGAAGTTGCGCGCCACCTGCATCGTGATCGTCGAGGCACCTTGCGACAGACCCCCGCGCAGGTTGGCCAGGCCGGCGCGCATCACGCCGACGAAGTCCACGCCGCCGTGCTCGTAGAACCGGTCGTCCTCGATCGCGAGCACGGCCTTCTTCATGACATCGGGGATTTCGGTGATCGGCACGAAGTTGCGACGTTCCTCGCCGAACTCGCCGATCAGCACGTTGTCGGCCGTATAGATCCGAAGGGGGATCTTGGGGCGGTAGTCGGTGATCGTGTCCAGCGACGGCAGGTTCGGCGCCGCCACAACCAACGCATAGCCAACCAGCAGCGCTACCGCTGCCATGCCGGCGATAAGCAGTCCGATCACCCAGATCATGATCCGTGCCCACAATGGGCGGCGGACGGGAAGGGACGGCTTCTGTTGTGCTGTGGCCATAAGGGTTTACCTAATCAGAGTGCCCGGATTATATCGCCGCCCCTCCGGCGGCCCGGCGTTCCTGTGGCGCGAAAGGCGCTATCGCGCTGTTACAAGATGTAATGGCCTGGGAGCTTGCGTGTCCTGCCTTGCAGGCGATTGCCATGGAACGCGCGCGGCGGGCCGGAAACGGGAGCGGTGGTGTCGAGTGTGTCGCCAGGAATACGGGCAAGGATCGCAGAATTGGCGCGGGGCAACGCTATGCAACGAAGTTGTTGTTGAGCGTCGGATTTTGGCAACGCTTTGGCAGGGTCGATCTGAAAAAGAAAGCGTGGTTAAACCGGCACATTGCCAGCGCCCTTGGATTTTGTAAGAATCGTCGACCATAAAAGAGCAAAACGTTTCATCCAAAGAAACTGGCTCGCACCGTTAGAGCAGACATGCCGTGGGCGAGTTCAAATGTCAGGGGGTCACCTTGCGACGGGGCATCTTGTCGGGTCTTCTACGCCGGACTACGGTCGGCGTAGATATTGGGTCGTCTAGCGTCAAGGTCGTGGAGCTGTCCGTCGGGGCAGGCAGAAACGACTTCAGGCTGGAAAAATGCGCCAGCGAATTGCTGGATCGCAACGCCGTTGCCGATGGCAACGTGGTCAACATCGAGGCCGTGGGTATCGCGCTGAAGCGCGCGCTCGGCAAGGCTGGCATCCGCACGAAGGAAGTCGTGCTCGGCGTGCCGTCCATGCTGACGGAGTCCCAGACGGTCAGTCTTCCGGACAATCTCTCGGAAGACGAACTCTATTCCCAGGTCGAATCCGAGGCGCACCGCCTCTATCCGCCTTCGCAGGCGGTCAACTTCGACTTTGCGGTGATTGGTCCCAGCGAAACCGAAGGCGGCATCGGCGTGCGTGTCACGGCCGCCAATAGCGATCGCGTGCAGGAGCGCGTGACGGCCGCCGAGATGGCTGGCCTGAAGCCTCAGGTGATGGACGTCGAAGAGTACGCCGTTCAACGCTCGATCGTGCAGATGCTCGGCGTGCCAGAAGGTCTCTCGGAAGCCGATGCCAAGGACCTCCCGGTTGTGGCGGTCGTCCATCTTGGCGGTAGCCGCTCCAAGGCGATCTTCTACCAGGGCTGGAAGGAACTGTACGAGCAGCCACTGAACAGCTACGGCGATCAGCTCACCCAGAGCGCCGCGCGCATGTTCACGCTCGATGCGCTCAAGGCCGAAATCAAGAAGCGCAAGAACACGCTGCCGGAGTCGTGGCGCGCGCAACTGCTCAAGCCGTCGCTCGAGGCGCTGGCCATGGAAGTGCAGGGCGCCATCGGCAACTTCATCGCCAGTTCCAGCCTTGGCCGTGTGGACGAGATCCTGCTTTCGGGCGGACATGCGTCCCTGCTCGGCGTGCAGGCGGCTATCCAGCAACAGACACAGATCACGACGACGCTGGCCAATCCTTTCGCAAACATGATGACCGCAGGCAAGGTCAACGAGCGCTATCTCCAGCGTGACCTGCCTGCGTACATCGTCAGTGCGGGACTGGCGCTGCGCGGTTTGCAATAACCCACCGGGGGGCAAGCATGTCCACGACGACGAATTCCATTCCGTCGGTCAACCTGCTGCCGTATCACGAGGCGCGCAAGGCGGCCCGGCGGAAGAAGGTCTACACGATGCTGGGCGGAGCAGCGGGCGCGGGGGCGCTCGTGGTTCTGATCGGCGGCTTCTATATCGACTCGCAGATCGATGCCGTCGCGGCACGCAATCAGGTGCTGAAGACGGAAAACGCCAGCATGGATGCGACGATCAGCAGGGTCAACTCGCTGAAGAAGGACATCGAGGCACTGCTGGATCGCCAACGCGCGATCGAGAGCCTGCAGGCGCAGCGAAACCTGCCCGTGCAACTGCTCGAGGAACTTGTGCGTCAGGTGCCGGAAGGCGTCTACCTGTCCAGCCTCAAGCAGACCGGTGACAAGTTCGTGATGTCTGGCGTGGCGCAGTCCAACGAGCGGGTGTCCGAGCTGTTGCGCAACATCAGCCAGGTGACCTGGCTCGACCAGGCGGATCTGGTGGAGTCCAAGGCCATCAACATGACCAACAACCTGCGCGAACAGCGCCGGTTGTTCGAATTCTCGATGCGCTTTTCCTATCGCGCGCCGGAAGTCCCGGGCGACAAGAAAAAGGGCGCCTCCGACGCCGCGGGCACGCCCGCTGGTCGAAAGGTCTGATCATGGCGCTCAATACCGAAATCTCCCTGCAGGACCTGACCGCGCAGTTCCGTGGCCTGAACCTGAACGAGCCGGAGACCTGGCCGACGGCGCCGCGCGTGGCCTTCTCCGCGCTTGCCGCCGCCATCGTGCTGGCGCTCGGCTGGCAGTTCTACTGGAGCGACAAGAGCGACGAGTTGGACCGCAAGCGGGCCGAGCAGGAAACGCTGAAGCAGCAGTTCCAGACCAAGGTGGCGCAGGTTGCGAACCTCGACGCGCTGGTCGCGCAGAAGGCCGAGGTTGAAAAGCGCGTGGCGCTTGCCGAGCACCAACTGCCGAACAGCACCGAGATGGATGCGCTGCTGGCCGATGTAAACCACGCAGGCGTGGCGCGCGGACTGCAGTTCGAACTGTTCAAGCCTCAGCCAGCCACGATCAAGGCGTACTACGCCGAAATCCCGGTCAACCTGAAAGTGACGGGCCGCTACCACGATGTCGCGCTCTTTAACGCCGACGTGGCGGCACTCTCGCGGATTGTTTCGATGGGGAACCTGAACATGTCGGTGAGCAAGGACGGCACGCTATCAATGGAAGCCGTCGCCATGGCCTACCGTGCATTGGATCCCGACGAGCAGGCCGCGCAGCGCAAGGCAGCCGCGGACGCCGCGAAGAAGGCCAAGGGAGGTGCCAAGTGAGCCGCCTGACCCGACGCCCTCCCATGGCACTGCGCGCAGTGGCGGTTGCGGCATTGGCCGTTGTCGCCCTGGCCGGCTGCGGTGCAGGCGAGGATGAACACCTCCAGCAATGGATGGCGCAGACGCGCGCGGCAAAGGTGCCGCCGCCCGAACCCTTGCCCGAGGTCAAGCCCTACGAGCCGCGCCAGTATGCAGGCACCAAATCTCCCGAGCCCTTCGCGCAGACGAAGATCGGTGAGTTGAACAAGGCGATGTCGGAGTCGCCGGAGGCCGGACGGCGGCACGAGCCCCTTGAAGACTATCCGTTGGAGAACTTCAAGATGCTCGGGATGCTGAAGAAGAACGGCGAGACCTACGGTGTCGTACGCGTAGATAACAAGATCCATCACGTAAAGGTGGGTCAGTATCTCGGCCAGAACTATGGCCGGGTGGTCCGCATCACCGATCAGGAGATCGTGCTGCGCGAATTGGTCCGGGAAGGGGTCTCAGAGTGGAAAGAGAAAATGACCAGCCTGAAGCTGGAGGCATCGGCATGATCACGGCACGATGGGTCAAGGCGCTCGCGGGCGCGGCAACGATGGTGCTGGTGCTCGCCTCTTCGGCGGCGCTGGCGCAGAACAACCAGGTCAAGCAGATGGAAGCCAACGTGCTTGGCGAGCAGACCGTATTTACGGTCGATCTGCAGGGACCATTGGCGCAGAAACCAGCGGACTTCACCACGCAGAATCCGGCGAAGATCGCGATCGACTTCTTCGACACGGGCTTCGCGGCGGGGCGCGCCCAGTACGAGTACGGCGGCAAGGTGCTCAAGAGCGCCAACGTGATGCAGATTGGGGACCGCACACGCGTGGTGCTGAACCTGAGCCGGTCGACAACATATCGCACCGAGGTGCGTGGCAACCAGTTCGTGGTGATGCTGGACAACGTCCAGCAGGCCGCGACCGGCGCGGTGCCGACGTTCGCGCCGGCGACGACGGTGCCGACATCGGCGATGGCAGCGAATCGTCCGTCGATTCGGAACATCGATTTCCGTCGCGGGGGCGATGGCGCCGGGCGTGTGGTGGTGGATCTCTCGTCGCGTGATTCAGGCATCAACATCGCGCAGCAGGGCCAGAACCTCGTGGTCGACTTCATGGGCACGTCGGTGCCGGCGGATCTGCGCCGCCGCTTCGATGTGACCGATTTCGGCACGCCAATCCAGAGCATGCGCGCGAGCGATGCCAATGGCAGCGCGAAACTGACGATCGAGCCGCGTGGCAACTGGGAGTACAGCTCGTACCAGACGGACAACCAGTTCGTGGTGGAGGTGCGGCAGGTCAAGGATGACCCGAACAAGCTGATCGCGGGCCAAGGCTTCCGCGGCGAGCGGCTATCCCTGAACTTCCAGAACATCGACATCCGCTCGCTGCTGCAGGTGTTCGCCGACTTCACGAACCTGAACATCATCACGAGCGACACGGTCCAGGGCAACCTGACGCTGCGCCTGAAGGATGTGCCGTGGGACCAGGCGCTGCAGATTGTGATGGATTCGAAGGGCCTGGCCTCGCGCCGCAACGGCAATGTGCTGTGGGTGGCGCCCAAGGCGGAACTGGCGACCAAGGAGAAGCTTGAACTCGAGGCGATGCAGCAGATCAACGAACTCGAGCCGATCCGCAGCCAGGTGTTCCAGCTCAACTACCAGCGTGCCGACGACGTTCGCAAGATGCTGCTCGGCATGGTTACAGGCACTGCCGGGGCGGCAGGTGCGATGCCGGTGCCGGTTGGTGGCGCAGCAGGCATGATGGGCGCGACGCGGATGCTGTCCAAACGCGGTTCGCTGACGGCGGATCCCCGCACGAACCAGCTGTTCGTGTCCGATGTATCGAGCAAGCTGGAGGAAGTGCAGATCTTCCTGCAGAAGATCGATATCCCGGTTCGGCAGGTGATCATCGAGGCACGCATCGTTGAGGCTAGCGATACCTTCAGCCGGAACCTCGGTGTGAAGCTCGGCTTTGCGTTGCCGAAGTCCGGCAGCTCGCTGAGCAGCAACTACGGTAACTCGCTGCCGAATGCCACGAACGACGGTACCCCGGCACTGAGCCTGCCGGCGGCAGCCATCAACAGCGTGAACCCGGCTACGGCGGCATTCAGTATCTTCAACGCCGCCGCGGGCCGATTCCTGGATCTGGAACTGTCCGCACTGGAAGCCGACGGCAAGGGCAAGATCATCTCGAGCCCGCGCGTCGTGACGGCCAACAACATCAAGGCACTGATCGAGCAGGGTACCGAACTGCCGTACCAGTCGGCCACCTCAAGCGGCGCGACCTCGGTGCAGTTCCGCAAGGCCAACCTGAAGCTTGAAGTCACGCCGCAGATCACGCCGGAAGGCAATGTGCTGCTGGACGTCGACGTGAACAAGGACAGCGTCGGTATCCGAACGGACAACGGCTTCGCCATCGACACCAAGCACGTGCAGACGCAGGTGCTGGTGGAGAACGGCGGCACGGTCGTAATCGGCGGTATCTATAGCCAGGAAGAGTCCAATACCGTGAACAAGGTACCTTGGCTGGGCGACCTCCCGGTGCTTGGCAACTTCTTCAAGAACAACGCCAAGGTCAACAACCGGACCGAACTGCTGGTGTTCCTGACGCCGCGTGTCCTGAACGATAACGTGTCGCTCAAATAACGCCGGCCGGGTGCAGCAGGGGGCCCGGATGCAGTAGACTGGCAGGCCGCGTCGCAAAACGACGCGGCCTTTTTCTATTTGGCGGCAACGTTGGCGGCTCTGAGGGTCGGCCAGGACCAGCGCGGCGGGATGATGCACAATGGCGTATGCATCACGCCCCTTGCGGGTTCCCGGCCTGACGCGGGTGCCCGCCGCCTTATCGTGCAAGACCTCAGTCCAGTGACAGCCAATCGCCCGAATATCTTCTTTGTTGGCCTGATGGGCGCCGGCAAGACCACCGTCGGCCGCACCGTGGCCCGTCGTCTCAACTATCCGTTCTTCGATTCCGATCATGAACTTGAGGCGCGCTGCGGCGTACGAATTCCGATAATTTTCGAGCATGAGGGCGAAGCGGGGTTCCGCGATCGCGAGGCCCAGGTGATTGCCGAGCTGACCGGGCGCAGTGGCATCGTTCTGGCCACAGGCGGCGGCGCGGTGCTCCGCGAGGTCAACCGCGCGGCGTTGAAGGCCAATGGCACTGTGGTCTATCTGCGCGCCAGCCCGCACGATCTGTGGCTGCGCACGCGGCATGACCGTAACCGACCGCTCCTGCAGACGGAGGATCCGAAGGGTCGCCTCGAGGCACTCTATGCCGAGCGCGATCCGCTCTATCGCGAGGTGGCGGACTTCATTATCGAAACCGGCAAGCCGACCGTGGCGCAGCTTGCTAATATGGTTCTTATGCAACTTGAAATGGCCGGCTTTGTGTTTCCGCCCGCGGAAATCGTGCCCGAATCTGCCGAGGATGGTGGGCCGCCGGCGCAGGACACCCATTCATGATCACGCTTGAAGTCGATCTCGGGACGCGTAGTTACCCGATCCACATTGGCAGCGGCCTGCTGGACCGCGCCGACCTGCTGGCCCCGCATGTACGCGGCCAGCATGCCGTCATTGTCACCAACGAGACCGTGGGCCCGCTGTACGCGGCGCGCGTCGAAGCTGTGCTTGCCGGCCTTGGCAAGACCGTGCGCACCGTGGTGCTGCCGGACGGCGAGCGCTTCAAGCACTGGGAAACGCTGAACCTGATTTTCGATGCGCTGCTCCAGGCAGGGGCCGACCGCAAGACCACGCTGATCGCGCTGGGCGGCGGGGTGGTGGGAGACATGACCGGGTTTGCCGCCGCATGCTACATGCGTGGCGTGCCGTTCGTGCAGATGCCGACCACGTTGCTGGCGCAAGTCGATTCGTCGGTGGGCGGCAAGACCGGCATCAATCATCCGCTCGGCAAGAACATGATCGGCGCGTTCCACCAGCCCAACGCGGTGATCGCCGACATTGACACGCTGCGCACGTTGCCCCCGCGCGAACTGGCGGCGGGCATGGCCGAGGTCATCAAGCACGGGGCAATCGCCGACGCCGACTACTTCGCTTGGATCGAGGACCATATCGCCGGGCTGAACGCCTGCGACACCGGCCTGATGGCCGAAGCGGTGCGACGCTCCTGCGAGATCAAGGCGTCCGTGGTGGCCCAGGACGAACGCGAAGGCGGCTTGCGCGCGATTCTCAATTTCGGCCATACGTTTGGTCACGCGATCGAAGCTGGCATGGGCTATGGCGAATGGCTGCATGGCGAGGCCGTGGGCTGTGGCATGGTGATGGCCGCGGACCTCTCGCATCGGCTCGGTTTTATCGACGTCGAGACGCGCGCCCGCATTCGCACGCTGACGCAGGCGGCGATGCTGCCGGTGGTGGCGCCGGATCTGGGTATCGATCGCTATATCGAGTTGATGAAGGTGGACAAGAAGGCCGAAGCGGGCAGCATCAAGTTCATCCTGCTGCGCAAGCTGGGTTCTGCCTTCATCACCACCGTGCCGGACGCGGACCTGCGCGAGACGCTGCGTCACGCGATATTGAAACCTCCCACCGAGGCCCCGGTCGCCTGAGCGAACGGTTATGCCTCGCAGCCCTGACCCTGTAACGGATAACGGATTGCCGCATGACCGCCCTGTCGACCGACCTTGAAGCCCACCTTGCTCCGTACGCCGCCCACTCCGCGCAGACCCGCGGACGGGTGCACGCGGAGCCGGCCTCGTCCTCCCGCAGCGAGTTTCAGCGCGACCGCGACCGTGTGATCCACAGTACCGCGTTCCGGCGGCTCGAGTACAAGACCCAGGTTTTCGTGAATCACGAGGGCGATCTGTTTCGGACGCGGCTGACCCATAGCCTGGAAGTCGCGCAGATCGCGCGGTCGATCGCGCGCAACCTGCGCCTCAACGAGGATCTGGTCGAGGCGATCTCGCTGGCCCACGATCTCGGCCACACACCGTTCGGCCATGCCGGGCAGGACGCGCTGAATGGCTGTATGAAGAACCACGGCGGATTCGAGCACAACCTGCAAAGCCTGCTGGTGGTGGACGAACTGGAAGAGCGCTACGGCGGCTTCAATGGCCTGAACCTGACCTTCGAGACGCGCGAAGGGATTCTCAAGCACTGCTCGCGTGTCAACGCGGCGGGGCTCGGCGAGCTGGGACGCCGCTTCCTGCAGGGCACGCAGCCGTCGCTCGAGGCCCAACTGGCCAACCTGGCGGATGAGATCGCCTACAACAATCACGATATCGACGATGGCCTGCGATCGGGGTTGCTGACCCTGGAGCAGCTCGACGAGGTGCCCATGTGGGGTCGCCACCGTGCCGAAGTGGCCGAGGCGTTCCCGGAGATCAATGGGCGCCGGGCAATCAACGAGACCGTTCGGCGCATGATCAATACGCTGATCGTCGACCTGATCGAGACCACGAGCCGCAACATTGCCACCGCCAATCCGAAATCTATCGACGCGGTGCGCGCGGCTGGCCCGCTGGTGTCCTTCAGTCCCAAGGTGCACGAGGAAGCCGCAGCCCTCAAGCGCTTCCTGTTCCGGCACCTGTACCGCCACTATCTGGTGATGCGGATGTCGGCCAAGGCCCAGCGGATCATCTCGGACCTGTTCACGGCCTTTATGCAGGATTCCCGCCTGTTGCCGCCGCAATATCAGGCAGGCCACGGGGCGGACCAGCCTCGCCTGATCGCGCATTACATCGCGGGCATGACTGACCGGTACGCCATCCGCGAGCACCGGCGGGTTTTCGCCGTCAGCGAGAGCAACTAGGCAGGCAGCGGGTGGGCAATTAGCGCCCACCAATAAACGGGGACAGATCCGCGTATCATTGCGCCATCGTTTCAGCAGGATGTTCGATGGCTCGTCTTCCCCGCTTCTCTCCCGCCGGCCTGCCGGCCCTCGTGTTGCAACGCGGCAACAATCGTCAGCCCGTGTTTCTGGGCCCGGACGACTATCTGCATTACCTCGACTGCCTGCGCATGGCCGCGCGCGAGCATGACGTCGCGGTCCACGCCTACGTTCTGCGTCCGAACCATATCCACCTGGTTGCCACGCCCAAGGGTGCTGACTCGCTGAGCCTGACGATGCAAGCCGTCGGCCGTCGCTACGCGCGCCATTTCAACCGAGCGGCCAGCCGTACCGGCACCCTTTGGGAAGGGCGCTTCCGTTCGGCCGTGATCGAGCCAGGCGCCTGGCTGCTGCCGGCCATGCTCTACGTAGAGTCCAACGCCATGCGCGCGGGCGATACAGCAACACTAGAGGCGGATCGCTGGAGCAGCTATCGTCATCACATCGGCATCGAGGCGAGCCCGCTTGTGAGTGATCACTCTATTTACTGGGAGCTTGGCAATACGCCATTCGAGCGGCAGTCCAATTACCGTGCGCTGGCGCTGGAAGGGCTGTCTGGCAAAACGCTGGCGACGTTGCAGAAACATGCGCACAGTGGCTGGCCGTTAGGCGACGATGCTTTCCTGGCGCAGCTCGAGCGTCATGCCACGCGACGCATTCATCCGCTGCCGAAAGGACGCCCCCGGAAATCCACCGAGTCCGAGAGCGAACGCCCGGGCGATACAGAGGATTTCGACAGCGCACCAACATGATGCATTTGTGCCCCATAAATAATATGTCCCCAATTAAATTGTGCGCCGAGATGGTGAGAAATTTAATGTGCTCTGACCCCATTTAATTTTTTTGCAAGGGCTCGGACGATTCTTTTATAGTTGCTCCACCCACAGTCATTGTGCGGCGCGTCACGCTCGTGTACGCCGCTGCGGTCCCGCTGTCTGACATCGTCGCTCGAAGAAGCACGTACACAGCCATCCCGTTCGGTCTGCCTTGCTGGCTGCGCAGCCTTCACCGGAATTCAGCCCGTGGACCACTCGCAACAATCCTCCGAACTCGCCGCCCGCCCGCAGGCTCAGGGCCTGTATGACCCGTCCAACGAGCACGATGCCTGCGGCGTCGGCATGGTGGCTCACATCAAGGGCAAGAAATCCCACGAAATCATCTCGCAGGGTCTGAAGATCCTCGAGAACCTGGACCACCGGGGTGCCGTGGGCGCCGACGCGCTGATGGGCGATGGCGCCGGTATCCTGATCCAGATCCCGGATCAGTTCTACCGCGAGGAAATGGCCAAGCAGGGCGTGACCCTGCCGCCCGCCGGCGAATATGGCGTGGGCATGATCTTTCTGCCTAAGGAACACGCATCGCGTCTGGCCTGCGAACAGGAACTCGAACGCACCGTGCGCCTGGAAGGCCAGGTCGTGCTGGGTTGGCGTGATGTGCCGGTGGACGCGAACATGCCGATGTCCCCGACCGTGCGCAAGACCGAGCCGGTGATCCGCCAGATCTTCATCGGTCGTGGCCGCGACATCATGACCACGGACGCGCTGGAACGTAAGCTCTACGTCATCCGCAAGACCGCCAGCCACGCCATCCAGGCGCTCAAGCTCAAGCACGGCAAGGAATACTTCGTGCCGTCGATGTCGGCCCGTACCGTCGTGTACAAGGGCCTGCTGCTGGCCAACCAGGTGGGCGAGTACTACCTGGACCTGCTGGACGCCCGCGCCGTGTCGGCCCTGGCTCTGGTCCACCAGCGCTTCTCGACCAATACGTTCCCGGCCTGGGAGCTGGCCCACCCGTACCGCATGGTTGCCCACAACGGCGAAATCAACACGGTGAAGGGCAACGTGAACTGGGTGAACGCGCGTACCGGCGCGATCTCGTCGCCGGTGCTCGGCGATGACCTGCCCAAGCTCTGGCCGCTGATCTACCCGGGCCAATCGGATACGGCATCGTTCGACAACTGCCTCGAACTGCTGACAATGGCCGGTTACCCGCTCGTCCACGCGATGATGATGATGATCCCGGAAGCTTGGGAACAACACACGCTGATGGACGACAACCGTCGTGCCTTCTACGAGTACCACGCCGCGATGATGGAGCCGTGGGACGGCCCGGCCGCGATCTGCTTCACCGACGGCCGCCAGATCGGCGCGACGCTGGACCGTAACGGTCTGCGTCCGGCCCGCTTCTACGTGACCGAAGACGATTTCGTCGTGCTGGCGTCGGAAGCCGGCGTGCTGCCGTTCCCCGAGTCGCGCATCGTCCAGAAGTGGCGTCTGCAGCCGGGCAAGATGTTCCTGATCGACATGGAGCAGGGTCGCATCATCGACGACAAGGAACTCAAGGACAACCTGGCCAACGCCAAGCCGTACAAGAGCTGGATCGACGCCGTGCGCATCAAGCTCGACGAGCTCGAGGCCAAGGCCGAGGACGTAGCCGCCGAGAAGAAGCCGGTGGCGCGTCTGCTCGACCGCCAGCAGGCATTCGGCTACACGCAGGAAGACGTCAAGTTCCTGATGGCCCCGATGGCCCTGGCCGGTGAGGAAGCCACGGGCTCGATGGGCAATGACTCGCCGCTGGCTGTGCTGTCGTCGAAGAACAAGACGCTCTACAACTACTTCAAGCAGCTTTTCGCGCAGGTGACCAACCCGCCGATCGACCCGATCCGCGAGAACATGGTGATGTCGCTGGTGTCGTTCATCGGTCCGAAGCCGAATCTGCTGGAGCTGAACAACATCAACCCGCCGATGCGCCTCGAAGTGTCCCAGCCCGTGCTGGACTTCAAGGACATCGCCAAGATCCGCAACATCGAGCACTACACCGGCGGCAAGTTCCGTTCGTACGAACTGAACATCTGCTACCCGGTGGCGTGGGGCAAGGAAGGCATCGAGGCCCGCCTGGCGTCGCTGTGCGCGGAAGCCGTGGATGCGGTGCGTTCGGGCTACAACATCCTGATCGTGACGGACCGTCGCGTGGACGATGGCCAGGTGGCCATTCCCGCGCTGCTGGCCACGTCGGCCATTCACCACCACCTGGTCGAGAAGGGCCTGCGCACGTCGGCCGGCCTGGTCGTGGAAACCGGTTCGGCCCGCGAAGTGCACCATTTCGCGCTGCTGGCCGGCTATGGCGCTGAAGCCGTGCACCCGTACCTGGCGATGGAAACGCTGGCCGACATGGCCTCGGGCCTGTCGGGTGACCTGTCGCCGGAAAAGGCTGTCAAGAACTTCGTCAAGGCGATCGGCAAGGGCCTGCACAAGGTGATGTCGAAGATGGGCATCTCCACGTACATGTCGTACACGGGCGCCCAGATCTTCGAAGCCATCGGCCTGTCGCGCGAACTGGTGCAGAAGTACTTCCACGGTACGCCGTCGAACGTCGAAGGCATCGGCATCTTCGAGGTGGCCGAGGAAGCGCTGCGCCTGCATCGCGACGCGTTTGGCAGCAACCCCGTGCTGGAAAACATGCTCGAAGCCGGCGGCGAATACGCATTCCGTATCCGCGGTGAAGAACACATGTGGACCCCGGACTCGATCGCCAAGCTGCAGCACTCGGTGCGCGCCGACGATGGCAAGGGCCAGTACCAGACGTACAAGGAATACGCGAACATCATCAACGACCAGAGCCGCCGTCACATGACGCTGCGTGGCCTGTTCGAGTTCAAGGTCGATCCGGCCCGCGCCATTCCGCTGGAAGAAGTGGAGTCGGCCAAGGACATCGTCAAGCGTTTCGCCAGCGGTGCCATGTCGCTGGGTTCGATCTCGACTGAAGCCCACACGACGCTGGCCGTGGCGATGAACCGCATCGGCGGCAAGTCGAACACCGGCGAAGGCGGCGAGGACGAGAAGCGCTATCGCAACGAACTGCGCGGCATCCCCATCAAGCAGGGCGACACGCTCAAGGGCCTGCTGGGCGATGGCGTGATCGAGCGCGACCTGGAATTGAAGGCGGGCGATTCGCTGCGCTCGAAGATCAAGCAGGTGGCCTCGGGCCGTTTCGGCGTGACTGCCGAATACCTGGCATCGGCCGATCAGATCCAGATCAAGATGGCCCAGGGCGCCAAGCCGGGCGAAGGCGGCCAGCTGCCCGGCCACAAAGTCTCGGACTACATCGGCAAGCTGCGTTACTCGGTGCCGGGTGTGGGTCTGATCTCGCCGCCGCCGCACCACGACATCTACTCGATCGAGGATCTGGCACAGCTGATCCACGACCTGAAGAATGTGAACCCGGTGTCGGACATCTCGGTCAAGCTCGTGTCCGAAGTGGGCGTGGGTACCGTGGCGGCTGGCGTGGCCAAGGCCAAGGCCGATCACGTGGTGATCGCCGGCCATGACGGCGGCACCGGCGCATCGCCGCTGTCGTCGATCAAGCACGCCGGCACGCCGTGGGAACTGGGTCTGGCCGAGACGCAGCAGACGCTGATGCTGAACGGCCTGCGCAACCGTATCCGCGTGCAAGCCGACGGTCAGATGAAGACCGGCCGCGACGTCGTGATCGGCGCGCTGCTGGGCGCTGACGAGTTCGGTTTTGCTACCGCGCCGCTGGTTGCCGAAGGCTGCATCATGATGCGCAAGTGCCATCTGAACACCTGCCCGGTGGGCGTGGCCACGCAAGATCCGGCGCTGCGCAAGAAATTCCAGGGCAAGCCCGAGCACGTTGTGAACTTCTTCTTCTTCGTTGCGGAAGAAGCGCGCGAGATCATGGCGCAACTGGGTATCCGCACGTTCGACGAACTGATCGGCCGCGCCGACCTGCTCGACATGCGCGCCGGTATCGAACACTGGAAGGCGCGTGGCCTGGACTTCGGCCGCATCTTCTACCAGCCGCCGTTCCCGGCCGACGTGCCGCGCTACCACACCGACGTGCAGGATCACGGCCTGTCGGCGGAAGCCGGCAAGGCGCTCGACCACGTGCTGATCGCCAAGGCGCGTCCGGCCATCGACAAGGGCGAACGCGTGTCGTTCATCCAGCCGGTGAAGAACGTGAACCGTACCGTTGGCGCGATGCTGTCCGGCGTGATCGCCAAGCAGCACGGCCACGAAGGCCTGGCCGACGACACGATCCACATCCAGTTCCAGGGCACCGCCGGCCAGTCGTTTGCCGCGTTCCTGGCACATGGCATCACGATGGATCTGGTGGGTGACGCTAATGACTACGTGGGCAAGGGCCTGTCGGGCGGCCGCGTGATCGTGCGCGCTCCGCACGAGTTCCGTGGCGATCCGACCCGCAACATCATCGTCGGCAACACGGTGCTGTACGGCGCCATCGCTGGTGAAGCCTTCTTCAACGGCGTGGGCGGCGAGCGCTTCGCGGTGCGTAACTCGGGTGCCACGGCTGTCGTGGAAGGCACGGGCGACCACGGTTGCGAATACATGACCGGCGGTACCGTCGTGGTGCTGGGTGGTACGGGACGTAACTTCGCAGCCGGCATGTCCGGTGGCGTGGCCTACGTCTACGACGAGGATGGCCTGTTCGACAAGCGCTGCAACACGTCGATGGTGGCGCTCGAGGCAGTGCTGGCTTCGGCCGACCAGGAGAAGGGCCAGCCCAAGGCGCAGTGGCACAAGTTCGGTGGCGAGCGGACGGCCGACGAAGTCATCCTGCGTAACCTGATCGAGCAGCACTTCCGCTACACCGGTTCGGAGCGCGCCAAGGCGCTGCTGGCGGACTGGACCACGGCACGCCGCAAGTTCGTCAAGGTCTTCCCGACCGAGTACAAGCGCGCGCTGGGCGAGATGTACGCGAAGGAACAGGCCGCGCGCGACAACGATCGCGAGGCAGTGGCCGCCTGATCGGTAGCCCCACGAGATGGCGCCGCGGCCAGGTTCGCGGCGCCGACAAGATACTGACCCCACGCGAGGCCGGCCCGGCCGCCTCGCGCCAAGCAAGACCAAGGATGCAACATGGGTAAGGCGACTGGTTTTCTCGAATTTGCGCGCCAGAATGAAGGCTACGAACCCGTAGTCAAGCGCGTGAAGCACTACAAGGAATTCGTGTTCGCGCTGTCGGACAGCGAGGCGAAGATTCAGGGTGCGCGCTGCATGGACTGCGGTATCCCGTTCTGCAACAACGGCTGCCCGGTCAACAACATCATTCCGGACTTCAACGACCTCGTGTATCGCCAGGACTGGAAGTCGGCGATCGAAGTCCTGCACCAGACCAACAACTTCCCCGAGTTCACGGGCCGCATCTGCCCGGCGCCGTGCGAAGCCGCCTGCACGCTCGGCATCAACGAGCTGCCGGTTGGCATCAAGTCGATCGAGCACGCGATCATCGACAAGGCCTGGGAAGAGGGCTGGGTCCAGCCGCAGGTGCCTGCGCACAAGACCGGCAAGACCGTCGCTGTCGTGGGTTCGGGACCCGCCGGCATGGCAGCCGCCCAGCAACTGGCGCGCGCCGGCCACGCTGTGACCGTGTTCGAGAAGAATGACCGCATCGGCGGCCTGCTCCGCTACGGCATTCCCGACTTCAAGATGGAGAAGACCCTGATCGACCGCCGCATCGAGCAGATGCAGGCCGAAGGCGTGACCTTCCGCGCTGGCGTGATGGTGACCGACGGCGCGCTGCCGGCCGGCATCAAGAACTACGCTCGCGAGACGATCTCGGCCCAGGCGCTGATGGAGCAGTTCGACGCCGTGGTACTGGCCGGTGGCGCCGAAGTGCCGCGCGACCTGCCCGTGCCGGGCCGCGATCTGGCCGGCGTGCACTACGCGCTGGAGTTCCTGATCCCGCAGAACAAGGAAGTGGCGGGCGATGGCGTCAACGAGATTCGTGCCGAAGGCAAGCACGTCATCGTGATCGGCGGTGGCGATACGGGTTCGGACTGCGTGGGCACGTCGAACCGCCACGGCGCAACCTCGGTGACGCAGTTCGAACTGCTGCCGCAGCCGCCGGAAGAAGAGAACAAGCCGCTGGTGTGGCCGTACTGGCCGATCAAGCTGCGCACGTCGTCGTCGCACGACGAAGGCTGCTCGCGTGACTGGTCGGTGGCCACCAAGGAACTGGTTGGCGAGAACGGCAAGGTCAAGGCCCTGAAGGCCTGCCGCGTCGAATGGAAGGACGGCAAGATGCAGGAAGTGCCGGGCAGCGAGTTCGTGCTGCAGGCCGACCTGGTGCTGTTGGCCATGGGCTTCACGAACCCGGTCGGCTCGATGCTCGAAGCGTTCGGTGTCGACACGGATGCACGCAAGAACGCCAAGGCATCGACCGAAGGCGATCGCGCTTACTACACCAACGTGCCGAAGGTGTTCGCCGCTGGCGACGTGCGCCGTGGTCAGTCGCTCGTGGTGTGGGCCATCCGCGAAGGCCGCCAGGCTGCCCGCTCGGTGGACGCGTTCCTGATGGGCCATTCGACCCTGCCGCGCTGATCCGTAGCGTTGGGTTCAAAAGCAAAACCCCCCGCAAGTGCGAACTTGCGGGGGGTTTGTTTATGGCTGGGTTGAGAGTCGTGGCGGGGCGTTCTAAAGCCGACGCTCCATCAACACGGCGTCATCACCGTAGTCAGCCAGCTTCTCCGCATACTCGCCAGCGGCGATCGTCGCGTACCCAAGCCTGCGCCACCACACGGCCGCCGACTGCACGGCGATCAGGCGAGACGACAGCAAGCCGTCCGCCAGCGCGGCATCGCGGGCCGCCGCGTATAGCCGTTGCGCCAGGCCCATTCCCCGGCCGACCGGCGCCACCGCCATGTCATGCACGAACCAGGTGAGCGCAGCCCCCGGCATCCAGTCTCGCGCCAGCACGCCATCGAGGGGCGGCAGCGCGTCTTCGGGCCAGGGGTGCGTGAACAGGTACGCCGCCAGCGCGCCATCTGGCAGGGCGGCTGCCCAGCAGGTGTCGGGGGATAGCGCCAGCCGGCTGGCGAGGGCATCGGAGGATTCGAGCAACATGTCGCCGTAGCACTGCGCCTGGACGGCGAGCACGGCGGGCATGTCGGCGACCGCTAATGGCCGCAGGACGATTTCAGGCATCCAGCGATTATAAATGGGCTCACATTGGGGTCCTCCCGGACAGCGTTTACGTGGTCTGTGCTGGCCGGGAGCATGTCTCTACAATGGCCCGAAACGATAACGAAGAAACTGCCTCGAATCCCTTTCAGCCGATTTGGAGCCGTCGCCTTGTGTGGCGGACCGGAGGAAATTGATGTCCGAAGTGCGCAAATCGAGGCGACTTTGGCGAGGTATAGCGAAGTTGCCAAAACTTGCTGCCATCCTGGCAGTTCTGCGGTGCGGGCCGCGGAGCGCCATATCGTGGGGCCTGGTTGCCTGTGCCGCGAGCACGGCGACGGCTCTCGCGCAACCGCCCGCCATCGCGCAGCTGGCAAGCATTCCCAGCGCCGGTCGTTCGGAGATGAGTCGTCCGGTGTCATTTCCGGCACGTCCTATCAGGATGATCGTTCCGTTTCCTGCGGGCGGTGTGTCTGACGCCGTCGCGCGGCTGCTGGCCGAGCGGCTGTCGGCTCGGCTCGGCGTGCCGATCGAGGTCGACAATCGTCCCGGAGCCTCGGGCACCATGGCTGGCGATGTGGTGGCGAAGGCAAGCTCCGATGGCCACACGTTGCTGTTCCATCAGGCCAACATACTGATCCAGCCCGGTCTGGAGCCTGTGCCATACGATGTCATTCGAGACTTCGTGCCGGTGGGCCGTGTGGCGACAATGCCGCTGTTCCTGGTCATTGACGGCCGCCTGCCCATGCAGACGCCCCAGCAGTGGGCCACCGCGGTACGCTCGAATCCGGGCTCCTACAGCTATGGCTACGGCCAGCCCGGCAGTCCATCTCACCTCTATGCCGAGTACGCCGTGCGGGGGCTCCCGAATGCGGTCCCGCTGGTAACGGCCAAGGGCGAGAGTGCCGTGGTGCAGGAAATGCTGGCCGGTCGCATCAGCGCCTGCTTTTGCTCGTACGTATCGATCCAGCAACACATTCGCTCGGGCGCGCTGCGCATGATCGCCGTGACCGGTGTGGCGCGTTCGCCGCTTGCGCCGCAGGTGCCAACGCTGCAGGAGTCGGGCATCGAAGGCTATGCCGCCGCCGCGTGGTATGGCGTGATGGTGCCGGCGAAGACGCCGCGGGCGATCGTGGCCAGGCTGGCGAATGAACTCGACAACGTCACCGAAGAGCGCGAAGTGCGCGCCCGGATGCTTGCCGCGGGCCTCACGCCGATGCAGGACTCGCCTGAGGCATTCGCCACGGCCATCCGCTCCGAATCGACCCAGTGGCAGGCCATCCTGCGTCAGACAGGGCAACACGGCGATCCCTGAAATGTCTTCTGCCGAGCGAAGATACTTCTCTTAACGATTGTTATCGTTTCCGGAACAGTGCGGTCACCATTTGGAACCGGCGCTGGGTAGGTACTAGCCCTTATAATGGCGGACTGTCCAAAAACGGTGACAATGTGACCGCTACTGTGCCGAACCCTTCTGGCCAAGTATTTGCTGGCCCGAATGTCGTCGAACTCGCGGATGTCGATTTTGCATACGCGGCTGGCGACAAGCCAATCCTCTCCGGCCTTTCCATGCGCTTTCCGCGCGGGAAGGTGGTGGCCGTCATGGGTGGCTCCGGCTGTGGCAAGACCACGGTCATGCGCCTTATCGGCGGCATGGTGCGCCCGCAGCGCGGCAGCGTCACTTTCAACGGTGCCGACATCGACGCCATGGACCAGAAGGGCCTGTATGCGGTCCGGCGACAGATGGGAATGTTGTTCCAGTTTGGCGCGCTGTTCACTGACTTGTCGGTATTCGACAACGTTGCATTTCCGCTGCGCGAACACACCGATCTGCCGGAGTCGATGATCCGGGATCTGGTGCTGATGAAGCTCAACGCAGTAGGGCTGCGCGGCGCACGCGACCTCATGCCCGCGCAGATTTCGGGCGGCATGGCGCGACGCGTGGCGCTAGCCCGCGCCATAGCGCTGGACCCCGCGCTACTGATGTACGACGAGCCGTTCGCCGGCCTCGACCCGATCTCGCTCGGCCTGACCGCAAGCCTGATCCGGAATCTCAACGACGCGCTCGGCGCGACCACGATCATCGTCTCGCATGACGTGAACGAGACATTCCTGATCGCCGATTACGTCTATTTCATCGCCAACGGCCGTATCGCGGCGGAAGGCACGCCCGACGCGATGCGCGGCTCGGATGATCCATTCGTGCGCCAGTTCGTTCACGCCGAGGTGGACGGTCCGGTGCCGTTCCACTATGCCGGTCCGGCACTGGCCGATGATTTCGGCGTAGGAGGCGCGAAGTGAACGGCTTCTTTACCTCGATTGGCTCGACGGTACGCCAGTTCGTCGGCGGCCTGGGTCATGCCACGCGCATGTTCCTGACGATGCTGGCGCTCTCGCCCGCGCTGTTGCGCCGCTTCCGGCTGGTGACCGACCAGGTGTTCTTCGTCGGCAACCTTTCGCTCGTGATCATCGCGGTGTCGGGTTTGTTCGTCGGATTCGTGCTGGGTCTGCAGGGCTACTACACGCTGAACCGCTTCGGTTCGGAGCAGGCGCTGGGCCTTCTGGTAGCCCTGTCGCTGGTGCGCGAGCTGGGGCCGGTGGTGGCAGCGCTGCTGTTCGCCGGCCGCGCTGGCACGTCGCTGACGGCCGAAATCGGTCTGATGAAGGCCGGTGAGCAACTCAGCGCCATGGAGATGATGGCCGTGAACCCGTTGCAGCGCGTGATCGCACCGCGTTTCTGGGCCGGCGTGATCGCCATGCCTGTGCTGGCCACGATCTTCAGCGCCCTGGGTGTCCTGGGTGGCTACCTGGTCGGCGTGCAACTGATTGGTGTGGACGCCGGCGCATTCTGGTCGCAGATGCAGAACGGCGTCGATGTGCGCGCGGATGTGCTCAACGGCGTGATCAAGAGCTTTATTTTCGGTATCACCGTGACGTTCATCGCGCTGTATCAAGGTTTCGAAGCCAAGCCGACCCCGGAGGGCGTATCGCGCGCCACCACACGTACCGTGGTACTGGCCTCGCTGGCCGTGCTGGGACTGGATTTCCTGCTGACCGCGCTGATGTTCAGCTAGGCCAGCCGCACCGATCGCATGAGAAAGAGAATCGCATGAAGAAGACTACGCTCGACTACTGGGTAGGGGTGTTCGTGGTACTGGGCTTTGCCG
Source organism: Cupriavidus metallidurans CH34 (assembly GCF_000196015.1). Classification (NCBI taxonomy): domain Bacteria; kingdom Pseudomonadati; phylum Pseudomonadota; class Betaproteobacteria; order Burkholderiales; family Burkholderiaceae; genus Cupriavidus; species Cupriavidus metallidurans. The sequence continues at coordinate 3,528,226 of NC_007973.1, read as the reverse complement.
CGCTGCTGTTCCTGGCGCTCAAGGCCGGCAACATGAGCAGCTTCTCGTTCCAGGAGACCTACACGGTTACCGCGCAGTTCGACAACATCGGCGGACTGAAGCCGCGCGCGCCGATCAAGAGCGCGGGCGTGGTGGTTGGCCGCGTCGCATCCATCCGCCTCGACGACAAGAACTACATGGCCACGGTCGAGCTGAACCTCGACAAGCGCTACCAGTTCCCGAAGGACACGTCGGCCAAGATCCTGACGTCGGGCCTGCTCGGCGAGCAGTACATCGGCCTCGAGGCCGGTGGCGACACGGCGATGCTGGCGCAGGGCGGCAAGATCACGATGACCCAGTCGGCGGTGGTGCTTGAAAACCTGATCGGCCAGTTCCTCTACAACAAGGCGGCCGATGCCGGCGCTGGTGGCGGATCGACCTCGTCAGGCTCGGGTGCCGGAGCGCTGCCTGCAGCGCCCGGTACTGGCGGGAGCGGCAAATGATGGTCTTGCAGCGCCTGGCCGTTGCATCGCTGGCGGCGCTTGCCCTGGCGGGTTGCGCAACGGGCCCGAACGCGAATCCCGCGGATCCGCTCGAGCCGTTCAACCGCGGCGTCAGCACGTTCAACGAGAAGCTCGACACCTATGCACTGAAGCCGGTGGCCACGGTCTATTCGGACTACACGCCGACCCCGGTGCAAATTGCGGTCGGCAATTTCTTCTCGAATGTCAGTGACGTCTACTCCGCGGCGAATAATCTGCTGCAAGGCAAGCCGTCGCGCGCGGCCGAGGACACGATGCGCGTGGCGATCAACAGTGTGCTCGGCATCGGGGGGCTGATCGACATCGCCACGCCGGCCGGCCTGCCGAAGTACAAGGAAGACTTCGGCCAGACCATGGGCGTGTGGGGTGTGCCTGCGGGGCCGTACCTGGTGCTGCCGCTGTTCGGGCCGAGCAGCGTGCGGGATACCGCAGGCATGATCGTGGACCGCTTCTCGGATCCGACCACCTATATCTCGCCCTGGTATGCCGGCTTGGGCCTGCAAACCGTCCGCGTGATCGACACGCGCGCGCAATTGCTTGGCGCGTCGAGCCTGATCGAGGCGGCGGCGCTGGACCGCTATTCGTTCCTGCGCGATTCATACCTGCAGCGGCGCAACTACCTGATCCACGACGGTGAGGTGCCGGACAAGGATGGTGGCGCGCCGGACGGAAAGCAGGACGACAACAGCGCGCCCGCGCAGCCATCCGCACCGGAGCCCGCCACGCCCACGACCCCAGCAAGTCCGAAGGCGGGTTGATTGCCCCATCAGGCCAGTGCTGACAACGCCTGTGTCGCCTGTGAGCACGCTGTGAGCCCTGCAACAAAGTGTTTGAATGTGGTGTTTGGAACATTTCGCGCCCCGCGCTTGCCCAACGCCTGTGTTTCAATGGTTCCGGTACCCGGCAGCGTCCAGGCCGGACCAGAATCGAAAGGATATTCACGATGATCAAGCGACTGCTGCTTCCCTTCCTCACCGTTTTCGCCTTCGCCGGTGCCGCGCACCCCCAGCAGGCGGCGGACACGTCTACCCCTGACGGCCTGGTCAAGTCCGTGGTCAACGACGTGATGACCAGCGTGCGCGCGGACAAGGACATGCAGGCCGGCAACATTGGCAAGATCTCGGCGCTGGTGGAGCAGAAGATCCTGCCGAACGCCAATTTCACCAAGACCACGCAGATCGCGATGGGCCGTAACTGGTCGAAGGCGTCGCCCGAGCAGCAGAAGGTCATCACCGACGAGTTCAAGACGCTGCTGATCCGCACGTACGCGGGCGCCATCGCGCAGATTCGCGACCAGCAGGTCCAGTTCCGTCCGTACCGCGGCACGCCTGAGGACACCGATGCCACGATCCGCACCCAGGTGATCAACAAGGGCGAGCCGATCCAGCTCGACTACCGTCTCGAGAAGACCGCGCAAGGCTGGAAGGTCTACGACATCAACGTGCTGGGCGCCTGGCTGACCGAGGCCTACAAGGGCAGCTTCAACACGATCGCCAACCAGCAGGGTGTCGACGGCATCATCAAGACGCTGCAGGACCGCAACCGCCAGTTGGCCAGCGCCAAGGGCTGATCCGGATTTCGTTGCGGCGCACCACGTCGCAACGATCTGGTCTACAATGGCCGTTCGCTCCCGCCTGCAACCGCTGAGCGGGAGCGTTTCATTTCCATCTCCCTGATTCCACGACCTTTCATGCCCGCCCTTGGCAATTCGCTGACCAACCGCAACGCCGCCACTGTGCTGCGTGACGGGCTGTCGCGTGTGACGCAGGGCGAAGTGACGGTCGATTGCAGCGCGCTGCAGCAGGTCGATTCGGCTGCCGTTGCCGTGCTGCTGGCCTGGCAACGTGTCGCGTCGCGGCGCGGGCAGACCCTGGCATTGAGTGGCGTGCCCGCCCAGCTGCGGTCGCTGGCCAGTCTCTATGGCGTCGATGGCCTGCTGGGCCTCGCTTCGGCCGCCGATCACGCGGACCATCACCACCGACATTGAACCGGCATCCGTTGCCGCGCGCCAGCAGCTTTCGCGCGTAGCCATGCGATGCCACGGCGTCCGGCCGAGGGTCGGCGTCGCGTCGAGCAAAGCGGGGTTTCCCCTGCATCCCCTATAATTCCGGGTTGTTCGTCCCCAAGTCGTCCCCAAGTGTCCTGACACGATTCCCCCAGGTGCTGCGCGGCTAACCTCAAGGGCGTTCCCCAACTCAAGATAGGCCGGCCGCAAAGCGGCCCAGTCACAAGACATTCGGCCATGAAAGCCATCGAAATTACCGATGTCCGCAAGCGCTACCGCAATCTGCAGGCGCTCAAGGGGGTCAGTTTCAGCGTCGAGCGCGGCGAGTTTTTCGGCCTGCTCGGGCCCAACGGCGCGGGCAAGACCACGCTGATCTCGATCCTCGCGGGCCTGAACCGCGCCAATTCGGGACGCGTCAGCGTGCTTGGCCACGACGTCGTGGACGACTACCGCATGGCGCGCCGCATGCTGGGCGTGGTGCCGCAGGAACTGGTCTTCGACCCGTTCTTCACGGTGCGCGAGACCCTGCGCCTGCAATCGGGCTACTTCGGGCTGACGCGCAACGACGACTGGATCGACGAGATCATGGCCAATCTCGATCTCACGAACAAGGCGGACAGCAACATGCGCCAGCTCTCGGGCGGCATGAAGCGCCGCGTGCTGGTGGCGCAGGCGCTGGTGCACCGGCCGCCCGTGATCGTGCTGGACGAGCCGACCGCCGGCGTGGACGTGGAACTGCGCCAGACGCTCTGGAAGTTCATCTCGCGCCTGAACCGCGAGGGCCACACGATCATCCTGACCACCCACTACCTGGAAGAAGCCGAGGCGCTGTGCGATCGCATCGCCATGCTCAAGTTCGGGGAAGTGGTGGCGCTGGACCGCACCAGCAACCTGCTGACCCAGTTCGCCGGGCTGCAACTGGTGCTCACGCTGTCACGGGGCACGCTGCCGCCGGCGCTGGAAGCGCTGCGCACGCCGTCCAACCCGGGGGAGCGCGCGCATCGCCTGCGCCTGTCCGGATACGAAGCCGTGGAGCCGATTCTTGCTGCGCTGCGGGAAGCCGGTTGCGAAATCGAAGACATGGAAATCAGCAAGGCCGACCTCGAGGACGTGTTCGTCCAGATCATGCGCCGCGAAGGCCAGATGCCGGGCGCCCTGCCCAATACCGCGATGGAGGCTGCGGCATGAAGAACCCGGCTGAAATCGACGTTGCCGACCAGCAGCGCCTGGAGTCGATGGCCGTGGGTGGCCTGATCGGCTTCCGCACGTTGCTCTACAAGGAGGTGCTGCGTTTCTGGAAGGTGTCCTTCCAGACCGTGGCCGCGCCGGTCCTGACCGCTGTGCTGTACCTGTTGATCTTTGGTCACGTGCTGGAAGACCGCGTGCGCGTCTACGACCAGATCAGCTATACCGCGTTCCTGGTGCCGGGCCTGGTAATGATGAGCGTGCTGCAGAATGCGTTCGCGAACAGCTCGTCGTCGCTGATCCAGTCAAAGATCACGGGCAACCTGGTGTTCATCCTGCTGCCGCCGCTGTCGCACTGGGAAATGTTTGGCGCCTACGTGGTGGCGTCGATCATCCGTGGGCTCTGCGTCGGCCTGGGCGTGCTGCTGGTGACCGCCTGGTTCGCCAACCTGCATTTCGCCCATATCGGCTGGATCCTGGTGTTCGGCCTGATGGGCGCGGGCATTCTCGGCACGCTGGGCCTGATCGCCGGCATCTGGGCCGAAAAATTCGACCAGCTGGCCGCGTTTCAGAACTTCCTGATCATGCCCGCGACGTTCCTGTCCGGCGTCTTCTATTCCATACATTCGCTGCCGGCGTTCTGGCAGGCTGTGTCCCACGCGAACCCGTTCTTCTACATGATCGACGGCTTCCGCTACGGCTTCTTTGGCGTGTCGGACGTGCCGCCGCTGCAGAGCCTGGCCGTCGTGGTCGTGGCCTTCGTGGTGCTGGCGGCGCTGGCGCTGCGGCTGCTGCGCAACGGATACAAGCTACGGTACTGATGTGCCGCCCTAACGGATTCAACCAGAGATAGACATGCTGCCAACACCGGAACAAGTCAGGGATTACATTGCCCAAGGATTGCCCTGCGAACATCTGGAAGTGGACGGCGACGGCCAGCACTTCTTCGCGACGATCGTGAGCGCGGAGTTCGATGGCAAACGCCTGATCCAGCGGCACCAGCGCGTGTACGCGGCGCTGGGAGAGCGGATGCGCGCGGAGATCCACGCGCTGTCGATGAAGACGCTGACCCCCGCCGAATGGCAGGCTGGCGGCAAGTAAGCGGCGTTCCGCACCACAGAACAACTTTGCCGGCTGGGCGTGTGCCCGGCTGGGACTACTGACAGAACATGGACAAATTCCAGATCCAGGGCAATGGGCCGCTCAAGGGCGAAATCCGCATCTCGGGCGCCAAGAACGCTGCGCTGCCGATCCTGTGCGCCGGCCTGCTGACCGCCGATACGGTGACCATCGGCAACGTTCCCGACCTGCAGGACACGCGCACCATGCTCAAGCTGCTGCGCCAGATGGGCATGAAGGCCGAGATGGTCGACGGCGTCGCCACGTTGCAGGGCGCCGACATCAACTCGCCCGAAGCGTCGTACGACCTCGTGAAGACGATGCGCGCGTCGATTCTCGTGCTCGGGCCGCTGGTGGCGCGCTTTGGCGAGGCACGTGTATCGCTGCCCGGTGGTTGCGGCATTGGCGCGCGTCCGGTGGACCAGCACATCAAGGGCCTGCAAGCGATGGGCGCCGAGATCACCATCGAGCACGGCTTCATTCATGCCCGCGCCAATCGTCTGAAGGGCGCTCGCGTGGTCACGGACATGATCACCGTGACCGGCACCGAGAATCTGCTGATGGCAGCCACGCTGGCCGAAGGCGAGACCGTGCTTGAAAACGCCGCGCGCGAGCCCGAGGTCACCGACCTGGCCGAACTGCTGGTGAAGATGGGCGCCAAGATCGAAGGCATCGGTACTGACCGCCTGGTGGTGCAGGGCGTGGATCGCCTGCACGGCGCCGAGCACAAGGTAGTGGCCGACCGCATCGAGGCGGGCACGTTCCTGTGCGCCGCAGCGGCCACGCTTGGCGACATCGTGCTGCGCGGCATCCCGCCGCTGATTCTCGACGCTGTGCTGATCAAGCTGCGCGAAGCCGGCGCTACCGTGGAAACCGGTGATGACTGGATTCGCCTGGCCATGCCGCAGCGCGCGCAGGCCGTGAGCTTCCGCACCTCCGAATACCCGGCGTTCCCGACCGACATGCAGGCGCAATTCATGGCGCTCAATGCCGTCGCCGAGGGTACCGCGCGTATCACCGAGACGATCTTCGAGAACCGCTTCATGCACGTGCAGGAACTGAACCGCCTGGGCGCCAACATCACCGCCGAAGGCAATACGGCCGTGGTGACCGGTGTGCCGCGACTGTCCGGCGCCAGCGTGATGGCCACCGACCTGCGCGCGTCGGCCAGTCTCGTGATCGCGGGTCTGGTGGCGGATGGCGAGACGGTGATCGACCGCATCTACCACCTGGATCGTGGGTACGACCGCATGGAAAACAAGCTGTCCGCGGTCGGCGCGAAGATCCTCCGCATCAGCTGAGGCACGACGCCCGCCACGAACGATGCCGAAACGGCAAGCCGCCCCCGAACACTGCTGAAGAATCTACGATGAGCCCCGCTTTCAATGCTTCGCCCGACCAGCTTACGCTGGCACTGTCAAAGGGCCGCATCTTCAAGGAAACGCTGCCACTGCTGGCTGCCGCCGGCATTCAGGTGACAGAGGATCCCGAGACTTCGCGCAAACTGATCCTGCCCACGTCCGATCCGGCTGTGCGCGTGATCATCGTGCGTGCTTCGGACGTGCCGACCTACGTGCAGTACGGCGCGGCCGATTTCGGCGTGGCCGGCAAGGACGTGTTGATGGAGCACGGCATGGCCGGCCTCTACGCGCCGATCGACCTGAACATCGCGCGCTGCCGCATGTCTGTGGCGGTGCCGGCCGGCTTCGACTACGTCAATGCGGTGCGCCAGGGCGCGCGCCTGGCCGTGGCCACCAAGTACGTGCAGACCGCGCGCGAGCACTTCGCGAAGAAGGGTGTGCACGTTGATCTGATCAAGCTCTACGGTTCGATGGAACTGGGGCCGCTGGTGGGGCTGTCCGACGCGATCGTCGATCTGGTCAGCACCGGCAGCACCTTGCGCGCCAATAACCTCGTCGAGGTGGAGGAGATCGTCCAGATCTCGTCGCGTCTGGTGGTCAACCAGGCAGCGCTCAAACTCAAGCGCGAACGGCTGGCGCCGATTCTCGATGCATTTGAACGGGCCTCGGCCGCGCTCGCCTGAGGCGGGCGGTGACCGGAGACCCGCGAGGAAAGAAGTCATGAACGATACCGAAATGGAAAACCTGTCGATCCGCCGGCTTGATTCGCGCGAGCCCGGTTTCGCCGGCGCGCTGCGTCAGGTGCTGGCGTTCGAAGCATCCGAAGACGAGGCGATCGACCGCGCTGCTGCCGATATCCTGGCCGATGTGCGCCGCCGTGGCGACGAGGCCGTGCTCGAGTACACGCGCCGCTTCGATCGCATGGAGGCCTCGTCGATGTCGGCACTGGCATTGTCGCAATCCGAACTGGAAGCCGCGCTGGAGGACCTCGAGCCGAAGCGCCGCGCCGCGCTGGAAGCCGCCGCTGCCCGCGTGCGTGCGTACCACGAGAAGCAGAAAATCGAATGCGGCAGCCATAGCTGGGAATACACCGAGGCCGATGGCACGATGCTGGGCCAGAAGGTGACCCCGCTCGACCGCGTGGGCCTCTACGTGCCGGGTGGCAAGGCCGCCTACCCGTCGTCGGTGCTGATGAATGCAATTCCGGCGCGCGTGGCTGGCGTCAAGGAAGTCATCATGGTCGTCCCGACGCCGGGCGGCGTGCGTAACGAACTGGTGCTGGCCGCCGCGCAGATCGCCGGCGTCGATCGCGTGTACACGATTGGTGGCGCGCAGGCCGTGGGCGCGCTCGCGTACGGCACCGCCACGCTGCCGCAGGTCGACAAGATCGTCGGCCCGGGCAATGCCTACGTGGCCGCTGCCAAGCGCCGCGTGTTCGGCACGGTCGGTATCGACATGATCGCCGGCCCGTCGGAAATCCTCGTGATCTGCGATGGCACCACCGACCCCGACTGGGTGGCGATGGACCTGTTCTCGCAGGCCGAGCACGACGAACTCGCGCAATCGATCCTGCTGTGCCCGGATGCCGAGTACCTGAACCGCGTGCTGGAAAGTATCCAGCGCCAGTTGCCGACGATGCCCCGCCGCGAGGTCATCGCCGCGTCGCTGTCGGGCCGTGGCGCACTGGTCAAGGTGCGCGACATGGAGGAAGCCTGCGAGATTGCCAACGCGATCGCGCCGGAGCACCTCGAGATCTCCGCCGAGAATCCGCGCCAGTGGAGCGAGAAGATTCGCCATGCCGGCGCCATCTTCCTGGGCCGTTACACGAGCGAGTCGCTCGGCGACTACTGTGCCGGCCCGAACCACGTGCTCCCCACTTCGCGCACCGCCCGTTTTTCGTCGCCGCTGGGTGTCTATGACTTCCAGAAGCGTTCGAGCCTGATCGAGGTGAGCGAGAACGGTGCGCAGATGCTGGGCCAGATCGCTGCCGAGCTTGCCTATGGCGAAGGCCTGCAGGCCCACGCGCGCAGTGCCGAGTACCGCTTCAAACGTTAAGCTGGATTCATCAAAGCAGGACCAACGAGGACCATCATGTCAGCCGTAGACCCATCCCTGATCGAACGCATCATCCGTGACGACGTGCGCGCCATGGGCGCCTACCACGTGGCCGATTCGCACGGACTGGTGAAGCTCGACGCGATGGAGAATCCGTACCGGCTGCCGCCCGAGCTGCGCGCGCAACTGGCCGCGCGGCTCGGCGAGGTCGCGCTGAATCGCTATCCGGTGCCGAGCAGCGAGGCGCTGCGCGCCAAGCTCAAGACGGTGATGAACGTGCCGGCCGGCATGGATGTGCTGCTGGGCAATGGCTCCGACGAAATCATCAGCATGTTGTCGCTGGCCGCGGCCAGGCCGGGTGCCAAGGTGATGGCGCCGGTGCCGGGCTTCGTCATGTACGCAATGTCGGCGCAGTTCGCCGGGCTCGAGTTCGTTGGTGTGCCGCTGCGCCCGGACTTCACGCTGGACCGCGCGGCAATGCTGGCGGCGATGGCCGAGCACAAGCCCGCCATCATCTATCTGGCCTACCCGAACAACCCAACGGGCAACCTGTTCGACGCCGACGATATGGCGGCGATCGTGCGTGCCGCCCAAGGCGAGGTGTGCCAGAGCCTGGTGGTGGTCGACGAGGCGTACCAGCCGTTCGCGCAGGAAAGCTGGATGCCGCGCCTGACGGAATTCGGCAACCTGCTGGTCATGCGTACCGTGTCGAAGCTTGGTCTGGCCGGTATCCGTCTGGGCTATGTAGCCGGCGCGCCCGAATGGTTGTCGCAGCTCGACAAGGTGCGCCCGCCGTACAACGTCAACGTGCTGACCGAAGCCACCGCGCTGTTCGCCCTCGAACACGTGGCCGTACTGGATGACCAGGCCGCCAAGTTGCGTGCGGAACGGTCGAAACTGGTCGAGGCCATGGCCGGAATGCCGGGCGTGACGGTGTTCCCGAGCGCGGCCAACTTCGTGCTGGTGCGCGTGCCGAATGCTGCACAGATCTTCGATCGCCTGCTGGCCCGGAAGGTATTGATCAAGAACGTGAGTAAAATGCACACGTTGCTGGCCAACTGTCTGCGCGTGACGGTCAGCACTCCGGAAGAAAACGCGCAGTTTCTTGAGGCATTCAAGGCCTCGTTGCAGGATTAACCCCACCATGCGTGTCGCAGAGGTCACCCGCAATACTTCGGAAACGCAGATCCGCGTTTCGCTGAATCTCGATGGCACTGGCCGCCAGAAACTGGCGTCCGGCGTGCCGTTCCTCGACCACATGCTGGATCAGATTGCCCGCCATGGCATGTTCGACCTCGAGGTCGAAGCCACGGGCGATACCCATATCGACGATCACCATACGGTGGAAGACGTCGGCATCACGCTGGGCCAGGCCGTGGCGCGTGCCATCGGCGACAAGAAGGGCATCACGCGCTATGGGCACAGCTACGTGCCGCTCGACGAGTGCCTGTCGCGGGTGGTGATCGACTTCTCGGGCCGTCCGGGCCTGGAGTTCCACGTGCCGTTCACGCGCGCCCGTGTGGGTAGCTTCGACGTTGACCTGACGATCGAGTTCTTCCGCGGTTTCGTCAATCACGCCGGCGTGACGCTCCATATCGACAATATTCGCGGCATCAACGCCCATCATCAATGCGAAACGGTGTTCAAGGCCTTCGGGCGTGCGCTGCGCATGGCGGTGGAGCTGGATCCGCGCGCGGCCAACACGATTCCGTCGACCAAGGGCACGCTCTAAGCCAGGTTGATCTCACGCGCCACCCTGTAGGCGTGCCGGCTGGTTGCGGCGCCCGCTGACCACCACCGACACCCGCACCCGATGGATACGCTCAAGTCCTTCATCTCGCTGCTGGCGCTGATCAATCCGATCGGGGCGATCCCGTTCTTCATCAGCCTGACCAGCCAGCAGACCGAGGCGGAAAAGCTGCGGACCATCAAGACGGCATCGGTATCGGTGGCGATCGTGGTGGGGGTCTCGGCGTTGCTCGGCCAGCAGATCATCGAGTTCTTCAATATCTCGGTGGCCTCGCTGGAAGTGGGTGGCGGCTTGCTAATGGTCATGATGGCCATGAACATGCTGAACGCGCAGACCAGTCGTACCAAGGCCACGCCGGAGGAAGAGAATGAGGCCGAAGCCAAGGCCAGTATCGCGGTGGTGCCGCTGGCGCTGCCGCTGCTGACCGGGCCGGGGTCGATCAGTACCGTGATCGTCTATGCGGGCAAGACGCAGCACTGGTACCAGTTGCTGATCCTGGTTGGCATTGGCGTGTTGCTTGGCGCTGTGGTGTATGTGACGTTCCGCGCGGCTGACCCCATCGCGCGGGTGATCGGACAGACCGGGATCAATATTGGCACGCGCCTGATGGGTCTAATACTCTCGGCGCTGGCCGTTGAATTCATTGTGGACGGGCTGAAGACATTGTTGCCTGTTTTGAAATCATGACTACCATAGCAATTGTGGATTACGGCATGGGCAACCTGCGCTCGGTAGCGCAGGCCCTGCGCACGGCGGCGCCGGAGGCGGATGTCCAGGTTGTGGATCGCCCGGAAGCGATCCGCGCGGCAGACCGCGTGGTCCTGCCGGGGCAGGGCGCGATGCCTGACTGCATGGGCGCGCTTGGCAATTCCGGCCTGCAGGAGGCGGTACTGGAAGCCGCCGCGACCAAGCCGATGCTGGGCGTGTGCGTTGGCGAACAGATGCTGTTCGAACGTAGCAGCGAAGCTCGTGCGGGCGAACGCAGCACGCCGGCGCTGGGGCTGATGCCCGGCGAGGTGATCCGTTTTGAACTGGAAGGCATGACGCAGCCCGACGGCTCGCGCTACAAGGTGCCGCAGATGGGATGGAACCGGGTACGCCAGTCGAAGCCGCATCCGCTGTGGAATGGCATTCCGGACAACAGCTGGTTTTACTTCGTGCACAGCTACTATGTGCACGCGCAGGATCCGGCCCACATCGCCGGCGAGACTGAATATGGCGTCGTGTTTACCAGTGCGGTGGCACGCGATAATATTTTCGCCACGCAGTTTCACCCGGAGAAGAGCGCCGCGATGGGTTTGCAGCTATACCGGAATTTCGTGCACTGGAATCCGTAAAGCGTCAGAAGCACCTGTTACCTGAAGCGCCAGTAATACCGTACAGCGATCACCTTTTCGTTCAGAGCCACCAACCAGACTGCGCATCTTTTGCCAAACTGACATGACCTGAGCGCCGACGCCCGGCGTCGGAATCGCTACCTTTTTCCCTTTACACAACCACCACGCTCGTCACGCATATGTTGCTCATTCCGGCCATCGACCTGAAGGACGGTCAGTGTGTACGCCTCAAACAAGGCGACATGGACCAGGCCACCGTCTTTTCCGAAGATCCCGCCGCCATGGCACGTCACTGGGTCAACCAGGGCGCGCGTCGCCTGCATCTGGTCGACTTGAATGGCGCATTCGTTGGCAAGCCACGCAACGAAGCCGCCATCAAGGCCATCATTGCCGAGGTTGGCGACGAGATCCCCGTCCAGCTTGGCGGCGGCATCCGCGATCTGAATACCATCGAGCGCTGGCTCGATGACGGCCTGTCGTACGTGATCATCGGCACGGCAGCGGTGAAGAACCCCGGCTTCCTCAAGGACGCTTGCGCCGCATTCGGCGGCCACATCATCGTCGGCCTCGATGCCAAGGACGGCAAGGTGGCCACCGATGGCTGGAGCAAGCTGACCGGTCACGAGGTGGCGGACCTGGCACGCAAGTACGAAGACTACGGTGTCGAGTCGATCATCTACACCGACATCGGTCGCGACGGCATGCTGCAGGGCATCAATATCGACGCCACGGTCAAGCTGGCCCGGTCGATGTCGATCCCGGTGATCGCCAGCGGTGGCCTGTCGAACATGGCCGACATCGACCAGCTTTGCGCCGTGGAAGGCGAAGGCGTGGAAGGCGTGATCTGCGGCCGCGCGATCTACTCGGGCGACCTGAATTTCGCGGCGGCCCAGGCCCACGCGGACAAGCTGGGCGCGGAGTAATCCAAGCTCGCGCGCCACAACCAGCCGTCGCCGATGCGGGCGACGGCGGGCAAGGAAACTCATGTTAGCCAAACGTATCATCCCCTGCCTGGACGTGACCAATGGGCGGGTGGTCAAGGGTGTCAATTTCGTCGAGCTGCGCGACGCGGGCGATCCCGTCGAGATCGCGCGGCGCTACGACGAGCAGGGTGCTGATGAAATCACATTTCTCGACATCACGGCAACCAGCGACGGCCGCGACCTGATCCTGCACATCATCGAGGCGGTGGCGTCGCAGGTGTTCATACCGCTGACCGTCGGGGGTGGCGTGCGCACTGTGGAAGATGTGCGGCGACTGCTGAATGCAGGCGCAGACAAGATCAGCGTGAACTCGTCGGCCATCGCCAATCCGCAGCTCGTGTCCGACGCAACGGGCAAGTACGGCTCGCAGTGCATCGTTGTGGCCATCGACGCCAAGCGCAGCTCCGCGCCCGGCGAACCGCCGCGCTGGGAAGTGTTCACTCACGGCGGCCGCAAGGCCACCGGACTCGATGCGGTGGAGTGGGCCCGCGAGATGGCACGGCGCGGCGCGGGCGAGATTCTGCTGACCAGCATGGATCGCGATGGCACGAAGAGCGGGTTCGACCTCGAACTCACGCGTGCTGTCAGCGACGCGGTGCCCGTGCCCGTTATTGCATCTGGCGGGGTCGGTGGCCTGCAGGATCTGGCCGATGGCATCCGCCTGGGACACGCCGACGCCGTACTGGCCGCCAGCATCTTCCACTATGGCGAGCACACCGTTGGTGAGGCAAAGGCTTTCATGGCCCGCGAGGGCATTCCCGTCCGGATGTGATCATGGCGAAGAAGTGGTTGAACAAGGTGAAGTGGGACGACAACGGTCTGGTGCCGGTGATCGTCCAGGAAGTCGGTTCCAACGACGTCCTGATGTTCGCGTTCATGAATCGCGACGCGCTGCAACGCACGGTGGAACTGGGCGAGGCCGTGTTCTGGTCGCGCTCGCGCAAGCGCCTGTGGCACAAGGGCGAAGAATCAGGCCACGTCCAGAAAGTGCATGAGATTCGTCTGGATTGTGACGAAGACGTGGTGTTGCTCAAGGTGACGCAGATCGACAGCATCGCCTGCCACACCGGCCGTCACTCATGCTTCTTCCAGAAGTTCGAGGGCGATGTCGAGTCCGGGGACTGGCAGACCGTCGAGCCGGTGCTCAAGGACCCGTCCTCGATCTACGCGGCCAAGCCATGAGCGATAACCTGTCTCAGGCCGATATCCTGGCCCGCGTGGCGGCCACGCTGGAATCGCGCAAGCCCGAAAACGGTGGTGACCCGGAGAAATCCTATGTCGCCAAGCTGTTCAAGAAGGGTGACGACGCGATTCTCAAGAAGATCGGCGAGGAAGCCACCGAAACGGTCATGGCCGCCAAGGATGCACGGGCTGCAGACTTGGCCGACGAGGCCGTTAGCAAGGTGGTCTACGAGGTGGCCGACCTGTGGTTCCACACCATGGTGCTGCTGGCTCGCATCGGTCGGACCCCGGAAGACGTCGTCAATGAACTGGCGCGCCGCGAAGGATTGTCCGGACTGGTCGAGAAGGCCAGCCGCAAGGAGTAGGATACGAGTCACGCGGCCCGAACCGGTTCGGGCGCGGCTTGATCCTGGAGGGCATGATGGCGACGGACTATACCTCGCAAGTCACGACGACCGCGGATGCTGACAGGCTCGATGGCCTGCGCAAGCTCACGCACATTCTTTATGCGCTCTATGCAGTCCACTGGTTCACCGGTGGCATCACGGCGTTGATCGCGATCATCGTCAATTACGTGAAGCGCGACGACACTCGGGGCACGCTCTACGCTTCGCACTTCGCCTGGCAGATCCGCACGTTCTGGTGGTCTATTGTGTGGTTCGTGGTGGGCGGCTGCATGTTCGTCACGGTATTGCTGTTTCCGGTGGCGATCGGCCTGTGGAGTGTTCTGTCATTGTGGATGCTGTATCGTATCGTCAAAGGCTGGCTGTATCTGAATGATCGCAAGCCGATGTATCCGGACGAGCAGTTCTGAGGCGTCCCAAGACGATGGCGGCAAGTCCGGAAGTGACTAGGCATTATTCGGACAAGCTGCAACAAGATCTCCATGAAAACCCAGGACAATTGCATTTTCTGCAAGATCGTGGCCGGCCAGATTCCTTCGAACAAGGTGTATGAGGACGAAGACTTGCTGGCGTTTCACGATATCCACCCCAAAGCGCCGGTACACTTTCTGCTGATTCCTAAATCGCATGTCGATTCGTTGGCCGATTGCGGTCCCGGCGAATCGGATGTGCTTGCTAGAATGATGCTTAAGGTGCCCGAACTGGCACGCCAGGCCGGCTGCAACAATGGATTCCGGACGGTGATCAACACCGGCACCGACGGAGGACAGGAAGTGTTCCACCTCCACATCCACGTGATGGGCGGACCGCGCAGCCAGTGGAAGGCGCCGGCGCCCTGACTGTTCGGGGCAACCAAGGTATGAGTGGACCGGGACGGATGTCGCGGTCCGGTGTCGCGCCGGCAACCGTCGCCCGGCGCGGCCTTTGAGGGACGGAACTACGGGGCCGGGCGGCATATCTTCCGACGCCCGCGGCTTTATCAGGAGCAAGAAATGGGTTCGTTTAGCATTTGGCATTGGCTGATCGTGCTGGTGATCGTCATGCTCGTTTTCGGTACCAAGAAGCTGCGCAATATTGGCCAGGATCTGGGTGGTGCGGTAAAGGGCTTCAAGGACGGCATGAAGGAAGGCAATACCGACGAGCCGGCCACTCCGACTCCGGCCAAGGAACTGCGCGATTCCACCACCATCGACGTCGAAGCCAAGGAAAAGTCGCGTCAGCAATAATTGTCTGACGGAATTTTCTCCTTGCCAGTCACCCTTGCGGCGGCCGCCGCCACGTACGTTGCGACGGCCCGCCATTCCCGTGTCCCTGTTCTGATGTCTGCATGATCGATCTCGGCATTTCCAAGCTGGCACTGATCGGCGCCGTCGCGCTGATCGTGATCGGCCCCGAGCGTTTGCCGAAGGTCGCGCGGACCGTCGGCGCGCTGGTCGGTCGCGCCCAGCGCTATATCAATGACGTCAAGGCCGAAGTCAGTCGCGAGGTGGAACTCGAGGAACTGCGCAAGATGCGCACGGAATTCGAGAACGCCGCGCGCGACGTCGAGCAGACCATCCACAAGGAAGTCAGCGAGCACACCCAGGCGCTTAACGAAGCGTTTGATGGCTCGGCCTCGTCGTCATCGTCCAGCGACACGGGTTCGGGCTATGTGCCCAGCTGGGACAGCGCGCACAAGTCGCACAATGGCCGCAAGAGTTGGCGCGTCAAGCAGGGCGCGCGTCCGATCTGGTTCAAGCGTCAGCAAAACACGCGCATGTGGGTGCAGTCCGGCGCCGCACGCGTGAAGCGCCACCGGCCCGCCAGTGGCCGCAACCGTTCCTTCTTCGAATAAGCATGGCGGGCTCCGCAGACCCCAACGACGAATCCCAGCAGGAAACCTTCATCTCCCACCTGATCGAATTGCGCGAGCGATTGGTCAAGGCGGTGGCGGGGGTGATTATTGTTTTCCTGGCCATGGTCTACTGGGCGCCACAGATCTTCAATCTGTTCGCGGCCCCGCTACTGCATTCGCTGCCCAAGGGCGGACGCATGATCGTCACCGATGTCACCGGCTCGTTCTTCGTTCCGATGAAGGTGACCATGCTGGTCGCATTCCTCATCGCCTTGCCATGGGTGCTGTACCAGATCTGGCAGTTCGTGGCGCCGGGACTTTATCAGCATGAAAAGAAGCTGGTCGTGCCGCTGGTGTCCAGTACCTATGTGCTGTTCCTGTGCGGCGTCGCATTCGCATACTTCCTGGTGTTCCCGACCGTGTTCCACTTCATGGCGCACTACAACGCGCCGCTTGGCGCGGACATGTCGACGGACATCGACAAATACTTGAGTTTCGCCATGACGACATTCCTGGCCTTCGGCATTACGTTCGAAGTGCCGGTAGTGGTGATCGTGCTGGTGAAATTCGGCGTGGTCGAGCTCGAGAAGCTCAAGCAAATCCGGCCTTATGTGATCGTCGGCGCATTTATTATCGCCGCAGTCGTCACGCCGCCGGATGTCATGTCACAGCTCCTGCTGGCCGTACCCCTGATCGCGTTGTACGAACTCGGGCTGCTGATGGCGCGATTCGTCTCGAAACAGCCGCTTGGTGCACCTGCCGAGGGTGAAACCCAGGCAGATTGAGTCCCAGGACATCAGTTAACGGCTGGCAACCCCTGAGACTGAATGCTGCGCATTGCACCAATTTGGTGAAAGTCCTCCCAATTGCTGTTGCTTCATCACAACAAGAAGCGTCGGTAAACCGCGTTTACGGCGAAAAAGACTTCTGGCGAGCAAGGGGGGTGACACATAATACGACGCAGACGTGAAGGTGAATGCGTCGCCCAAACACTTGGGCAACCAAGATTTCCCAATCAGTTGACAAGGAAAGTGTCGATATGAAGATGAAACTGTTTGCTGCTGCCGTCGCCGCTCTGGCCGCTGGTGGCGCCTATGCCCAGTCGAGCGTGACCCTGTACGGTGTGGTTGACGCTGGCGTCGAGTACGCTAACCACCAGCCGGGCGTGTCCGGTAGCCACGACGTCGTGCGCCTGAACTCGGGCGGCATGTCGGGCAGCCGTTGGGGCCTGCGTGGCGTTGAAGACCTGGGCGGTGGCCTGAAGGGCGTTTTCGTGCTGGAAAGCGGTTTCAACGTTGACACCGGTACGTCGGGCCAAAACAACCGTCTGTTCGGTCGTCAAGCCTTCGTCGGTATGCAAAGCCAGTTCGGCACGCTGACCCTGGGTCGCCACCAGACGCCGTTCTATGACTTCGGTCTGGCCTTCGACCCGATGGCCATCTCGCCGAACTACTCGATCACGGCTCAAGCTCCGGAATTCCAGCAACGTGCTGACAACTCGATCAAGTACATCGGTACGTTCGGTGGCCTGACCGGCTCGCTGCTGTACAGCACCGGCTCGAACACGGCTGGCACGGCTAGCGTCTACCAAGGTATCAGCGGCGAAGTTCCGGGTAACTACCACCTGGGCCGCGAGATGAGCGCAAGCGTGATGTACAACGGTGGCCCGTTCTCCGTTGGCGCCATCTATGACGAAACCAACGTTGGTATCGCTGCTGCTGACGGCGCCAAGATCCGCCGCACGTCGATCGCTGGTACGTACGCCTTCGGCCCGGCCAAGGTGTTCGCTGGCTACCGTTACGCTCACGCTCAAGGCGGCGCAGTTCTGCCGGGTGGTGTGAACACCGTTGACGGCGCTGCGAAGATTGCGAACGTCTCGAACCTGTACTGGCTGGGCATGGGTTACCAGCTGACCCCGGCTCTGTCGCTGACCGGCGCCGCGTACTACCAAGACTTCCGCAACACCGGTGCTGATCCGTGGAGCTTCGTTGTGTCGACGGACTACGCTTTCTCGAAGCGTACGGACGCCTACTTCAACGTGGCCTACACGAAGAACAAGGACGGCTCGACTCTGGGCACGTCGTCGGCTAGCCCGGGCAGCCTCGGTGGCTCCGGCTTCGGCACGACTCTGGGTTCGTACAACCAGTTCGGCGCCATGGTTGGCCTGCGCCACAAGTTCTAATTTGACGCGGGTGTAAGCCCGCTTCAGATTGGCTTCAGAACGCCGGCATCCTTTCGGATGCCGGCGTTTTGTTTTGTCCGGGGCTTTGATTGTGTGGGCATGCCAGCGATAGGTTTCGGGCCCGAATCGGAGGCTTCATCCGGTCCGATACTGGATGGCCACCGGCTTGCTGACCGATGACCAAAGCGATGCCGGGCACGCGGACACGGAAGGTGAGTCGCCCTTATGCTGCCGGCCCGGACGGGGTTGGCGAAGGCAGCGAGTCTGTGATCGTAGGGCGCTAGGCTTCTCATCCACCGCAGCAATACCTTCGGAATCCATGTGTGCCGAAGAGCGCCGTGTGCTTCCGGGGGGGGCCGATGTACCCAAACGAATATCTCTCCCAGCCAGCACAAACAAAAACCCCCGTCACTGCTGACGGGGGTTTTTGTATTGATATCTATGCCGGATGACTTACTAGCGAGCAGCGAGCTTGCCTACTCTTCCTCATCCAGCGGCATCGGCCTGCGCGGAGGAGGCGGGCGCTTGCCGATCGTGACAGTGAGTTCCGCCGGTTTGCCGCGTCGAATCACCTTCATCTTCACCTCGGCGCCCGGTTTCAACTGTGCAATCGCGTTGAGCAGGGCGGTGGTGTCCGAGATCGATTGATTGTCGACCGAGACCAGCACATCCCCAGGTTTGACGCCGGCCTTGTCAGCTGGCCCACCCTGGACCACCGCTGCAATCAGCGCGCCTTCCTTGGCTTCGAGCCCGAAAGACTCGGCAATCTCTGGGGTCAGATCCTGCGGCTCCACGCCGATCCAGCCACGTGTCACGCTACCCGTGGAGATGATCGATTCCATGACTTGCTTGGCGGTCGACACAGGAATCGCAAAGCCAATACCGAGCGAGCCGCCGGAGCGCGAATAGATCGCCGTGTTGATGCCAAGCAGATTGCCCTGTGCGTCGACCAGTGCACCACCAGAGTTACCGGGGTTGATCGCTGCATCGGTCTGAATGAAGTTCTCGAATGTGTTGATGCCGAGATGGCTGCGGCCGAGCGCCGAGACAATACCCATTGTCACGGTCTGGCCGACACCAAACGGGTTGCCGATAGCCAGCACCACATCGCCCACCTTCACGTTCTCGATCCGCCCCAGCGTGATCGCAGGCAAGTCCTTGAGCGTGACCTTCAGCACGGCAAGGTCGGTTTCGGGATCGGAGCCCACCACCTTGGCATTTGCCTTGCGTCCGTCGGTCAGCGCCACCTCGATTTCGTCGGCGCCATCCACAACGTGGTGGTTGGTTAGAATGTAACCTTCGGCACTGACGATCACGCCCGAGCCCAAGCTCGACACCGGCTCTTGGCGCTCCGGCAAGCGGTCGCCAAAGAAGAACCGGAACCACGGATCTTCGGCCTGCGGATTATTGGGCGATCGCTTCGATCCGTTCTTGCTGGTGAAAATATTGACGACTGCGGGCATGGCAAGGCGGGCCGCCTCGCTATAGGACCCCGGAGCGGCCGAACCTTCCACACTGGGGACGACCTCTTTTAGCGCCACAATGGGCGAACCCGATTGCACGGCCACCCGCCCGCGCTGCAGCCACTCGGGTTTGAGTGTGGCCACGACGAACCACACGGCCAGAACAACCGTGACAGCCTGAGCGAAGAACAGCCAGAAGCGGCGCAACATATTGGATTTTTGAGCAGAAAATGAAAACAAAAGAGCTTGAATTGTACTTGAACGACCTGCTGCAGGTTTCCCGTTTCAAGGACTATTGCCCGAATGGACTCCAGGTGCAGGGTCGGCCGGAGGTTGCCCATATTGTCACCGGTGTGACGGCGAGCTTGGCGCTGATCGATGCGGCGATCGAAGCCGGCGCGGACGCCATCCTCGTGCACCACGGCTATTTCTGGAAAAATGAGGACGCCTGTATCGTTGGCCAGAAACACGCCCGCCTGAAGCGCCTGCTGGGCGCCGATATCAATCTGCTGGCGTACCATCTGCCGCTAGACAGCCATCCTGAGCTTGGCAACAACGCCCAACTGGGTCTGCAGCTCGGGATCACCCCGACGGGCCGCTTCAGCGATGATCAGTTGGGCTGGACCGGCACGCTGCCGCAGCCCATGCCGCTCAGCGCCTTTGCGGCCCATGTGGGTGGCGTGCTGGAGCGGGAGCCGCTGGTCATCGGCGACGCCGACCAGATGATCCGCACTGTGGGCTGGTGTACCGGCGGCGCGCAGGGGTACTTCGCGGCCGCGGTGGACGCGGGCGTGGATCTTTATATGAGTGGGGAGGTGTCCGAGCCCACCACGCACCTGGCGCGGGAGAGCGGCGTGGCCTATCTGGCTGCCGGTCATCATGCGACGGAACGCTACGGCATCCGTGCAGTGGGCGAACATCTGGCGCAGCGCTTCGGGCTGCGTCACACTTTCATCGACATTCCGAACCCGGTCTGAGCCGGGCCGCAATCATCAGCTGCGCGGGGCTTTCAGGCTGTCGCGAATTTCGCGGAGCAGAACAATATCTTCCGGCGTGACGGCCGGCGCGGCAGGCTCTGCCTCCTTTTCGCGCATCTTGTTGAAGGCACGCACCATCATGAAAATGATGAATGCGAGAATCACGAAATTCACCACGATGGTCAGGAAATTTCCGTAAGCAAATACCGGCACGCCCGCTTTTTTCAGCGCATCCAGCGTTTGCGGGGTGCCTGGGGGGGGATCCGCCAGCATGACAAACATGTTGGAAAAGTCGAGTTTTCCCACGATTCTGCCGATGACAGGCATGATCAGGTCATTAACGACCGAATCGACGATCTTGCCAAATGCCGCCCCGATGATGACACCGACCGCCAGGTCGATGACATTGCCACGCATGGCGAAGGTCTTGAACTCGCTCATCATTCCCATAGCGCTATTCTCCGTTTTGTTGTTCCAGATTAACGTCTGAGTTTGACAGAGACTGCATCATCGCACCCTCGAGTGCAAGTCTGGATGCGGAAATTGCGTCTCCATGACCGATAAAAGCGCGGTCGGCTATCCGTAGTTCGCCTATCGTCGCCAGATGTGCCTCAGGTATAATTTTTTGTTGACGCAAGATTCAATTGATGACATCCCCTGGGGTTTGGAATGAGTGACCAGCAAGACGTGAAGAGCGTGGACAAAGGTCGCCGCAATTGGTTGATCGCGACTTCTGTCGCAGGCGGCGTAGGAGGCGTAGCAGTAGCAGTACCGTTCGTGAGTACCTTTGCACCTTCCGAGAAGGCGAAGGCTGCGGGCGCACCGGTCGAGGCGGACATTGGCGCCCTGAAGCCCGGTGAGATGATGACGGTGGAGTGGCGTGGCAAGCCAGTCTGGATTCTGCGGCGCACGCCGGAGATGATGGCTTCCCTGAAGAAGACCGACGCCGAAGTCGCAGACCCTAATTCCGACGTCCCCTTCACGATGCCGACGCCGGAGTACTGCAAGAACGAAAGCCGTTCCCGTGCCGACCACAAGGACCTGCTGGTCGTGGTTGGAATCTGTTCCCACCTCGGCTGCTCGCCATCCGGCCCATTTCCCGCAGGCGCCAACCCTCAGCTCGGCGCTGATCCCGGCTTCCTCTGCCCGTGCCATGGCTCGACCTTCGACCTGGCTGGCCGCGTGTTCAAGAACAAACCGGCCCCGCAGAACCTTGACGTACCCCCGTACCAGTTCCTGACCGACACCAAGCTCGTGATCGGCAAGGACGAGAAAGGAGAAGCCTGATCATGGCGGCCGAAAAAGAAGTCAAGACTACCGGGCTGCTGGGTTGGATCGACGCCCGCTTCCCAGCCACCCAACTTTGGGAAGACCACCTCTCCAAGTACTACGCGCCGAAGAACTTCAACTTCTGGTACTTCTTTGGTTCGCTCGCACTGCTGGTGCTGGTGATCCAGATCGTCACCGGCATCTTCCTGGTGATGAACTACAAGCCGGACGGCACGCTGAACGCGGCTGGCATTCCAGTGGCATTCGCCAGCGTGGAATTCATCATGCGCGAAGTGCCATGGGGCTGGCTGATCCGCTACATGCACTCCACCGGCGCTTCGGCGTTCTTCGTCGTGGTGTACCTGCACATGTTCCGGGGGCTGCTGTACGGTTCGTACCGAAAGCCGCGCGAACTGGTCTGGATCTTCGGCTGCCTGATCTTCCTGTGCCTGATGGCCGAAGCGTTCATGGGCTACCTGCTGCCCTGGGGCCAGATGTCCTATTGGGGCGCGCAGGTGATCGTGAACCTGTTCTCGGCGATTCCGGTGATCGGCCAGGACCTGTCGCTGTTCATCCGCGGTGACTACGTGGTGAGCGATGCCACGCTGAACCGATTCTTCTCCTTCCACGTGATCGCGGTGCCGCTGGTGCTGCTGGGCCTGGTGGTGGCGCACATCATCGCGCTGCACGAAGTGGGCTCGAACAACCCGGACGGCGTGGAAATCAAGGCGAAGAAGGATGAAAACGGCATTCCGCTCGATGGCATCCCGTTCCACCCGTACTACTCGGTGCATGACCTGCTGGGCGTGGCCGGCTTCCTGATCATCTTCTCGGCCGTGATCTTCTTCTTCCCGGAGGTGGGCGGCTATTTCCTGGAAGCCAACAACTTCTTCCCGGCGGATCCGTTGAAGACACCGCCGCACATCGCGCCGGTGTGGTACTTCACGCCGTTCTACTCGATGCTGCGCGCAACCACGGCGAACTTCCTGCCGATCCTGTGGGCGTTCTTCGCCATCGTGCTGGGCATGGTGTTCCTGCGCACCAAGGATGCACGCATCAAGATGGGTTCGGTGGCGATCCTGGTGATCCTGGCCGTGGGCTTCTATTTCATCGACGCCAAGTTCTGGGGCGTGCTGGTGATGGGCGGATCGGTGATCGTGCTGTTCTTCATGCCGTGGCTCGATTGCTCGCCGGTCAAGTCCATCCGCTACCGTCCCGCATTCCACAAGACGATCCTGGTTGTCTTCGTGGTGGTGTTCCTGATCCTCGGCTACCTCGGCGTGCAACCGCCGTCGCCGGTGGGTGAGAAGGTGTCGCAGCTCGGTACGCTGCTGTACTTCGCCTTCTTCCTGACCATGCCGCTGTGGAGCCGTGCCGGCACGTTCAAGCCGGTGCCGGAGCGCGTCACGTTCCATCCGCACTAAGACGCTGCGCGACCCTACAAGAGGACAAGGACACAAGATGAAAAAGTTGCTTTCGATCTTCGCACTGGTCGGCGCTTGTTTCGCGGCAATGCCCGCGATGGCTTCAGAAGGGGGCTTCCCGCTGGAGCCGGCGCCGCTGGACACGAGCGATGTGTCATCGCTGCAGCGCGGTGCCAAGCTGTTCGTCAACTACTGCCTGAATTGCCACGGCGCGTCGATGATGCGCTACAACCGGCTCAAGGGCCTGGACCTTACCGACGAACAGATCCAGCAGAACCTGCTGTTCTCGGCGGGCAAGGTGGGCGAAACGATGACAATCGCGATGCACCCGAAGGACGCCAAGGCATTCTTCGGCGCGATTCCCCCGGACCTGTCGGTCATCGCCCGCGCTCGCGGCAACGACTGGCTCTACACGTACCTGCGCACGTTCTACCGTGATGACACCCGCGCCACGGGCTGGAACAACCTGGTCTTCCCGAGCGTCGGCATGCCGCACGTGCTGTGGGAACTGCAGGGCCAGCGCGCCGCCAAGTTCGCGGAAGCCGAGGAACACGGCGAGAAGGTGCACAAGTTCACAGGTTTCGAGCAGATCACCCCGGGCAAGCTGAGCTCGCAGGAATATGACCAGGCCGCAGCCGATCTGGTGAACTACCTGAACTGGATGGCCGAGCCGGAACAAAGCCATCGCAAGCGTCTGGGCGTGTGGGTGCTCCTGTTCCTGGGCATGTTCACCGTGTTTGCCTGGCGCCTGAATGCCGCTTACTGGAAAGATGTGAGGTAAGCCTGTGTGGCTTGTCAGGCTGGTTGTAACAGCCTGGCGGTGCCCGCCGAAGGGCCGGCGCGGAGGTTGCAGCAGTGCAGCACCGCGTCGGCCCTTTTGTTTTACGCGACACCGGGCTGCCGTTCGGTCAAGTCGGCTTGGGGGCACACCTTGTATTTGTAACTTATTTGCTTTTCGATAGGGCGTTCTGACAGAATGTTTGCCCTGTCCGACCTAGCTCTGCCAAGTTCGCTGAAGTTATATCGATCTGGCGCACTCCACACCCAAGGAATTCAACCATGATGGTGTTGTATTCGGGTACCACTTGCCCGTTTTCCCAACGTTGCCGCCTTGTCCTGTTCGAAAAGGGCATGGACTTCGAGATCCGCGACGTTGACCTGTTCAACAAGCCGGAAGATATCTCGGTGATGAACCCGTACGGCCAGGTACCGATCCTCGTCGAACGTGACCTGATCCTGTACGAATCGAACATCATCAACGAGTATATCGACGAGCGCTTCCCGCACCCGCAGCTGATGCCGGCCGACCCGGTGCAGCGCGCCCGTGCCCGTCTGTTCCTGTTCAACTTCGAGAAGGAACTGTTCACGCACGTCTACGTGCTGGAAAACGAAAAGGGCAAGGCCGCTGAAAAGAATCACGAGCGCGCCCGCGCCGCGATTCGTGACCGCCTGACGCAACTGGCCCCGATTTTCGTCAAGAACAAGTACATGCTCGGCGAAGAGTTCTCGATGCTCGACGTCGCCATCGCCCCGCTGCTGTGGCGTCTGGATCACTATGGCATTGAGCTGTCGAAGAACGCCGCGCCGCTGCTGAAGTACGCCGAGCGTATCTTCAGCCGCCCGGCCTACATCGAAGCTCTGACCCCGTCTGAAAAGGTGATGCGTCGCTAAGACACATCCGACGTCGCCACCGCAAAGCGTAATGTCTGAAACATCCACCAAGCCCTATCTGATCCGGGCCATTTACGAATGGTGTACGGATAACGGCTTCACGCCGTACATCGCAGTCTTCGTCGACGGCAATACCAGCGTGCCGCGCGAATTCGTGAAGAACAACGAAATCGTGCTGAACGTGAGCTTCGACGCGACCAGCGGTCTCGATATGGGGAACGAGTGGATTACGTTCAGCGCGCGCTTCGGTGGCGTGTCGCGCAAGATCGAAGTGCCCGTGGATAACGTGCTGGCGATCTACGCGCGTGAGAACGGCCAAGGCATGGCGTTCCCGGTGGAACGTAGTATCCCCGAAACCCAGGCTGCGACGGAGCGGGAGAACAACCCGCCGCCGAAGCTCGCCTCGGTCGACAGCGATACGCCGGCGCCGGTAACGGCGGAAGAGGGCGTCTCTCCTGACGACGACCCGACGCCGCCGTCCGTGCCACGCATCGGCGGGAAGAAGCCTTCACTGAAGGTGGTCAAATAAGCCATCGTCAAAGCGGTCCGCTTGAAGTAGAATCGCGGACTGCACCAAAAATGCCGGCTTAGCTCATCAGGTAGAGCAGTTGATTTGTAATCATCAGGTGGCGGGTTCGAGTCCTGCAGCCGGCACCAAGAATTATGTGAAAAGGCCACGCGAGAGCGTGGCCTTTTTGCTTTTTGAGTACCTTATGTCGATGGTCGACGTAATGGGGCGATGTTATGTCGGATGGGGATGTCGACTGTAGCATCTAAAGAGTATCTGGCGGCCAGTGGCGACGTGATAACAGTTGCTTGGCGTCCGCCACTCAACCAACCATCAGTTCCCAATCCCCCTCAATCCGATTCCTCCCCCCGCGCTTCGCCCGATAAAGCATCAGATCCGCCTGCCTGATCAGCGCCGAGAGGTCCTGGCCCACATCCTCCCGGCGTCCGATGGCGACGCCGAGGCTGACCGTCATGCCGAACGGTCTGGCGCTCTCCAGCGTCACCCGGATCTCGCGCAGCTTTTCCTTTAGCTGCTCGGCGAGCCTCAACGCTTCGCCGGGTGTGCTCACCAGCGAAACCACCGCGAATTCTTCCCCGCCAAAGCGCGCGGCCAGGTCTCCGGTACCCAGCACTTCCCGGCACACGGCGCCAACGATCTCAAGCGCCCGGTCCCCCGCGATATGCCCATATGTGTCGTTGATCCGCTTGAAATGGTCGATATCGAACATCACCAGCGCGACGTAGGGTTTGTCGGCTGCAGGGCTTGCGCACAGGTCGCAAGCCCGTGCTTCGAGTGCGCGACGGTTCAGCAACTGCGTGAGCGCGTCCGTTTCCGCCATGGTGGTCAGCTGGGCGATCAGTCGCTGGCGGTCTTGTTCCAGTTGCTGCTTGTCCAGGCTGTAGCGCTTGAGTGTGTGAACGGCCTCGAGCAGCGCTCGGATTTCGCCACGGTAGTTGTTGGGCGATGGCACGCGTACGGAGAGATTGCCGTTCGCAATGGCCAGGATGGACCGTGTGGCCGCGAAGAATGGTTTCAGGATCTGCCGGCGAAACAGCGAATGCAGCCAGATCATCGTTCCCAGCAGCGCGAAGGCGATGGCGAATGCGCCGAGCAGCAGCGTCAGGGTGACGTCGCGGTTGCGGTGCAAGCGCGCGCGGGCGTGGTCGAGAATCTCGTCGCGCAACTGGACGATCGGCAGCATCGTCGGCACATACTGCGCGGCGAAATCACCGGTGGTGATGCCGGCGCCCATCGGACGTTTCGCGCGGCGGTAGACCTTGGTGACATAAGCCAGTCCGGCTTCGCCATACACCATGCCGACACGTCTTACCGCTTCCGGCGCGAGGGTAGGGTGATGGCCGGCGTGCGATGCCAGGAGCGTGCGAAGCTGCTCCACGCGGCCCTCGCTGTTGAAGATGCGTTGCTGCTCCTGTTCGGTCAGTTGCCGGTCCGATGCGAGCGCGCCCGTAAAGCGCGAACCGAGCAGCCCGGCGTGTTCGCGCAGCGCGGCCGCGAGCCGGGCCATCTGCAGGACGTCCAGGACTGCAGCGTCGCCGCTGACGATGTCCCCGATGGTGCCATCGGCGATGCCTGCAATGATCGGGATGACGTTCGCCATGTGGTTAACGGCGTTGTCCAGCAGCTCTGGGGATCGGGTCTGGCGCGGCACCAGCAGTACGTCGTCGGCATGTTTGCGCGCCTCCGCCAGCATGGTGATCGCGTGGGTGGCTGTCACGTAAAGCGCGGCGCACTCCTCGCAGTGGCTAGCCTCGATCGCTGCGTCGAGGTCACGCAGACTGGCATCGCTTTCCTCGCGGGCCTTGCGTAGTGCCGCGATGCGCTGCGCCGGCATCGGTACATCCTCGCCAAGCACGGCATTCATGGGGCCGCGTTCTGCTGATACCTTTTCCATCGCCAGCAGCGCCGCACGGAAGATCTCGAAATCCGAGAGTGCCTGGTCGCTGCGCGAGAATGCTTGCCACTGATGAGAGACCAGCCAGGCCAACAGCATCAGTACGGCAAGGCAGGCACCGGCGGAGACTCTTAGGAAGCGCTGACTGACAGAATATTGCGGAGTTGCTGCCTCGGGCTTCTCTGGTCGCCCGGATGTTGCACACATAAGACTTGAAAATCGGACCTATAGCGATTGGGACCTCAAAATTGCGAAACGGACATTCGTTGTCCGTCCACGAGCGAAACTGAAAGTGACATTTTTGCGAACTCACAATCGAATCCGATATCGGTTACGGAGGCAAGCTTCTTGATGATCGGTGAGATGTGTTCGTGGCACCGGTGTCGCATTTCCACCCATCGACGCAAGTTGTCATTACCACCAGACCCGGCTCCGTGATAATGCGCCGTGCGTCACATATGCCTTTTCCACGAAAGACACTTCCCGTGTGTTGGCCGACTGCGCGGGCGGAAGAATATAGCGGCCAATTGAAGGTTTTGTTGGGGTTCAACTGGAAGGGCAATTGAAATGGATGGAAAACTGGCAAGCTCGGTGAGGGTGTGCCTTGCTGCGGTAACGGCCGTTATCGCAGTAGCGGCCTGTGGTGGTGGCGGGGACGACAATTCGGGCGGCACGGTGATTCGGGTGACGGAAGCCGCCACGCTTTCGACGAAGCAGGTGAACAACAGTATGGTCGCCAATCCAGTCCGCTGGATGCCATCGGTAACCGACACGTGGCAGCTTCAACTCCAGGGAAAACTCGATACGAGTTACAACGTCGCGGTCTACGTGCTCGACCTGTTCGACACGCCACCGTCGACCATTGCATCGCTCAAGGAGCAGGGCAGGCGAGTCGTCTGCTATTTCTCCGCGGGAAGCAGCGAGGACTGGCGCCCCGATTTCCAGAGTTTCCAGCCCTCGGATATGGGCAACGTACTCAGCGGCTGGGCGGGCGAGCGCTGGCTGGATACGCGATCCAGCAATGTGCGCGGCATCATGGCCGCGCGTATGGATTTGGCGGTCTCGAAGGGGTGCGACGGCGTTGATCCCGACAATGTCGATGGATATACCAATAACACCGGCCTGCCGCTCACGGCGGACACCCAGCTCGACTACAACCGCTTTCTGGCTAACGCGGCACATGCGCGCGGTTTGGCGATCGGATTGAAGAACGACGTCGGCCAGCTCACCGATCTGGCATCGTCATTTGATTTCGCGATTAACGAGCAATGCTTCCAGTACAACGAGTGCGGCGGATACTCGGCCTTCACGGCGCAAGGCAAGCCGGTGTTCAACGTGGAATATGCGACGAAGTGGAAGGATGCGACAAAGCGGCCGGCGTTATGCGCCAACGCTGCCGCGCTGAGTATCCGGACGCTGGTGCTGCCGCTGGCGCTGAACGACAAGTATCGGTATAGCTGCGACTGATTCTGGGAGATTCTCAGGCGCCGCCGCGCTTTTCCATCTCTCGCCACGCCAGGAATAATCGCGTGTCGAATTCCAGTTGGTGGTAGCGCGGCTCCATATATTCGCAGAGCCGGTAGAACGCCTTGTCGTGGTCGGTCTCTTTCAAATGAGCGAGCTCGTGCACGACGATCATGCGCAGGAATTCCGGTGGTGCTTCCTTGAACAGCGACGCCACCCGGATTTCCTTCTTGGCTTTCAGCTTGCCACCCTGCACGCGAGAAATCGCGGTATGCAGCCCCAGCGCGTGCTGGGCGGTGTCCAGCCGCGCGTCATAACGCACCTTGTGCAGCGGTGGCGCGCTGCGCAGGTATTCCTGCTTGATCTCGGAGGTGTAGTCGTAGAGCGCGCGGTCGGTCTGGATCGTGTGGCGGTCCGGGTAGCGCCGGGCGATGTGCTCGCCCAGACGGTCGGCATCGATCAGTGCGCGCACCTGCGCGAGCACATCGGGCGGATAGCCGCCAAGAAAACGCATCGGGTCTTTCGCGCCCGGGCGCCACGCTTCATTCACGATGCTCAGTGATGGTGGTGGTGATGCATCCAGCTGTTGTCCATCGAATTCACGAACGACTCGACGGCGTCCTTGTCACCGATGGCATGGCGCATCATTTCGCCGCACTTGCAGAAGCCCTGGTACGGGAGGATGTGCGAGCACGCGGACGTCTTCTGCAGGTACAGGGTGACGGGTTTTGTGCACTTCTTGCACTTGAAACGGAGGGTCAGGGCGGCTTTGCTCATGGAATCGACTGCAATCGGGTTCGATTGGGAAACCAGATATTGTACTTGCCGCGCCCGATTTCATCCGGTGTGGCCGGGGCAGCGCCCGCCCGTTTGCTACACTCCCGCCATTCCCCGACATCCATCCGAACGCGCACCCCAATGGCACAGTACGTTTTCACCATGAACCGCGTGGGCAAGATCGTTCCGCCCAAGCGTCACATCCTCAAGGACATCTCGCTGTCCTTCTTCCCCGGCGCCAAGATCGGCGTGCTGGGCCTGAACGGCTCCGGCAAGTCCACGCTGCTGAAGATCATGGCCGGTCTCGACAAGGAGATTGAAGGCGAAGCCACGCCGATGCCGAACCTGAACATCGGCTATTTGTCGCAGGAGCCGCAGCTCGATCCCGAGCAGACCGTGCGTGAATCGGTCGAAGAGGCGCTCGGCGGGGTGTTCGAAGCCCGCAAGAAGCTCGACGAGATCTACGCCGCCTACGCCGAGCCGGACGCCGACTTCGACGCGTTGGCTGCCGAGCAGGCCAAGTACGAGGCGATCCTGTCCGCCAGCGACGGCAATAACGCCGAGCTGCAGCTCGAAATCGCCGCCGACGCGCTGCGCCTGCCGCCGTGGGACGCCAAGATTGGCAATCTGTCCGGTGGTGAAAAGCGTCGCGTGGCGCTGTGCCGCCTGCTGCTGTCGCGCCCCGACATGCTGCTGCTCGACGAGCCGACCAACCACCTCGACGCCGAATCGGTCGACTGGCTTGAACAGTTCCTGACGCGCTTCCCGGGCACCGTGGTGGCCGTCACCCACGACCGCTACTTCCTGGACAACGCCGCCGAGTGGATTCTGGAACTGGACCGCGGGCACGGCATTCCCTGGAAGGGCAACTACAGCTCGTGGCTGGAGCAGAAGGAAAACCGCCTGAAGCAGGAAGAGGCCAGCGAATCGGCCCGTCAGAAGGCGCTGAACAAGGAACTGGAGTGGGTGCGCCAGAACCCGAAGGGTCGTCAGGCCAAGTCGAAGGCGCGTCTGGCCCGTTTCGACGAACTGAATAGCCAGGAATACCAGAAGCGCAACGAAACCCAGGAGATCTTCATCCCCGTGGGTGAGCGCCTGGGTAACGAGGTCATCGAGTTCGACAACGTCAGCAAGGGGTTCGGCGATCGCATGCTGATCGAGAACCTGAGCTTCAAGGTGCCGCCGGGCGCGATCGTCGGCATCATCGGCCCGAACGGCGCCGGTAAGTCCACCTTCTTCAAGATGCTGACTGGCAAGGAACAGCCGGACAGCGGTGAGATCAAGATCGGGCCGACGGTGAAGATGGCGTTCGTCGACCAGAGCCGCGATGCGCTGGACGGCAACAAGACCGTGTTCGAGGAGATCTCGGGCGGGTCGGACATCCTGACCGTGGGCAGGTACGAAACGCCGTCGCGTGCGTACATCGGCCGCTTCAACTTCAAGGGTGGCGATCAGCAGAAGCAGGTGGGCACGCTGTCAGGCGGTGAACGTGGCCGTCTGCACATGGCCAAGACGCTGATTGCCGGCGGCAACGTGCTGCTGCTGGATGAACCGTCGAACGACCTGGACGTGGAAACGCTGCGCGCGCTGGAAGACGCGCTTCTCGAGTTTGCCGGCTGCGTGATGGTGATCTCGCACGATCGCTGGTTCCTGGACCGTATCGCAACGCACATCCTCGCCTTCGAAGGCGACTCGCACGTGGAGTTCTTCCCTGGCAACTATCAGGAATACGAAGCCGACAAGAAGAAGCGTCTCGGCGAAGAGGCCGCGAAGCCGAAGCGCATTCGGTATAAGCCGATCACGCGCTGATAGGTAAAGCAGTTTTGATTGGCTCCCCTCTCCCACTTGTGGGAGAGGGGAGAAAACCATCCAGCCCTACGCCCTCACCAGCCTTACCCCCTCACCAGCCTCACGAGCGTAATCTCCGAAGGCGCCCCGAACCGCTTCGGCGGCCCCCAGTAGCCGGTTCCACGGCTCACATACACCCACAGGTTGTCATGCCGGTTCAGCCCATGCACGTAGGGCTGCTGCATCGGCACGAACAGGTTCCAGGGCCAGAACTGTCCGCCGTGGGTATGCCCCGACAGTTGCAGATCGAAGCCCGCCGCCGCAGCAGCCGGCGCAGTGCGTGGCTGGTGCGCCAGCAGCACGCGTGCTGCCGCGTCCCGGGGCGCGCCGTCCAGGGCCTGCACCGGATCGCTGCGATGGCTCTCGATGAAGCCCCCGGCCGTGAAGTCGGTCACGCCGCCGAGCACCAGCGAGGCGTCGCCCCGCTCGACCACCACGTGTTCGTTCATCAGCACGCGCAGCCCCAGGCGGCGCAACTCCACGATCCAGGCTTCCGCGCCAGAGTAGTACTCGTGGTTGCCTGTGACCACGTACGCGCCGTGCCGCGCCGATAGCCGCGCGAATGGCGCCGTGTGCGCGGAAAGCTCGCGCACCGAGCCATCGACCAGGTCACCGGTGATAGCGATCGCATCGGGCGCCAGGCTGTTCACGCGATCGACGATGCGATCGATATACGGGCGTTTGATGGTGGGGCCCACGTGGATATCGCTGATCTGCGCGATCGTGAAGCCGTGCAGCGCGTCGGGCAGGTTGGCGATCGGCACGTCCACTTCCTTGACCTTCGCCAGCCCGCGCGCCTGGAAGAAGCCGATCACCGTCACGGCGAGGGCCAGCGCAATCGCGCCCAGGGCGCTATAGCCCGTCAGGCCGGGCGGACGCCAGCCAATGGCTAGCGTCACCAACAGGAAGAGGTCGCGCGCAATGGTCAGCACCAGCAGCGAAGAGAAGAACCCCATCGCCATCATGCCGACCCACGAAAGCTGGTCGGCCCACGGCGTCGATAGTCGGCGCGCCATCAACGCGGCTGGCATCAGCAGGGTCGAGGCGATGAGCCACAGCACGGCAAGGCTGTGGACGATCATTGGCACCGGCAGACCGGGCAGCAGCCGCACGCCGATATAGACATGGAGTAGCGCCACGATCAGCACGGGGATCAGTAGCGAACGTCGGGAACGTATGGCACTCATGGCGGGGGCGCGAAGATGAGATCGTTAGAAAGTGAGGGCGCAGCCGGGGCGCTTCAAGGGGTTTCGAGAGGCGTAACATGAATCGGAGAGCATAAAGATGCACGCCACCATCCCGAAATTCCTGGCCGGCCCAGAGAAGGTGATCTGTCAGATTTCCGTGGTCATCCTGAATGTTTTCGAGGCGGATTGTTCCAGTCTTCGCACTACTTTAGATTCGACCGACGATACGAGCGGTGTCGCATACTGCTCACTCATGCCGGAGATCTCATGTCATTCCCGCAGCGCACGTTCCTGAGCCAGGCACTGATGGCAGCCGCCCTGCTGACGGCGGTCACGCCTGCCGTCCTGGCGGCCAATCCCGGAACCTCGGCCAGCGCGGCCCAGAAGCTGCCGTCGCTGAACTGGCCGCGCAACTTCGACGCCGCGGGGGAGCACATCGAGCTCTATCAGCCCGAGATCGAGAAATGGGAAGGCAACCGGCTGTCGGGTCGGGCCGCGGTGGCCGTTGGCGACAAGGACGGCACGCCCACCTACGGCGTGGCCCGGTTCTCGGCGCAGGCCGATATCGACAAGCCATCCGGGCTGGTTCAGCTCACGCAGATCCAGATCGATAGCGTTGACGTGCCCACACGCCCCGATGCGGCCGACAAGGTGCGCACGGCGCTGATCGGCCGGCTGCCGCCCAAGGGGCTGACCGTCCCGCTCGATGAACTGCAGGCCAGCTACGCGGTGTCGCAGGAACTGGCTCGCGCAACCAGGGTGCCGGTCAAGAACGACGTGCCGCAAATTTTCTTCGCGACCACGCCCACGCTGCTTGTGCATGTCGATGGCGAGCCGGTCTGGCGCGCAGTGGCAGGCACGCAGATCGAGCGCGCGATCAACAGCCGCGCGCTGATGCTGCGCGAGCAGGGCGGCGAATTGTGGCTGCAGGCGGCGGGTTACTGGTATCGGTCGGAATCGGCCGGTGGTCATTGGGATAGCGTGGCCAACCCGCCCGCGGCCGTGCTGGGCGCCGCCAGCAAGCTGCAGGCGGCCAAGGACCAGACCAGGCCCGATCCGATGATGCCTGCCGATGGCAAGAAGCCCGCGCGGCCGCCCACCATATTGCTGGCAACCGGCCCTGCGGAACTGGTGGTCACCGACGGCGAGCCGCAGATGAAGCCGGTCGGCGGCGTCGAGCTGCTGACGGTGGGCAACGCCGATCACGCCGTGCTGCTGGACCCATCGACCAACCAGTACTACGTGCTGATCTCGGGCCGCTGGTTCCGGGCGCCGGTACTGAGCGGGCCGTGGGAGTTCGTCCCCGGCGACAAGCTGCCCGCCAATTTCGCCAAGATCTCGCCGCAGGACCCGAAGTCGAACGTGCTGGTGTCCGTCCCCGGCACGCCACAGGCCCGGGAAGCCGAGATCGCGGCGACGATTCCGCAGACGGCCTCGGTGTCGCGCACCAAGGCCACGATGACCGCGACCTATGATGGCGCGCCGAAGTTCGAGCCGATCACCGGTACGTCGCTGCGCTACGCGGTGAACACCGGCACGCCCGTGATCGAGGTCGATAGCGGCCGCTACTACGCGGTGTCGAACGGCATTTGGTTCACCTCCAGTGCGCCGGATGGCCCGTGGGTGGTCGCGACCGAGGTGCCTTCCGCGATCTACACGATTCCGCCGAGCTCGCCGGTGTACTACGTGACCTATGTGCGCATCTATTCGGTGACGCCGGAAACGGTAGTGGTGGGTTACACGCCCGGCTACATGGGCGTCGTGGTCAGCCCGGACGGCACCGTGGTCTACGGCACCGGCTACGTCTATCCGCCGTATGTCGGCACCTACTACTACGGATACCCGGTGACCTATGGCTATGGCGCCGGGTTTGGCATCGGCGTGGCCGAAGGCTTCGCTTTCGGATTCGCGGCTGGCGCGATCTGGGGCGCGGCGGCTCCGTACTGGGGGCCGTACTGGTGGGGCGGCCCGTACAACTGGAACTACGTGAACGTGAACCAAGCCAACTTCTATGGCCGTTGGGGGCAGGGCACGGTCACGCACGCCGAGGGCTGGAATGCCTGGACGGGCACGCAATGGCGCGGCACGGCCGGCTACGGCTATAACGCCGCTACCGGGGCGCGCTACCAGGGCAGCCGGGGCGCCGCGTTCAATCCGTACTCGGGCAACTATGCGGCGGGGCGTCAGGGCTCGTTCGCCAATCCTTCCACCGGCCGCGAAGGCGCCGCGCGTGGCGGCGTGGTCGGCAATGAGTACAACGGCAACTATGCGGCAGGGCGACAGGCTGCGGGCTACAACGCGCAGACTGGACGCGTCGGCGCTGCGGAAGCGGGCGTCGCGGGCAATACCCAGACCGGGCAGCACACGGCGGGCAGCCGCGGATTCGTCGCCAACCCGGACAAGGGCAATGCCGTGGCCTGGAACAACGGCAATGTCTACGCCGGGCACGACGGCAACGTCTACCAGCACACCGACAACGGCTGGCAGCAGCACACGCCCAACGGCTGGCAACCGGTGCAGCCGAACAACAACGTGCAGGGCCAGCTCGAGCAGCAGCGCCAGGCGCGCGAGGCCGGCCAGCAGCGCTTCAACAGTTCAGCGGCGCAGCAATGGCAAGGCCGTTTCGGTGGCGGCGGATTCCAGGGCGGAGGTGGACGCCTCGGTGGTGGTGGCGGCCACTTCCGCGGGGGATTCCGCAGGTAAGGAGGCCGCCATCAACCAATCGCCATTAGCGGCTGACCACCAGCCGTTAGTGGCGCGGCGACCATTCCCCCTTGCGCACGCCGATGGCCGTGACGAGTCCGTATGACGTGATGCCGAGCGCCACGCCGAGGAAGTGTCCGTCAAGCCCCATCCCGGCGACGTTGGCCAGCAGCCAGCCACCGCCCGCCGCCAGGGCGATACGACACAGGCCCGCGGCGATCGGCCAACGCATACGGCCCGCACCCATCGACGCGAAGTAGAGCGCCATCCCCAGCCCGAAGCCGCCGAACGCCGGGCCGACCCACGACAGCGCGCGCGCGGCAATCGCGCCGACGTTGGGGTCCTGGGTGAACAGTCCGGCAAACTGGTTTGGCGCCAGCCCGACCGCCGCCCCTACCGTCCCGGCAATCAGCAAGGCGAGCAACGCGCCGACCCAGGCGGTGCGGCGCGCGGTATGCCAGTCACCGGCGCCCACCGCGCGGCCCACCAGGGCTGTCAACGCGGAGCCCACGCCGAACGCGAGCGGGATCATCAGGAATTCGAGCCGCGCGGAGATGCCATAGGCAGCCACGGTCGTGGTGCCGTAATGCCGCAACTGGGCCGTGACGAGAATCGTGGTCAGGTTGGCGACCGATGCGAGAGCGCAGGCCACCAGGCCGATGGAGAGAATCCGGTAGAACAGCGCCTTCGACGGGCGGATGCGCAGCGACGGCACGAAGCCCGCGCCGCCACGGAACACCACATAGGCCATCACCAACGCCGCCCCCCATGACACGGCCGCCAGGGCCGCGCCGATGCCTGCCAGGCCCATGCCGACGCGCTCCGCCAACCACCAGGACAGCACCGGAAACACCACCCACATGCCGCCCAGCACACGTGCTGCCAGCGCGTGGCGTCCGCCACCGCGTAGCACCGATGCCAGCGTATTGGCCAGCCACGCGGGCACCGCACCGGCGCCGAACAGCCAGATCGCGTAGCTCGCCGCGGCTTCGGCCGCCGTCGCGCCGGCCACCGCACCGAACACACTGCGCGGAAAGCCTGCCAGCACGATTGCGAAAATCAGCCCGGCCGTCACCGCGATGATCAGCGCGTGGAGCACCAGCGACGATGCCTCCTCGCGCTTGCCACCGCCGAGCGCGCGCGCGATGGCCGATACCACGCCCCCGCCCATCGCCCCCGTCGACATCTGTTGCAGCAGCAGCGCGAATGGCAGCACCACGGCCCATCCGGCCAGCGATGCCGTACCTTGCCGCGCGGCCAGCCAGGTTTCGATCAGTTGCGCGCCGGCCTGCAGGAACGCCACCAGACTGGTCGGCGCGGCCAGCACGGCAATGCCGCGCGCGATCTCGGTGGCGGGCACCGGCTCGGCAAGGGCCGCCGAACCATCGAGCGCAAGCGCATCAGACTTTTGCATGATCGGCCGCCTCCGAGGATGGTTCGCCAAAACGCGCGCGCAGATATCGACCGGCGCCTGGGCCGGGTTTTACGCGCAGGTCGTCCACGGTGATCGCGCTGCCATCGTCGCGCGTCAGCTTGCCGGCGATGATTTCCTTGCCCTCGCGCTTGTCCTCGAGCACGGTGAGCGGACCCTTCGGATCGGCCAGCCACCGGTCCGCCCAGTCCTTCAGCGTAACG
The DNA here is from genome assembly GCF_000196015.1 of Cupriavidus metallidurans CH34. Taxonomy (NCBI): domain Bacteria; kingdom Pseudomonadati; phylum Pseudomonadota; class Betaproteobacteria; order Burkholderiales; family Burkholderiaceae; genus Cupriavidus; species Cupriavidus metallidurans. Next base: position 3,491,467 of record NC_007973.1, on the reverse strand, counting down.
AATACGGGAAAGAAGTCGCGGCCCATCTCGGTGAGCACGTAGACGTGGCGCGCGCCGCCGCCAGGGGCCGGCACTTTGTCGAGCAGCCCGTGCTCGACCATCGTCTTGAGCCGGGCGCTAAGTATGTTCGGGGCGATGCCCAGGTTCTTCTCGAACTCATCGAAACGCAAACTGCCGTAGTAGGCCTCGCGCATCAGCAGAATCGCCCACCGCTCGCCCAGCATCGCCATCGACCGCGCGATCGGGCAAGGCATGGTGGAAAAATCGGTCGGTATCATGTGTCTCCTCGCTCTTTTACTTTCAGGTTGCAAGTTATGACATGGATCATAGCTTGCGAATTGAAAGTTTGCAGGGCGAGTGCAAATCGACGATGCCGTGCGATGTGGAGTTTTCAGCGCTCCTTGAACACGTCCAGCTCCGCCACCGTCTCGCGCAGGAAGCTGATCAGCGCCCGCGTGGCCATCGACAGATGCGGATTCGCAGTGGTGAAGATGTAGAGCCGGTTGCCCAGTCCCTTGGGCTTCCAGTCGGGCAGCACGGGTACCAGCGTGCCGCGCCGCACATCTTCCCAGGTCATGTAGAGCGGCAGCAGGCTGATGCCGTGCCCCTGGCGCACGGCATTCATCAGGAAGGGAAAGTGTTCGGACTGCAGGTACGGCGTGATGTCGACATCCTCGCGTTCCGGGCCGTCGCAGGTATCGCGGCCCAGGGTCAGCAGGAAGCGCCTGGACGTGTAGGGCGGGCAGAGGAAGCGGCAGGCGGCCAGATCGGCGGGCTCCCGGATTGGCGCAATGCCGGCCAGATAGGCGGGCGAGGCACAGAGTTGCCAATGGATCGGGCACACGTCGCGCGCCACCGTATCGAGCGGCGGCTCGGACGTTACCTTGAGCGCCACGTCGATTTCCGCCGCGATCAGGTCGGTCACACGGTTGGCAAAGAACACGCGCAGCGAGATGCCCGGGTGCTTCTCGGCGAACTGCAGCAGCAGCGGGGCGATGAACGCATCGCCCAGGCCGGTGGGCACGCTCACGCGCACATGACCGCGCAGCGTCTTGCCCAGGCTGTCGATCTCGGCCTGCGCGGCCGCCACTTCCTGCAGGATACGCAAGCCGTGCTCGTAGAGCGATTGTCCCGCGTCGGTCATCTCTAGCCGGCGCGTGGTCCGCCGCAGCAGCATCGCGCCGGCCTGTTCTTCCAATTGGCCAAGCTGGCGGCTGATCTGCGAGCGCGTGACACCGCGCCGCCGGCCGGCTTCGGCCAGATTGCCGGCTTCCACGATGTCGACGAAAGCCTGGACGAGATGGAGATCCATAAAGCGCCTGAGTGAGCATTGTCAAGTTTGACGCAACATTGTGATTCCAGTCGGAGGCATTGTCGATGCCAGTAGGCACCGCTACAGTGTTCGGTCAACAAAATGCGCAGACAGGAGACCCCGCATGGCCGCAGACCTCTGGTTCGAATCGTTGCACCGCACCGGCACCGAAGTGCTCGACCGCGGTAATCGGCTGGCGGGTGGCCTGCGGCGGCTGGGGCTTGAGGAGGGCGCGGTGGTGGCCGTGATGCTGCGCAATGACCCGGTGTTTGCCGACGTCGTCTTCGCGTGCCGGACGGCCGGCGTCTACTACTGCCCGATCAACTGGCATTTCACGCCGGAGGAAGCCCGCTTCCTGCTGGAGGACAGCAGCGCCCGCGTGCTGATCATCGAGGCCGATCTGTTCCCGTCGATGCGCGAAGTGATTCCCGCAGGCATGACCGTGCTGACCGTGAACGGCAGCGACGCCGATGCCACCATCACCATCGCCTACGAACCCTGGCTCGCCACGCAATCGCCGTACGACGGCCCACGCGTTGCGCCACGTGGACATCTGGCCTATACGTCGGGCACCACCGGCCGTCCCAAGGGCGTGCTGCGCAGCGCGGTGCCGCTGGGTGAACTCGAGGACCAGACCGCGCGCATGCGATCGGTGGTGGCCAAGGCAATCGGGATCGTGCCGGGGTGCCGTGCGCTGATGTCCGCGCCGCTCTATCACAGCGCGCCCGGTGTCTTTATCCAGAACGCGCTGCAGATGGCCGAGCGCCTGGTACTGACGCCGCGCTTCGACGCCGAGCAGGTGCTGGCGCTGGTCGAGAAGCATCGCATCGACGTGCTCTACCTGGTGCCGATCATGTACGTGCGCCTGCTCAAGCTGCCGCCCGAGGTGCGCGCGCGCTACGACCTGTCGTCGATCCGCTTTGTCGCGTCCACGGGCTCGCCGTGCGCCCCGGAGGTCAAGCGCGCCATGCTCGACTGGTTCGGCCCGGTGATCCACGAAACCTATGCGTCGAGCGAGGCGGGCATGGTCACCGTGGCCACACCCGAGGATGCGGCCGAGCGTCCGGGCACGGCGGGGCGTCCGGTTGATGCGGCCAGCGTGCGCATCATCGACGAATCCGGACGACCCTGCGCGCCAGGCGAAGTCGGGCTCGTGTACGTCCGCCAGCCCGCCTATCCCGATTTCACCTACCTGAACAACGATGCCGCACGACGGACGATCGACGTGGACGGTCGCGTCACGCTTGGCGACATGGGGTACCTCGATGCGGATGGCTACCTGTTCATCTGCGACCGCGCGTCGGACATGGTCATCTCGGGTGGCGTGAACATCTATCCGGCCGAGATCGAGCATGAACTCGTGCGCTATCCCGGAGTGGCCGATTGCGTGGTGTTTGGCGTGCCGGACGACGAGTATGGCGAGCGGCTCCACGGCGTGATTCAGCCCATGGCCGGCACAACGCTCGATCCGGTGGCCGTGATCGACTGGATGCGAGGCCGGCTGTCCGGCTTCAAGGTGCCGCGCACGATCGAAATCGTCGCGCAGTTGCCGCGCGACGAAACGGGCAAGCTGGCAAAGCGCCGGCTGCGCGACCAGCACTGGGCAGGGCGGCAGCGAAGGGTTTGATGGAAGCCGGCCGCGACGGCGACGGCGTCGGCCACTGACAGGCTCCGCTTTCCCGCTTTGCGGGGGAGGGGAGACAACACACATAAAACACAAAGCAGCAGGAGACAACATGCATCGCAGAACCGCCATCCTGGCCGCGGCAGCGCTCGGCCTTGCCACGACCCTGTCATCCGCGTCCGCCGCATGGCCGGATCGGCCCATCAAGCTCGTGGTGCCCTACGCGCCCGGCGGCTCGACCGACCAGTTCGGTCGCGGGATCGCCGAAGGCGTGTCGCGGGAACTGAAGCAGCCGGTGCTCGTGGAGAACCGCCCCGGCGCAAACACGATGATCGGGACGCAGAGCGTGGCGCGCGCGCAGCCGGACGGCTACACGGTGCTGCTGGTCACCAGCGCGAGCATGGTGCTGAATCCGATGCTCTACAAGAAGCCCGGCTACGAGCCGCAGGAGTTCAAGATCATCACGGTCGGCGTGGAAGCGCCACTCGTGGTGGTCGTCAACAACCAGGTGCCGTCCAACAACATCAAGGAGTTCGCGGCTTACGCCAAGGCTGCCAATGGCAAGCTCAATTACTCGTCGGTGGGGCTCGGCAATTCGTTGCAGCTCGCCACGGAGATGTTGAAGACCGAACTCGGCATCGAGATGACGCACGTGCCGTACAACGGCTCGGCCCCGGCGCTGTCCGCGCTGCTGGGCAACAACGTCCAGCTTATGGTCGACGTGGTCAGCACGTCGCTGCCGCATATCAAGGCCGGCAAGCTCAAGGCGCTGGCCGTGACCGGAAGTTCGAGGCTCGACGTGCTGCCCAACGTGCCGACCGTCGCCGAAAGCGGCTACCCGAACTTCCGCGCCGCCACATGGTTCGGCCTGGCGGTGCCGGCGCATACGCCGCCCGAAGCCGTCGCAAAGCTGCAGGCCGCTGCATCGCACGTGCTGACGGAGGCGCAGTTCCGCAACACGTTCAACGCGCTCGGGTTCGTGGTACAGCCGCCGCGCACACAGGCTGAGATCGACCGCTACGTGACCGCCGATCGAGACAACTGGGGCAAGGTGATTCGCGCCAACCACATCACGCTGGATTGAGATTCAGAGGCGCTATCAAAATGATTCTGGCGTCGTTGCGCGGCCTTGCCGTACTACTTGTACTGTCTGCGGCCGCGCCCTTGCAGGGCGCGCATGTGCTCGCAGGCACATGCCGTTCCGCAGGCGGCTCGCATACGAGCCGAAACCCCTGCTTCACCCTAGCCAGAACCGCTTCGCTTCATTGTGATGGCGCCTCTTAGCCTGAATCCTGGGGGACAGCGGGAGCGACGGGCGTATAGTTGAGGGCTGCCGGAGGCGCTGGATGCCTCCGGTAGCCTCTGTCATCTTCCCCCGCTGCCAACGCTCACGCATCGACGCCATGACCGATTCCGCCGAGCCGCCCGATTCGTCCAACTCTTCCGGTTCCTCCGATCCCACCAAAGCCACGTCGCCTTCTGGTGCCGGCAAGCCCCCAGATTCCGCATCCACGCGACACCCGGACCAGCCCGACCGCCTGAGCAAGTTGCGCTTGCACGCGCGCAGCACCGCATTCCGCAAGACACGTCAGTTTGGCCGAATTTCGCGCACCACCATTCGCTATGGTGCGTTCATGTGCGGCGCGGGCTTCGTGGCGTTGTTCTCGATCGTCTTTGCCTATATCGCCGAAGTGGCGCTGAACTGGAACGCGAAGCTGACGACGGCCACGCCGTGGCTGGCGTTCGTGATCCTGCCGTTCGGGCTGGCCGCATTGCGCTGGCTGACCATTCGGCTGGCGCCGCAGGCGCGCGGCAGCGGCATTCCGCAGGTGATCGCCGCCGTGACGCTGCCGCCTGCGGGCGTTGCGCAGACCGTGCTGGTCTCGTTCCGGCAATCCATGTGGAAGGTGTTGCTGACGACCGGCGCATTGCTCGCCGGCGCCTCGGTGGGCCGTGAAGGGCCATCGGTTCAGGTCGGCGCCGCTGCCATGCTGGCCTGGGGCCGCTTGTGTCACGAGAAGCTCCAGTTTCGCATCGGATTTCATCCGAACGCGCTGATCGCGGCCGGTGCGGCCGGTGGTCTTGCCGCGGCATTCAACACGCCGCTGGCCGGGGTGGTGTTCGCGATCGAGGAATTGGGCCGTGGAACGTCGGTGCGTTGGGACAGGCTGGTGCTATCCGGCGTGCTGACGGCAGGCTTTCTGTCGCTGGCAGTGCTCGGCAACAATCCGTACTTCAGCGTCAAGGTGCCGATGCTGGTGCTGCACGACGCCTGGGGGCCGGTGCTGCTCTGCGCCGTGGTCAACGGCGTGATGGGCGGGCTGTTCGCCAAGCTGCTGATCGCGGGGGTGCCGGGCCTGACACCGTCATCGTGGCGCGGCTGGCTGAACGCGCATCCGGTCATGGTGGCGTTCTTCTGCGGCCTGATCGTGGCCGCGCTCGGCTGGGCAACCGCTGGCGCGACGTTCGGCACGGGCTATGAGCAGGCATCTGGCCTGATCAACGGCACGCCACACAGCACGATCTGGTTCGGGCTGGCGAAGTTCGTTGCCACCGTGGTGTCGTATTTCGCGGGCATCCCTGGTGGCATCTTTACCCCCTCGCTGGCCATCGGCGCGGGCATCGGCGACACCGTGTCCCATTTCCTCTCGGGCGCGACCGAGCCGCGCGTGCTGGCGCTGGTGTCGATGGCCGCATTCCTGGCCGCCGCCACGCAGGCGCCGATCACCGCCAGCGTGATCGTGATGGAGATGACCCGCACGCAGGATCTGACGATCTACCTGCTTGCGGCGTCGCTGCTGGCGTCGTTCCTGTCGCGCCAGTTCAACCCGCATCCGTTCTATCACCACATGGGCCACGCCTTCCGCCGCGAGGCAATGTCGATCGGCCGGAAGTCAGCGTCAGCGTCCGCGTGACGCGTGGTTGCCACCGCTGCCAGAGGAAAGGCGCAGTGGTGGCACGGTGGAGCCGCTGTGGCGGACACGGCCACTTTGTCTTAACATGTGCCGCGCGTGGACCGGGGGCTGCAGACCGGCGGCCACGCGTGTGTACCGGCGGCACACTGATACGTCGGCAATCGATGCAATCGGGGAGCAGGGGATGGCCACGCAACGACCAGTCGGCACGCGCTCGACCAGCAGATCCACCAGCAAGGCTTCGACCAGTACCAGTACCAGTACCAGTACCAATAACAGCACGCAAGCCGGGGCGCCGGGCAGCCAGCCTCGGCGCGAAACACCCCGGGCGGTGGACCTTGGTGCGGACACCACCATCTGGCACACGCGCGGATTGCAGACCAACTCCCGTATGCGCATGCCCGTCATGCAGCGCACCCCGTCGCGCCAGCTTCCACCTAGCCCGATACCGCGCCTGATCCTGTGGGCGGTGCTGATCGGCCTCGCGCTGGTATGCTTCAACGCCGTGAAGCACATGCTCCGCTAGCCGCCTCGGCCAATCTGTCGACCAGACGTCACTCCGGTGGACGGGTTTGAACCCTCGGCGCGGGGCCGACTCCAACGCGGAGCCGTTTTCAGGAGTGAGTTTTGAGATTGCCTCTTGCCGGGCTGGCGCTCGCCAGCCTGCTGGCGACGTCCGTCGCCCATGCCGCACCCGCAACACCCGCGAAACCCGCCACGCCTGCCGTAGCTGCCGCGCCGGCCCCCACCGGGACTGACGCGCTGGCCCAGATCCTTGGCACGCTCGAGATCGGCAACCCGCTGCCCGCGCTGCCGGATTGTGCCGATCACCGCACGCCGGATGGCAAGGACGTGACAGCGCTATGCGTCGAGCTGCGCGGCGACGGCACCATGCGCCAGATTGGCGTGCCGCGCGACAAGCGTCCGGTATTCATGGATGGCCCGCACCTGCTGGCATTCGTCGACGGCAATGCGCTGGTGGGCGTGATGGTGCCGACCGATGGCATCAAGTCGCAGGATGCCGCCGAGCAGTCGCTCTCCGCGCGCTACGGCAAGCCGTTCCGCAAGGAAATGGTCGACATGAAGGACAAGGCCGGCAATGCGGTGAAGACCATTCACGCGGGCTGGATGCATCGCCCGCTGACGGTCGAGCTGTACGCGATTCCGGAGGACCCGTCCGAAGGCACGATCGAACTGCTGCTGCCGCAGGCGCGCGCGCTGATGGCCAACCGCGATGCCGCGGTGGCCAAATCGCTCGCGCCACCGGCGTCAGACGCGGCGGCGAAGCCCGGCAAGGGGACCGAGAAAGCCGAGAAGGCCGAGAAGGAGAAGGCGGAGAAGAAGGCGCCCGTCAAACCGGTGAACCCCGGCAGCTGGTAAGGCGTCCGGAGTCGTTGGGCTCGTCAGAGCCCTTCCATCACCTTGTCGAGTCCGCGGACCACGCCGCGCACGGTGTGGACCTTGCGGATCGCCAGCAGTCCACCGGACACGTACGGCTTCGAGCCATCGCCGGCTTCGTGCTTCAGGTGCAGGCGCTGGCCATCGGCGCCGAAGATCACCTCCACGCCGAGCTGGTAGCCGGGCAGCCGCACCGCGTGCACCTGCGTGCCCGACATCGTCGCGCCGCGCGTTTCCTTCGGGCCGTTGACCTCGTCGATCGGCACCACCTGCGCGGCGGCCTTGACCTGGCCGAGCCGGAATGCGAGTTCGCGCACCGTGCCCGACGGCACGTCGACCTTGCCAGCCTTGGCGTAGTCAATGATTTCCCAGTGCTCCAGATGGCGCGCGGCCATTTCGGCAAACTTCTGCAGCAGCACCACCGTGATCGCGAAATTGCCGCAAGCCAGCACGCCACGATCTGCCTTGCGCGCGGCGGCGTCGATTTCCACGTAGTCGTCGTCCGTCAGCCCAGAGGTGCCCACCACGACGTGCGCGCCGCGCGCCAGCGCCTGCAGGATGTTGTGCTTTGCGATGGTCGGCTTGGTGTATTCGACGTAGACGTCGTAAGGCGTCTGGTTTAGTTCCTCGATGCTGGCCACGGCAATGCCCGGAGTGTCGGCGTGCCCCGTCAGTTTCGCCAGTGCCTGTCCCGCCGCGCCACGCGACAGGCCCGCCACCAGTGTCATGTCGGCGGCATGTGCCACGCCGCGTGCCAACTCGCCACCGGCCCAGCCGGTGACACCACCGACGGCAACGCGAATGTCATTGTTCATATTGGTCTCCGCTCTTGAGTACGTAGAGGATAGTGCAGCAGCGCGGTAGGCGCCCGGCAGGGCCGGTTGGCCAGCTTCGCCTAGCCAGCGGCCCGTCGCCGGTCGATCTTCCGCGCCAGCACGATCGACGTCTGGGTGTGATTGACGCCATCGAGCATCCCGATTTCATCGAGCAGTTTGTCGAGCCGCGCATGCGAGTCGCAGCGGATCACCGCCATGTAGTCCACCGGGCCGCTGACCGAATTGAGTTCCTCGATTTCCGGGAAGCGTTGCAATGCGCGCACCACGGCAGGGGATGCCTTGGGCTGCACGGAGAGCCCGCAGAACGCCAGGATCGCGTTGTCCTCCATCTGGCGGCCCAGCCGCACGCCGTAGCCGGCTATCACGCCGATCTTCTCCAGGCGCGCGATGCGCGCCACCACGGTGGTACGGGCGATGCCAAGCGCGCGCGCCAGGTTTGCAGCGCTCTCGCGTGCGTTGGCCTGCAGCAGGGCCAGCAGGTGCCGATCGGTCTGGTCGAGTTCCGCCATGGCTCGCTCTGACGATTCGTCAGTATTAAACGTCGATACGTCGGATTATGCCGGGCTTTCGTCAATCTTGTGGCTACAAAACGTGCGCGTTGCTGCCCATACTTCAGTCACAACGAATGCTTTCCATGACCTTCTGACGGAGCCCGCCATGCAACCCTCAACGCTTGGTCCCGCCGCCGTGCGCGACCTGACCCTGGCTCCACGGCCGCTATCCGTGGTGGTGCTCGGCGCTGGCAAGATCGGCCGTGTGATTGCCGCGATGCTGGCCGCCTCGGGCGACTACCGCGTCTGCCTGGTCGATCACGACGCGCACCGGCTCGACGGCATGCCGCGCCAGATCGCCGTGCGCGCGGGCGATCCAACCGAACCCGGCACCTGCGCGGCGCTGCTGGCCGGCGCTGATGCGGTGCTCAATGCGCTGCCGTTCCATGCCGCCGTCAACGTGGCAAAAGTGGCAGCGCGGCTTGGCGTGCACTACTTCGATCTGACCGAGGACGTGGCCGCCACCCGGGTGATTCGCGAACTGGGGCGGAGTGCGCGTGCCGTGCTGATGCCCCAGTGTGGGCTCGCGCCGGGTTTCATCGGCGTGGTCGGCCACGACCTCGCGCAGCGCTTCCTGCGCGGCGGCGGCGAACTTCTCGATTTGCGGATGCGCGTGGGCGCGCTGCCGCGCTATCCGAGCAACGCACTCAAGTACAACCTGACGTGGAGTACCGAGGGGCTGATCAACGAGTACTGCAACCCGTGCGAAGCCATCGTCGACGGTCGGCGCGTGGAACTGCCCGCGCTGGAAGGGCATGAGACCTTCGCACTGGACGGCGTCGAATACGAGGCCTTTAATACATCTGGAGGGCTGGGCACTTTGCCAGACACCCTGGCAGGCCATGCGCGGCAAGTCGACTACAAGTCGATCCGCTACCCCGGGCACTGCGCGCAGATGAAACTGCTGCTGAATGACCTGCGGCTGCGCGAACGGCGCGAGTGGCTGCGCGAGATCTTCGAGCACGCGATTCCGGTTACCGAGCAGGACGTGGTGATCGTCTTTGCCAGCGCCACCGGGCATCCGCCCGGCGTGAGGGGCGAAGGCAAGCGTGGACCGCTCACGCAGGCATCGTTCTCCGCGCGCATCGGCGGCATGGCGGACTTTGCCGGGATTGGCCACGTCAACGCGATCCAGCTGACCACGGCGGCGGGCATCTGCACGGCGCTCGACCTTGTGGCCACGGGCGTGCTGCCGCAGGCCGGGTTCGTGCCGCAGGAAGCCATGCCGCTCGACCGGTTCCTGGCCAACCGCTTCGGCCAGCACTACTCGCATCATCCGCTACAGGAGACGCTCGCATGAAAGCGCAAGAGATCGCAGCTTGCTGGCAGGCCATGGACCTGCCGCCACCGTGGACGCCAGCCGAAGGCGCCGCGCCAGGCGTGCTGGCCGTGCGTTCGCCGATCGACGGCGAGGTGTTCGGCCAGCTTGCGATGTGTGATGCCGCGCTGGCCAACGCGCGGATCGCGCGCGCCCATGCGGCCCAGACCACCTGGGCGCTGACGCCCGCGCCAGCGCGGGGCGAGGTGGTGCGGCGCTTTGGCGAGGCGCTGCGCGCAAACAAGGATGCGCTCGGGCGACTGGTCTCGCTGGAGTCCGGCAAGATCCTGCAGGAAGGCCTTGGCGAAGTGCAGGAGATGATCGATATCTGCGACTTCGCGGTAGGGCTGTCGCGCCAGTTGCACGGACTGACGATCGCCTCGGAGCGGCCCGCGCACGCGATGCGCGAAACCTGGCATCCGTATGGCCTGTGCGGCGTGATCTCGGCCTTCAATTTTCCGGTGGCCGTGTGGGCGTGGAATGCCGCGCTGGCGCTGGTCTGCGGCAACGGCGTGGTGTGGAAGCCGTCGGAAAAGACACCGCTTTGCGCGCTGGCCGCGCAGGGATTGCTCGATCGCGTATTCGAACGCCACGCGCCACAGTTCGACGGGCTCAGCTGCGTGCTGACCGGCGGCCGCCAGCTTGGCGAGCACCTCGTGCAGCATCCGGCCGTGCGCTTGATGAGCGCGACCGGATCGACGCGCATGGGCCGCGAAGTCGGCATGGCCTGTGCCGCGCATTTCAAGCGGGCGATTCTCGAACTCGGCGGCAACAACGCGGCGATCGTCACGCCATCGGCCGAGCTTGAAATGACGATTCGCGCGATGACGTTTGCGGCGGCGGGCACCGCCGGGCAGCGATGCACCACGTTGCGGCGCGCCTTTGTCCATGCCGATCTGATCGAGACCGTCACCAATCGGCTGCGACAGGTGTTCGCCCGGCTGCCGGTTGGCGATCCGTTGGAAGACGGCACGTTGGTGGGGCCGCTGATCGATCATGCGGCGGGCGATACGATGGCCAATGCGCTGGCGAGTTGCCGTGCCCAAGGGAACGTCGTGCACGGCGGAGAGCGTCTGCTTGGCGACCGCTATCCCCATGCCTGCTACGTGCGGCCCGCGCTGGTACTGACCGACGCGCAGCACGACACGATGCTGACCGAGACGTTCGCGCCGATTCTCTATCTGATGCCATACACCTCGCTGGATGAGGCCATCGCGCTCAATAACGCAGCGTCGCACGGGCTGTCGTCGTGCATCTTCACCGAGTCGTTGCGGGAAGCCGAGCGGTTTCTGTCATCGGCGGGCAGCGATTGCGGCATCGCCAACGTCAATATCGGCACCAGTGGCGCGGAAATCGGCGGCGCCTTTGGCGGCGAAAAGGCGACCGGCGGTGGTCGGGAATCAGGCTCGGATGCGTGGAAGGGCTACATGCGGCGTGCCACGAACACCATCAACTATGGCGATGCGTTGCCGCTGGCACAGGGTATCCGCTTCGACGTTTGATCGGATATATGTGCGGATGTGTGAGTAAAGCGCACGTATATACATGCGCGAATACGTTGCGAATCGTAACAAGGGTTACAGCAGCTTGACGCTGTATTACCAGACCCACCCGTATAACGTTCTTGCAGGTAGCAGCATCACTACAAGGACGCGGAAATGAAAAAAATATTGATGGGTTTGGCAGTGGCTGGCGCAGCCATGCTTGGCGGTTGCGCGGTGTACCCCACGCCGTACGGACCAGCCGTGGCACCGGCGCCGATCGCTGTGGCCCCCGCGCCGGTCTATGTGGGTCCGCCTGCCGTGGTGGTGCGGCCGTATGGCGGTTACTACGGCTACTACGGCCGTCGCTATTACCACTGGTAAGGCGAATGGCGGGCACATCCCTCGTCCACCATCGGGAGAGGGGTGTACGTGGCTGGCGTCAGCGCTTCAATCTTCCGCGCTGTTGTTCAGCCCACCCCAGCCGGGCGCGAGCTTTTCGCCGATCTCGCGCAGATCGACCAGGTCGAGTACTCGTCCGACCGTGTGGTCGACCAGTTCGTCGATTGTCTGTGGCTTCTGGTAGAACCCGGGCACCGGCGGGAACACGATCCCACCCATTTCCGTCACCGCGGTCATATTGCGCAGATGCGCCAGATTTAGCGGTGTTTCCCGCACCATCAGCACCAGCTTGCGCCGCTCCTTGAGCGTGACGTCCGCCGCGCGCGTGATGAGGTTGTCGGAAAGGCCGTGGGCGATTGCCGCGAGGGTGCGCATCGAGCAGGGCGCCACGATCATCGCGTTGGCGCGGAAGGAACCGCTGGCGATCGTCGCGCCGATGTCGCGCACGTTGTGAACCACATCGGCCAGCGCTTCCACTTCGGCGCGGCCCATGTCGAGTTCGTGCTGCAGGTTCATCACGCCGGCGGGCGACATCAGCAGATGCGTTTCCACATCGGCCACCCCCTGGAGCGCTTGCAGGAGCCGGACGCCGTAGATGGCGCCCGTCGCGCCCGTGATGGCGATGATCAGCCGTTGCGGCGCGCGGCCGTTGGTCACAGGCATGATGTGCTGGAGCGCGAAGGCCGTCAGGCCATCAAGCCTTCAGCAGCGATTGCAGTTCGCCGTTCTGGTACATCTCCATCATGATGTCCGAACCGCCGATGAACTCGCCGTTCACATAGAGCTGCGGAATCGTCGGCCAGTTGGCGTATTCCTTGATGCCCTGGCGGATCCCTTCGTCTTCGAGCACGTTGACCGTGGTCGGGGCGTCTACGCCACATGCCTTCAGGATCTGGATGGCCCGGCCCGAGAAACCGCACATCGGAAATTGCGCGGTGCCCTTCATGAACAGGACCACGGGGCTGCCCTTCACGATCTGGTCGATCTTCTGCTGTACGTCACTCATGATTGATATGCGTTCTGGTTGCGCGCGGCGCCAGGCTGGCACCGCTGAAATGGGGGGAGCGGTCCGGATTTTACCGGATTCGGGCCCTGCCTTCAGGTAGGGGTATTCGGGCTGGAAATCAACCGCGCAGGCGGCCACCGCTGCAGCGCTCGAGCCCGGCCAGATCGCGCGTGGTGAAGACCTCGACAAAGCCCGCCTCGGCCAGCTGCGCGCGCATGGCGGCGCCCTGGTCGTAACCGTGTTCCATCAGCAGCCAGCCGCCCGGCAGCAACCGCGCGGTGGCGCCCGCCACGATGGTGGCCAGGTCGCTCAGACCGTCTTCATGATCGGTCAGCGCGTCGATCGGCTCGAACCGCAGGTCGCCTTCCACCAGATGGGGGTCACCCTCCGCGATGTACGGCGGATTGCTGACGATAAGGTTGAAGCACAATCCGACCGGCAAGTCCTCATACCAGTCGGAAACCAGGAATCGGATGTTCTCGGCCTGAAGCGCGCGGGCGTTGTCTTCGGCCACCATCAGCGCGCCACGGGAGATATCGGTGGCCCAGACTTCGGCGTCGGGCCGCTCGCGGGCGATCGTCACGGCCAGGATGCCCGAGCCCGTGCCCATGTCCAGCACGCGTGGCGCCTTGACGTCGGCAATGCGCGCCAGCGATGCCTCGGCGGCCACTTCGGTATCTGGACGAGGGATCAGCACATCGGGGGTGACGCGGAAGGTACGGCCGAAGAACTCACGCTCTCCAATCAGATAGGCCATGGGTTCCCCGGTCAGCCGGCGGGCCAGCAACGTGGCAAATGCATCACGTTTTGGCGCGTCCAGATGGTCGTTGTCACGCGTGATCAGCTGCGTGCGCGTGAATCCCGTCACATGCGAGAGCAACATGCGGGCCTCCAGCACCGGTAGGCCGGCGATGGCTGCGAGGGTCAGCGCCTCGCGCAGCGTGGGGGCGGGCGGCAGCGCGCCCTGAGGACTCGGGGACATCGGCTTACTACTGACTTCGACCATCTGGGGAACCGGTACGCCAGTTTGCAAAAAACCCCGTCGGAACATCCCGACGGGGTTTTGCGCGGCATTTTGTGATTAGCGCCTAGTGTAAGCCGATTCCGGCCCCACCGCGCGCTGAATCACGTAGGGGATTTACTTGTTGACGGCGTCCTTGGCCTTGTCGGCGGTGGAGTTGACGGCGTCCTTGGCTGCATCCTTGGCGGCGGACATGGCGCTGCCGGCATCGGCCTTGGCCTTCTCGGCGGCAGCCGATACATCGGCGGCGGCATCGCTGGCGGCAGCCTTGGCGGCATCCGCGGCATCCGATGCAGCGGCGGCTGCGCTGCTGGCGGCGGCCTTGGCCGATTCCGCTGCGTTCTGCATCGCGGCGTCGGTATTCGTTTGCGGAGCCTCTTCCTTCTTGCCGCAGGCGGTCAGGGCGGCGGTGATCATCAGCAGAGCGAGCAGTTTTTTCATGATTTCATCCTTGTATGTCTGTTGGAGGAGTGAACTTCCATCCAGACTTCGGAACCCTTGAGCCTTGAAAGTGACGCATCGGGGTGGTCTGGTCGAAATCGATTATAGACAGTGCGTCTTTCCCGGCTAGTGCTGTTTCAAGCATTTACCTCAGTTACATATTCAGGATTCCTCACCCAGGGCGGCCAACTGGTCGGCCTGGTGCTCGGCGGAGAGTGCGGAAATCAGCTCGTCGAGGTCGCCATCCATGATCATGTCGATCTTGTAGAGCGTCAGGTTGATACGGTGGTCCGTCACCCGGCCTTGCGGGAAATTGTAGGTGCGGATGCGGTCGCTGCGGTCGCCAGAACCGATCAGATTGCGGCGCGTGTTGGCCTCTTTGGCCTGCGCCGCGCGGAGCTGCATGTCCTTGATGCGCGCGGCCAGCACCTTCATCGCTTTTTCCTTGTTGCGATGCTGGCTTCGGTCGTCCTGACATTCGACCACGATGCCCGTCGGCAGGTGGGTCAGGCGCACGGCGGAGTCAGTCTTGTTCACGTGCTGGCCGCCCGCGCCCGACGCGCGGAACGTGTCAACGCGCAGATCCGATGGGTTGATCTCGACTTCCCCAACCTCGTCCGCTTCCGGCATGACGGCCACGGTACAGGCCGACGTATGGATGCGACCCTGCGATTCGGTGGCCGGCACACGCTGCACGCGATGGCCACCCGACTCGAACTTGAGCCGGGAAAACGCGGCATCGCCAGCGATCCGGACGATCACTTCCTTGTAACCGCCAAGGTCCGAGGGCGACTCGCTCATGATCTCGACCTGCCAGCGCCGACGTTCCGCATAACGCGTGTACATGCGGAGCAGGTCGGCGGCGAAAAGCGCGCTTTCCTCGCCGCCAGTGCCGGCGCGGATTTCGAGCAACAGGTTGCGGTCGTCGTTCGGATCCTTCGGCAGCAACAGGGTCTGCAGCGAGTTTTCGAGTGACTGGAGACGCTCGCGGGCCGCGTCGATTTCATCGGCCGCAAACTCCTTCATCTCTGGGTCGTCAAGCAGCGCCTGCGCCGTGGCCAGGTCATCCTGGGCCTGGCGATACTGGCCGTACTGCTCCGCCACCGGCGACAGCTCGGCATGTTCGCGCGACAGTTTGCGGTACTGGTCCATGTTCGCCGTCGCGTCTTCGCGGGCGAGCAGGGCGTTGACTTCATCGAGTCGTTCGGCCAATTGGTCGAGCTTGGTGGAAATGCTGGCTTTCATCTTGGCGGAGGAATTCGGAGTCGCGGGGGGCATTGGCGGGCCGCGCAGATCGACACGCGGATGCCGGACGCTGGCGTGCGCCAGCGTTGAAGCGGGGAGCGGCTAGCGCTCGGAGTGGCTGCTGTGGCGGAACAGGCCCGGCACCAGGCGCAGCAGCGCCTCGCGGTCCTCGCCCTGGGTGTGGTTCAGCGCGTGGGTCGGGCCGTGCAGGAACTTGCGGGTCAGCGCGCCAGAGAGCGCCTCGAGCACGGCCGCGGGGTCGTCACCGCGCGCCAGCATCCGGCGCGCGCGTTCGACTTCGGCCTGGCGGATCGCCTCGCCCTGCGATTGCAGTTCGCGGATGACGGGCACGACGCTGCGCGTCTCCAGCCAGTGCATGAAATTCAGCACGCGGGAATCGATGATGGCCTCGGCCTGCGCCACGGCAGCCTGACGCAGCGCGTTGCCTTCGCGCACGACGGCGCCAAGGTCGTCGACGGTGTACAGGAACACGTCATCCAGGCGTGCAACTTCAGGCTCCACGTCACGCGGTACGGCAAGATCGACCATCATGATCGGGCGATGCTTGCGGCGCTTGACCGCGCGTTCGACCGCGCCCAGGCCGATGATCGGCAGCGAACTCGCGGTGCAGGAGACGACGATGTCGAATTCATGCAGACGGTCGCCAAGGTCCTGCAGGCGGATCGCCTGGGTGGTCAGCCCCTGCTCGGACAACTGTTCGGCCAGCTTTTCGCCGCGTTCGACGGTACGGTTGGCCACCACGATCTGGCGCGGCGTCTGCGCGGCGAAGTGCGTGGCGCACAGTTCGATCATCTCGCCGGCGCCGATGAACAGCACGCGCTGCGTGGAGACGCTCTCGAAAATGCGCTGCGCCAGGCGAACCGCAGCGGCCGCCATCGACACTGAATGCGCGCCGATCTCGGTCTGGCCGCGGACTTCCTTGGCCACCGCGAACGTGCGCTGGAAAAGCTGGTTCAGGTACGTGCCCAGCGCGCCGGCCTCACCGGCGGTGCGCACCGCATCCTTCAACTGCCCCAGGATCTGCGTTTCGCCGAGCACCATCGAGTCCAGGCCGCTGGCCACGCGAAACGCATGGCGCACGGCTTCCGACTGGGGCAGCGCGTACAGGTGCGGCGCCAATTCAGAAGCGGGGACGTTGTGATGCTGCGCCAGCCAGCGCAGCGTGTGCTCGAAACCTTCCTCGCCCGGCTTCAGCACGTCGGTCGCGCAGTAGATCTCGGTGCGGTTGCAGGTGGAGAGAATGGCGGCTTCGGTACCGTTGCGACCCGAGAGGTGGGTGCGCAGTGCGCCAAGCGCGGGTTTGATCTGCTCAAGCGGAAACGCCACACGTTCGCGGAGCGAGACGGGTGCCGTGGTGTGATTGATACCGATCGCGAGCAGTTGCATTTGTGGGGTTTGCGTGCCATCCGGAACTTCGCCGGAAGCGATGGTCATTATACCGCTCGGCTGCAAGGTTGCAGGAATCGAGGCGATTTGTTCCACCTGCAGTATTGTTATGCCGTGGCCGCCGGAAAGTGGCCGAAACGACACGAATGACACGGAGGAAGCGGATGCTCGGCTTGGCGGTGGTGGGCGCAGTGGTTGGACTGGCGGGGCGGCAGATGCATCCGTCCGGACGCGTCGTCAGCCTGCCAGCCGCGCTACTGCTGGGCGCGGCGGGTGCGCTGGCCGCTTTCTACACCGGACGCGCGGCGCATTTGTTCACCGATGGCCAACTGCTTGGCTGGGGTGCGGCGATCATCGGCGCGGCCGTGCTCGTGGGTGTCTGGGGTGTTGCGCGTCCGCGTCGGTAACGGGTGAACAGACGAAAAAGTCAGGAATCTCCGAGCATTTTTGTCGGGATTCAAGCCTTTGCATCAAGGAATCGACGCAGGATCGCCCCGGAGTAGTGACTGGCGACGTCACGTAGAAATGACGAAAAATCCACATGCGCGGTGTCGTCGGCCCGGTCCGAGATCGTTCGCAGTAGCGCGTAGGGCACGCCATATTCGTAGCAAATCTGCGCCAGGGCGGCGCCTTCCATTTCCACGGCCTGCAGCGCCGGCAATTGCTCGCGCAATCCGCTGACCGCCGCCGGCGAGCCGATGAACTGGTCGCCGCTGGCGATCATCCCCACGTGCAGGCGCGGATCGCGCACCCCGAAGCGAGCCAGCACGCCATCCGGGACTTCAGTGGCCAGATCTTGCCGAAGGAAGTCCTCGGCGGCCTGGCGCAAAGCGCCGGTGAGGCCGGGATCGGCCGGGAATTCGGTCCGGGCGAGCAACGGCACTTCGTGGCGCGGGAACAGTGGCCGGGCGTCCAGATCATGCTGGACGGTGCGGTCGGCCACCACGATATCGCCCACCCGAACCTCCGGGCCGACACCGCCGGCCAAGCCGGAGAAGACGATCTCGTTCACACCGAACTCGCGGATCAGCGTGACCGTCGTGGCCGCCGCGGCCACCTTGCCGATCCGTGCCAGCACCAGCACCACCGGCTGGCCGTGCAGCGTGCCGCTGTAGTAATCGCGCATCCCGATCGTGCGCTTCGTGGCGCGCGCGTCCTCATGGCGCATGGCGGCGATCAGCCCGTCGACTTCATCGTGCAGGGCGGCAAGAATGCCGAGGGTCATGGCAGGCAGGGCGGAAAACGCGGGAAACGAAGAGAGCGCCAGCATACCGGTGTGCCGACGGGGGCGAAAGGTCCGCGCGCCGTGCATATCAATTGGTCATCAATTGGTGACAGCGATGCTTTGGCCGAGCGCGTTTTTGTTACATTGCGATCCATGCCGACATTCGGGAGATCGACGGTTTGGAAACCTTCTCAAATCGCCGCGCCGCGCAGCAGGCGCTTGCTGACTGGTGTGCCCAGGGTCGCCTCGATGCGGCGGATCTGAGCACGGCCTGGGCGCCGACGCTGCCCGATCGCATGGACTGGCGCCGCTGGCTCGACCGCGCGCTGCTGATACTGGGGACGGCGCTGCTATGCGCCGGCGTGATCGTCTTCTTCGCCTTCAATTGGGCGGCACTCCACAAATTCACCAAGTTCGGGCTGCTGGCGGCGTTGCTGACCCTGCTGGCGGGCTTTGCCTCGTTGCGCCCGACCGACGATATGGCGGGTCGCGCCGCGTTGGGCGGCGCGCAGATCATGTCCGGCGTGCTGATGGCCGTGATCGGTCAGACCTACCAGACCGGCGCCGATGCCTGGCAGCTCTTCGCGCTCTGGACGCTGCTGGCGCTGCCCTGGGCGCTGGCCGCACGGGCTGCGCCGCATTGGTGGATCGTGCTGGTTGTCGGGAACGTAGCGCTGCTGCGATATGGCAGTGTGCGACTTGGCGTGGGCGGCATGTTCGAGTTGCTGTTCTCGGCGGACCATGCGCGCGAAACGATGCTGTTCCTGCTGGGTGCCGCGGTGGTCCAGCTAGCACTCTGGTACGGGCTGGCCGCCCGCGCGGGTAGCTGGGGCTTCCGGGGTGTCACCGGTCCCCGGCTGATCGGCATCCTGGCCTGCGCCTACGCGGGCTGGGTCGGGCTGATGAGTCTGCTGACCAGCCATGTCGAAGGCTCCGGCCTGCTGATCTGCATGGTGGCGCTGGTCGCGCTTGGCGCGTGGTTCCGCTGGCGCGCTTTCGATATCGTCGTGCTGAGCCTGGTTTGCCTGACCGGCATCGGCGTCATCATCTCGGCGGTTGGCCGCTGGCTGATCGATGCCTATGGCGACTTCGGATCGTTCCTGTTGCTCGCGCTGCTGACGGTCGGCCTGGCCGTCGTTGCTGCTACGTGGCTGCTGCGCGCATGGCGCGAAAAGAGCGGGAGGACGGCATGAGTACCGAACCATTCGAACGCCTGCTCTGGCAGCAACTTGCTGCTCGCGGTGCCGTGCAAGGCGAGTTCACGCCCGCGCTTCGCATGCCGTGGCCGATTCGCCTGCTGATGGGCGCGGCGGGCTGGCTCGGCGCGCTGTTCGCCCAATTGTTCCTGCTGGGCTCCGTGTTCGCCGTGACGCGGGGCAACGGCCCCGCTATCGCCATTACCGGGTTGCTGATGATTGGCGCGGCGATCCTGATGTATCGCACCACCAGTCAGGACAGCGCGCGCATCGCGCTGGGCCAGTTCGCGCTGGCCGCGAGTCTGGGCGGACAGGGCATGGTGATCGTTGGCGTGGGCGAGAGCCTTGGCATCGATCGGCTTTCGCAGACCGCTGTGTTCTGGCTGGGTGTGACCGCGCTGGAAGCCGTGCTGTTCGTGATCGTGCCGAACCGGCTGCATCGGTTCGTGGCGGTGACTGGCGGCTGGTCGGCAGCGACCATCGCGCTGTATATCGCGCTGGGCGGCTCCATGCGGAATCCGTTCCTGATGATGCCGCTCACGGTGGGCCTCCTGGGCGTGCTGGCGATGGCTGCCGTGATGGTCTTCGTGTTGAACGAGGCACGCATTGCGGCACGCGGGACACATGCGCTCTGGGAGCCCGCCGCCGACGCCACGTTGGTGTTCGGCCTGTCTTCGGCGCTAATCATCACTGGAACCGCGCTTCCGTCCGAGTTCCTGTTCGATGGCATCAGGCATTTGCAGACTCCCGGCAACTGGGTGCCCGGCGTGTTGGTCGGCGTCTGCCTGGTTGGCTTCGCGCAGATCGAGGGCGCGCGCATTCGCTGTGATGCCGGTATTCGTATCGGCCTGATGGTGCTGGCTGTGGCGTTCAGCGGCCTGATGGTGATGGCGCCGGCGGTCACGGCCGGCGTGCTTGCGCTGGCCATGGCATTGCGGCGCGCGTCGTTGCCGTGGATCGGGCTGGCCATCGCGGCGATTCTGCTCGGGTTTATCTGGTACTACAGCACGCTGCAGTGGACGCTGCTCGTCAAGTCGGTCACGCTCGCCGCCGCTGGCGTGTTGCTGCTGGCCGCGCGGCTTGCGCTGACCCGTATGCCACGCAAGGAGGCCATCGCATGAAACGCTGGATCATGATTGGATGGCTGCTGACCATCGCCGTGGCTGTGGCCGGCATCGTCGGCAAGGAGCGCGTGATCTCGCGTGGCGATGTGGTCTATCTGCGGCTGGCGCCGGTCGATCCACGGTCGCTGATGCAGGGCGACTACATGGCGCTGAATTTCGCCATCGGCATGGAAGTGTCGGCCGCGCATGGCCAGGATCAGACCGAGAATCGCCGTGACGAACTGGTGGTGATTCGCCGCGACGCCAGCAACGAGGGGCACTTCGTGCGCCTGCACAAGGGCGAGGCGCTGGCTGCCGGCGAGCAATTGCTGCGCGTGCAGAATGTCGCGTCGCGCTGGGGGCGGTCGAACGTGCAGGTATCGACCGATGCCTGGTTCTTCCAGGAAGGGCATGCCGAGCGCTTCTCGAAGGCGAGGTTCGGCGAGTTCCGGGTGGATGCCAGCGGGCAGGCCCTGCTGGTGGGAATGCGCGACGACAAGCTGGCGCCGATGTAGTGAGCGAGGCGCTGCAAGGGCGCCTCGTCGGCCTGCCGCGTCGTGATCCTGCTTCACGTTTGGCGCGGTGTTCCTGCTGTCCGCTTCTCGCGCACGCCGGAGGGCAAGGCCACCGTGGCGGCCTTCATGGACGCCTACAACAACATGGTCGTCTCGCTGCGCAACTACAAGGCGCAGGATGTGAAGGGCGGCCTGGGTCGCGGCGGCCAGCTCCAAGTCGGCTCGTAACGTCGATACCCTTCGGCGGAACTGGCCGAAACAAAAACGCCCACAACCTTGGAGGTTGTGGGCGTTTTTTATGGTCCGGGACCTCGGGAGGCGTCCCGAATGGCTTAGACGTTGAACAGGAAGTTCATCACGTCGCCATCGTGCACCACGTATTCCTTGCCTTCGGCGCGCATCTTGCCGGCTTCCTTGGCACCATGCTCGCCCTTGAACGCGATGAAATCATCGTACGCGATCGTCTGCGCGCGGATGAAGCCGCGTTCGAAGTCGGTGTGGATCACGCCCGCGGCCTTCGGGGCAGTGTCGCCCACATGGATGGTCCAGGCGCGCACTTCCTTCACGCCAGCGGTGAAGTATGTCTGCAGGCCAAGCAGCTTGAAGCCGGCGCGGATTACGCGGTCCAGGCCGGGCTCTTCCATGCCCAGGTCGGCCAGGAACTCGGCCTTGTCGGCGTCGTCCAGATCCGCGATCTCAGCCTCGATGGCGGCGCAGACGGCCACGACCGGCGAACCGGTGGTCTTGGCGTACTCGCGCACGGCGTCCAGGTGCGGGTTGTTCTCGAAACCGTCTTCACGCACGTTGGCCACGTACATGGTCGGCTTGGCGGTGATCAGGCAGAACGGGCGCAGGGCTTCCCATTCTTCCGGCGCGAGGTCCAGCGTGCGCACGGCCTTGGCTTGGTCCAGCACTGCCTGGGCCTTTTCGAGCACGGCCACCAGGCGCAGGGCTTCCTTGTCGCCGGCGCGGGCTGGCTTGATGTAGCGGGCCAGGGCCTTTTCCACGGTGGCCAGATCGGCCAGGGCGAGTTCGGTATTGATGACTTCGATGTCCGACAGCGGATCGACCTTGCCGGCGACGTGGATCACGTTGTCGTCCTCGAAGCAGCGCACCACGTGGGTGATGGCGTCAGTTTCGCGGATATTGGCCAGGAACTGGTTGCCCAGGCCTTCACCCTTCGACGCGCCAGCCACCAGACCGGCAATGTCGACGAACTCGACCGTCGCCGGCAGGATGCGCTCGGGCTTCACGATCTCGGCCAGCTTGGCCAGCCGCGGGTCCGGCACTTCCACGACGCCCACATTGGGTTCGATGGTGCAGAACGGATAGTTCTCGGCGGCGATGCCTGCTTTGGTCAGGGCGTTGAACAGCGTGGACTTGCCGACGTTGGGCAGGCCGACGATGCCGCATTTGAGGCTCATGGTAAACCTTTGAAGTCAATGGCTTACGACTGCCTGGCGCGCGGCTTGTCGCGTGGTGGGCGCCAGTCGATGACAGTCGGAAGTGAATTCGGGGAAGTGACGAGCAAGCACGGATCGCGGCGTTGGCTCACGGATCCTGCGCGTGCTTCATGCACGAAAGGGGCAATTGTAACCCTAGTAACCGTAGTAACCCTATCGGACGCCTTGATTAGAAAGGGTTTGGGCCAGACGGCCGCAGTGTTGCCGGGTGATGCATGGCCCGGCCGATGCCCGCGCGGGTAACCGGAAGGTACGGTTGACCGTCTTCTCGCCGCTCAGATGCGGCGCCGGACCATTGCTCGGATCGGCATGGCGCGATCGGACATCTTGCGGAAGATCAGAATGACCGCGACTCCGCACGCAATGCCCGCCAGCACATCCGCCAAGTAATGACCACCCTGCGTCGGTGTCGAAGCAATCATGACGATGTTGAGCATGACGGCGAGGGGAAAGACTGTTGGCAATCGTCGCAGCGCATAGGTGCAGATAATGGCCACCATCGTATGAAAGGAGGGCAGCGAAACCAGACCCTGCACGGGGTTGATGATCTGTAGCGAGCCGTTTCGCAGCAAATGGAAATGGGAAACCGTTTCCGAAGTGTTGGGAGCCGTGATGCCGAAATAGACAAAAGTACTGGAAGCCGGCACGGCGGTCGAAATAATCAAGAGTAGGGCCTCGGCCAACATGATCAGCAGGACAAACTCAGAAAGCTCTGCATGGTGGCGAGTCAGCCCCAGAATAATCGGTATGGTCAGAAGCTGAATATAAAAACTGAGATAAGCCGCTGCCAGGATTTGCCGCAGCGTTTCATAGGAATGGACCCAGCGATAGAAAGCCAGCCATTCGAAGCCGAGGGCTCGATCGAATGCCAGAAGCGTTTCATCCACCAGTGGGGCGCTGACGGTTGTGCACAGGTACTGCAGCGTATTGCACGCGACGATGAAACAAGCGAGCAGTACGACCCAGCATGTCACATTGGCGATTTCGCCAAGGCGTATTTTCTCCGTCAATGGTGCGTACCGATTGATTCGACTGAGGCCGTACAGGAATGTCGACACGAGAAGAAGGCCAATCGCCGACTGAATGGTGCTCATTGCGAGCCCATCCTCCACGTCATATTCCGTAGCTGAAAACCATATCCAGTCGACGCCAGCCAGCAGTAAAGTCAGAAACCATCCAATCAGATAGCGGCGCAGGTTCGAGCGATCCATTGTTGTTGTGGTTTTTTGGTATTGCTGCGAGAGGGAAGGGGGCCCTTGCGGCCAGCGTACACGCAAAGCAAAAATCCAGGCAAGCGATTCAAAGTGCGAAATGACCTCGACGTGGGGCATTTTCGATGGCACTCGCTTATTGCTTGCGGGATAAGAAGAAAATGACCTGCGGACCGGACGGCGCAGGTCGCCTTGACGGCAATGCCGGCTTCGGGCGGTCGGGTGCGCCGGCCGGGAGGCAAGCGGCAGAACCGGTCCGTATGCGTGTCCGAACCGATCACGCGGATGGAGCCCCCGTCACGTCGCTATAATTCAGGGATGTCCGGACCTGCCGCATCGGTGTCACGCACCGTCACTTCTTCCATGTCCTCGAATTCCTCTTCCCGCTTCCAGGTCGCCGTGGTCGGCGGCGGCATTGTTGGCAAGGCCTGCGCGCTGCTGCTGGCGCAGCAGGGTATGCAGGTGGCGCTGGCGGCGCCCCGGCCCGCTGCTGAGGGGGCCCGCCGGGGGGGCGATGACTGGGATGCCCGCATCTACGCGTTTTCCGCCAGTTCGCAGGCGCTGCTGGAGCGGCTGCGTGTCTGGGAGGCGCTGGACCCGGCGCGTGTGCAGCCCGTGCGCGACATGCGTGTGTTTGGTGATGAGAGTGCTGCCGAGACCGATCCCTCGCTCGATGGGGATCTGCATTTCTCGGCCTACGCCGCCGCCGTGCCGCAGCTCGCGTGGATCGTCGAATCTGGGCACGTCGAGCGCGTGCTCGACACCGCGCTGCGATTCCAGCACCAGGTGAAATGGTTCGACGACACGGCCACCGGGCTCGAGCGCGACGTCGACGGTGTGACGCTGACGCTGGCCAGCGGCGCACAAGTTCGCGCCAATTTGTTGGTTGGGGCCGACGGGTCCCGGTCCTGGGTGCGCCAGCAATGTCATATCGGCACCACGCAGCGGCGGTATCGGCAGCTTGGCGTGGTGGCCAACTTCCAGTGCGAACTGCCGCACCAGGAAACCGCCTGGCAATGGTTCCTGGGGGCGCCGGAGAAGTTGATGGCTGACGAGGAACCGGCCAACGGCGAAATCCTGGCGATGCTGCCGTTGCCGGGCAATCGGGTGTCGATGGTGTGGTCGGCCGATGAGGCACACGCCCACGACCTCCTCGCGTTGTCGCCCGAGGCGCTGGCCGCGACCGTGGCCCAGGTAGCCAGCGGCGCGGTGGGCGCCCGCTTTGGCGCACTGCGCTGCATCACGCCGGCGCAGGGCTTCCCGCTGGTGCTGCAGCGCGCCGAGCAGTTCGTCCAGCCGCACGTGGCGCTGGTCGGCGATGCCGCGCACGTGGTCCATCCGCTCGCCGGGCAGGGCATGAACCTGGGTTTGCGCGATGTGGTGGAACTCGGGCGGGTGATGGCCGACAAAGAGTCGTTCCGTTCGGAAGGGGATTTGCGCCTGTTGCGCCGCTACGAGCGCGCGCGCGCTACCGATTTGCTCTCGCTGACCGCCGCCACCGATGGCTTGCACCGGTTGTTCTCGCTGCCCGGCACGCCGGCGCGTGTGGTGCGCAATCTGGGGATGCGGGCGGTGGGCAGCCAGGGGCTGATCAAGCGGCTCCTGATCGGCCACGCGCTCGGGTGATGCAAGCCGGAAGAGGCGAATCCACAAACGAGCCACAAACCAGCCCATTAACGATTTACCATTCACGAACAAGCCGGCACACTGACCGGCGCATCGTTTTCCTGGAGTCACTATGTTCCAAATGTTCCGCCGCCGTTCCGCTCGCTTCGCCGCAATCGCGGCTCTGGCAAGCGGCGTGGGCGCCGCCGGCTATGCCCTGCACGCGCTGGCCGCGGACGAGCCGGGCACGGATCGCATCAAGGCGTCGATCCAGAAGATCCTGGGTGGCCGCGCCGAGGTCAAGAGCGTGACCAAGGCGCCGGTGCCAGGCCTGTACGAAGTCAACGTCAGCGGCCAGCTTGTCTATACCGACGCCACCGGTCGCTACATCATCAACGGCGAACTGATCGACACCAAGACCAACACGAACCTGACCGAGGAGCGTCTGGCCGAGTTGAACAAGATCAAGTGGTCGGATCTGCCGCTGTCGCGCGCCATCAAGTGGACCAAGGGTGACGGCAGCCGCACCGTGGCGGTGTTCTCGGACCCGAACTGCGGCTACTGCAAGAAGATCGAGCAGACCTTCCAGCAGATGGACAACATCACGGTCTACACCTTCCTCTATCCGGTGCTGTCGCCGGATTCCACGGTGAAGGCAAAGCAGGTGTGGTGCTCGGCCGATCGCACCAAGGTCTGGCGCGACTGGATGCTGAACCACGTGGCGCTCACCGGCAACGGATCCTGCAAGACGCCGGTCGATGAGAACCTCGAGCTTGGCCACAACCTGAACATCACGGGCACGCCGGCGGTGTTCTTCTCCGATGGCACGCGAATCCCTGGAGCCGCTGACGCGGCCACGCTGGAACGCAAGCTCGCCAGCCTGAAAAAATAAGACCG
Source organism: Cupriavidus metallidurans CH34 (assembly GCF_000196015.1). Lineage (NCBI taxonomy): Bacteria > Pseudomonadati > Pseudomonadota > Betaproteobacteria > Burkholderiales > Burkholderiaceae > Cupriavidus > Cupriavidus metallidurans. The sequence continues at coordinate 3,465,295 of NC_007973.1, read as the reverse complement.
ACGCCGGACCCCATCCGGCTGTATGAAGCGGCCGGTTGCTACCGGCCGCTTTGCATTTCCGCGCCCCGGATTGATTTCGAAAACGACGACGAAAACGGAGACACCATGACGTTCCAGGCCCTGTTGCTGACCCAGACCGATGGCAAGACGCACGCGGAGATCGCGCAGGTCGACGAGAGCCAGTTGCCCGCTGACGGCAACGTGCTGGTCGAAGTCGATTACTCCACGATCAACTTCAAGGACGGACTGGCGATCACCGGCCGTTCGCCCGTGGTGCGCAAATGGCCGATGGTGGCCGGCATCGACGGTGCGGGCACCGTGCTGCAATCGGCCGACCCGCGCTGGAAGGCCGGCGACCGTGTGGTGCTGAACGGCTTTGGTGTCGGCGAGACGCATTGGGGCTGCCTGGCCCAGCGCGCGCGGCTCAAGGGCGAGTGGCTGGTCCGCCTGCCCGACGCGTTCACCACGCGCCAGGCCATGGCGATTGGCACGGCGGGTTACACGGCGATGCTGTCGGTGCTGGCGCTCGAGCGCGGTGGCGTGAATGGACCTGTGCGTCCCGGCGATGGCGATGTGCTCGTGACCGGCGCATCGGGCGGGGTGGGCTCGGTGGCGATAGCGGTGCTGTCGAAGCTCGGCTATCGCGTGACCGCATCGACGGGAAAGACGTCGGAGGCAGACTTCCTGCGCGCGCTGGGTGCGGCGGAGGTGATCGACCGCGCCGAACTCGGCACGCCGGGCAAGCCGCTGCAGAAGGAACGCTGGGCAGCCGTGGTCGACTCCGTCGGCTCCTATACGCTCGTCAATGCCTGCGCCCAGGTGCGGTACGGCGGCGTGGTCACGGCATGTGGACTGGCGCAGGGCATGGATTTTCCGGCTTCGGTGGCGCCGTTCATCTTGCGTGGCGTGACGCTGGCCGGCATCGATAGCGTGATGGCGGCGATGCCGCTGCGCGAAACCGCGTGGAAGCGTCTGGCGCAGGATCTGGCGCCAGACCGGTTGCAGGCCATCACGCGCGAGATTCGGCTGGCGGAGGCCATCGACGCGGGGCACAAGATCGTCGATGGCGGCATGCGCGGACGCGTGGTGGTCAACGTCAACCGCTGAAGGCGGCGGTTGCCGCGCACTGGCGTCCCGGGCCGGTCCGGGACGTGACGCTACAATCGTGACCATGACGCCGATCCGCTACGCCATCGCCCCGCTTCATCCGGAAGCCCACCTGTTCGCCGTCACCGTGACGGTGGATGTTCCCGATCCCGCTGGCCAGGTTTTCACGCTCCCTGCGTGGATTCCGGGCAGCTACATGATTCGCGACTTCGCCCGCAATATCGTCCGCATCCGGGCCGATGCGGGCGACGTGGCGGTGCCGCTGACCAAGCTCGACAAGCAGAGCTGGCAGGCCGCGGCGCTGGCGGCGGATGCCGGGCCGCTAGTGGTCAGCTACGAGGTGTACGCGTGGGATTTGTCGGTGCGCGCCGCGCATCTCGATACCACGCACGGCTTCTTCAATGGCAGTTCGGTGTTCCTGCGTGTGGTCGGGCAGGACGATGGTCCGTGCTCGGTCGATATCCACGCGCCCGCGGGCGAAGCCTATGCCGACTGGCGCGTTGCTACAGCATTGCCCGAGGCACGCGGCCCCGGTGGCGCGCGGCGTTACGGCTTCGGACGCTACCAGGCCGCCGACTACGATGAACTGATCGACCATCCGGTGGAGATGGGCACGTTCGCGCTGGCCAGCTTCCGCGCCTGCGGCGTGCAGCATGACGTGGTCTTCACGGGCAAGGTGCCGCAGCTTGACCTGCAGCGCGTCTGCCGCGACCTGAAGAAGATCTGCGAGGCGCAGATCAAGCTGTTCGAGCCGCGCTCGGCCCGTGCGCCGATGCTCGACAGCAACCGCCGCTACGTGTTCATGACGATGGTCACGACCGACGGCTATGGCGGCCTGGAGCATCGCGCCAGCACGGCACTGATGTGCGCGCGTAACGATCTGCCCGCACGCGGCGACAGCGAGGCCAGCGAGGGGTATCGCACCTTCCTTGGCCTGTGCAGCCACGAGTATTTCCACACCTGGAACGTCAAGCGGATCAAGCCGGCGGCATTCGTGCCCTATCAGCTCGAGAGTGAGACCTACACGCCGCTGCTCTGGTTGTTCGAAGGCTTCACGAGCTACTACGACGATCTGGTTCTGGTTCGCACCGGGCTGGTGACCGACCAGCAATACGTCGAGATGCTGGGCAAGACCTGGAACGGCGTGCTGCGCGGCAGCGGCCGCACCAAGCAGAGCGTGGCGGACAGCTCGTTCGATGCCTGGACCAAGTACTACCGCCAGGACGAGAACGCGCCGAACGCCATCGTCAGCTACTACACCAAGGGTTCGCTGGTGGCGCTGGCGCTGGACCTGACGATCCGCGAGAAGACGCGCGGCCGCAAGTCGCTCGATGACATCATGCGCGCGCTATGGCAACGCTACGGGCGCGACTTCTACGCGCCGGGCGCCGCGCAGCGCGGCGTGACCGAGGCGGAGGTCTACGCGCTGTTCGATGATGTCACCGGCCTGAAGCTCGGTGCCCTGTTGCGCGCGCTGACCGAGGGCACGGGCGAGATCGGACTGGTGCCGTTGTTCCGTGCGTTCGGGGTCAAGGCGGAAGTCCAGAAGCCGGACGGCACGGCCGCGCTCGGCATCAAGACGGCCAAGCAGGACGGCTGGGTGCGCGTGAGCCAGGTGCTCGACGGTGGGGCGGGGCAGAAGGCCGGGCTGTCGGCGGGCGACCTGCTGGCCGCCGTCGACGGGCTGCGCGTGGCGCCGGGTCAGCTTGAAAAGCTGCTCGGGCGTTACCGGGCGGGCGATCGCGTGGAACTCCACGTGTTCCGGCGCGATGAACTGCAGGTATTGCCGGTGACGCTGGCGCGTGAGCCGGCGGTGCAGTACAAAGTGTCGGTGGAAACGGGCAAGCATGTCGGGAGAGCGCGCTGGCTTGGCCAGTAACCTGCCTGCCACCCTACCGTCGCCGCCCTGGCGACGGCAGGGCTCCCCTTTGACCCGGCCGACCCGGCATTTGTAATCGCCCCCCATGGAATACGCGCACGATCCCCGCACGTTCCTTTACTCGCACTACATCTACCGTGGCCTGCGCTCGGCCACGGGGGTCATCGGCATGACGCTGCTGGCCATGCAGTTCATGGACCTGCCCAGCGCGATGGTCGTCTCGATGGGCGCGCTGTGCACCAGCCTGATGGACCTGCCGAGCCCGCTGAACCACAAGTTCAACGAGATGCTGGCTAGCGTGCTGCTCTGCACGGCGGTGACCGTGGTGGTGGCGCTGGCCACGCCGTTCCCGCGCGTGATGCCGTTCGTGCTGGTGCTGGTCACATTCCTGGCCGGCATGATGACGGTCTACGGCAACAAGACCATGCCGTTGCAGTTCTCGATGTTGTTCGTCATGACGCTGACGATCAACGAGGAATTCGTCGTGCGCACGGCCTTGTCTCACGCGGGACTGTTCGGCGTGGGCGCACTGGGCTACTTGCTCTACGCGATCAGCGTGGCCTGGTTCATGGAACGCCGCACGCGGCAGCAGATCCTGGCGGAGTCGCTCTACGAGATGGCGGCCTACCTCGACATCAAGGCGGGGTTCTACGACGCCGGCACCGACTACGACGAGCTGTTCAACCGGCTGGTGCGCCAGCAGATCGTGGTGGCCGAGCGCCAGCAGGCTGCGCGCGACATGGTGCTGCGCGGCAACAAGACACCGTTCGATGGGCTGCTGGTGCGGGTGCACCTGCGCATGCTGGAACTCTACGAGTATCTGCTGTCGACCAATACCGACTATCCGTTGCTGCGGCAGACGTTCGGCGGCACGCCGGTGCTCGACGCGTTGCGCCGGCTCGTGCGCGGGCTCTGCAAGGACCTCGAGGAAATCGCCTACGACATCACGCGCGGGCGGCCGTCGTACAGCGCGCACGACTACGCGGCGGACCTGCGCGCGGTGGAAAGCGAGATCGCCCAGCTGCGCCACCTCAATGTGTCGGCCACGGCGATGACGGCACTGGTCGATACCTTCGACATGATTCGGGGCGCGGTCACGCTGATGGGGCAATTGCACGAGGCTTCGCGCACGCCGGTGGAGCCGGCCCAGGTGCTGCCTGGTTCGGACATGACACCGTTCCTGACGCGCCAGAAGTACGAACTGGGCGTGGTGCTCGACAGCCTGAACTGGCGCTCGCCGGCGTTCCGGTTCGCGGTGCGCATCACGCTGGCGGTGGGGACTGGGCTATTCCTGGGCGAGCATTTGCCGTACGCGTCGCACAGCTACTGGATCCTGCTGACCATCGTGGTGATCCTGAAGCCGAACTTCAGCATGACCAAGCAGCGCTACAACGATCGTCTGATCGGCACGCTGATCGGCTGCATCATCAGCGTCGGCATCCTGCACTGGATTCATGCGCCGCTGGTGCTGTTGGGTGTGCTCTATCTGGCGCTCGTGGCCAGCGCGGCGTTTTCCACGATCAAGTACCGCTACACCGCGATTGCCGCCTGTGTGCAGGTGCTGATCCAGATAAACCTGCTGATTCCGGGCAGCCAGACGGTGGTGGGCGAGCGGCTGGTCGATACCGTGATTGGCGGGATCATCGCGTCCGTGTTCAGCTTCGTGCTGCCGAGCTGGGAGTACCGCGCTATTCCGAAGCTGGTGGAGAACGTGCTGCAGGCCAACCGTCGCTACATTGCGGCCACGCGGGATCTGCTGCTGCGCAAGGCGCAGGACGACTTCGCATACCGTGTGCAGCGCAAGCAGTTCATGGATGCGCTGTCGGCGCTGATCTCGTCGTTCCAGCGCATGCTCGACGAGCCGCGCAGCCGGCAGCGCGCGGTGGATAACTTGAGCCGCTTCATCGTGCAGAACTACCTGGTGGCCGCGCACGTGGCCGCTGCGCGGATCCAGGTGCGGCAGCACTACGGCGAACTGGATGTGCCGGCAGCCGAGGCCTCGATTGAGCAGGCGACCGAGGCGGCCGTGCGGTCGTTGACGCTGGCCAGCGAGCGGCTGGCGGGCGAGGAACGGCATGGGGCGCGTGGCGCGGGGTTCATCCGCACACCGACAGAGGCGGCGGTGGCCGGCGTGGGCATGGTCCATCAGAGCGCGCCGTCCTCGGCCACGGATACCACGGACGATGACGCGAGCGAGCGCCGCGCGCGCATCGCGGACTCGGCGGATCGTCGCAAGGCCGAGGTGCTGGCGCAGGCCGCGGCGGCCGGCGAGATCGGTGCGGCCGAGCCGATTCAGCGGTCGCAGGACCAGCGTGCCGAGTCCACCGCGAGTGCTTCCGGGCGTGCCGCCAATGCGGTGCTGGAGCGCCGCCTGCGCGCGCTGCGCGAGGACGCGGCGAAGATCGCGCTGCGTACCGGCGCGATCGGCCGGGCGATCCGGACGCCGTGGAAGGGGTGATCGAACGGAATCGTGACGGGTTCTCTCTCCTCTCCCATGTGGCGGGCGAGGAGAGAAAACCCGCGGCATTGACGCTGACCTAGACCTTCCCAGTCGCCCCGGCTTCCTCCACGTCGGGCAGCTTGAACACGCCACTGTTGAACGAGTAGCCGTAAACCTCGCCGTACCGGCCCCAGTCGATCGCGATCGTCAGCACGCGCTGGGCCTCTTCCGGCTTCAGGAATGCCTGCATCTCGCGCAGGACGGTTTCCTCGCCAACCTCGCCGTCCTCGCTCTCTTCCAGCTCGCGCCGGATGTGAGCGGCCAGCGCCACGTGGCTCAGCAACTGCTTGCCGAACACGACCTTGCGTTCGGAGGGCTCGGTCTCGTAGTAGCTGCGGCCGAGCGCCGTCGATGTGATGTCGCCGCGCTCGATGGTCGCCAGCCCCAGCAACTGCATGGCCTCGCAGGCCGGCAGCAGTTCGTCGTCGGTCAGCCCGGCTTCGTCGGCCAGGTGCGGCAGGTCGGCGCGGCCGAAGAACGGCGATTCGTGCAGCAGGTCGAGAATGGCCTCCATCTGGCCGATGTCGGCTTCTGGCAGGCGGTAGCCGATCTGCTGCGCGGCAGCCATCGCGGGCACGCGCGGCCCCAGCGCCGCCGGCGAGGTCATCAGCGTGTAGACCTCGTCGATCAGCGCGCGCACCTGGGCGCTGTCGCGATTGCGCGGGCGCGCGAACGGCACCCGTACCTCGGCGCGCACGCGCCCCGGGTCGCTCGACAGGATCACGATCCGGTCGGCCATCATCACCGCTTCCTCAATGTTGTGCGAGACGATCAGGATGCTCTTGATGTTGGCGCGGCCCGATTCCCACAGGTCGAGCATTTCGTCGCGCAGCGTTTCGCCGGTTAGCACGTCAAGCGCCGAGAACGCCTCGTCCATCAGCAGCAGGTCCGGCTGCGTCACCAGCGCCCGGGCTATGCCCACACGCTGCCGCATGCCGCCGGACAGTTCACGCGGCAACGCGCTGTTGAAGCCCGAGAGGCCGATCATGTCGATGGCCGCTTCGGCGCGCCGCGCGCGTTCCGCCTTCGGCACGCCCTGCGCTTCCAGCCCAAGTTCCACGTTCTGCTGCACCGTCAACCACGGGAACAGCGCGAACGACTGGAACACCATGGCGATGCCTTCGGCCGTGCCGACCAGCTTCTGGCCACGGAACCGCACCTCGCCGCGATCCGCGCCGACCAGGCCGGCCATGATCCGCAGCAGCGTCGATTTGCCGGAGCCGGACTTGCCGAGCATGGCGACGATCTCGCCTTCACGCAGCGTGAGGTTGACGCCTTCGAGCACGGCGCGATCGGTATGGTCGGCGGTGCGGAATACCTTGCCCACGCCATGCAGTTCGATGACGGATGGGGCCAGTCTGGATGGGTTGTCGTGCAGTGCCATCGTGCGAATGTCAGAGTCGGGTGCGCAACTGCGCGAGATCGTAGAGGCGGTTCCAGAGCAGCCGGTTGAAGCCGACCACGAACAGCGCCATCACGCCGATGCCGAGTGCGATGCGTGGGAAGTCGCCCCGCGCGGTCATTTCGGCGATGTAGCTGCCCAGGCCGGTGGCTACGAGCGTGCGATCGCCCCAGGTCACGTATTCCGAGACGATACTCGCATTCCAGGACCCGCCTGCGGCCGTGACCAATCCGGTCAACAGGCTCGGGAACACGGCGGGAATCAGGAAGCGGCGCCACATCAGCCAGCCCTTGAGCCCGAAGTTGCGCGCGGCCAGCCGCAGTTCGGTGGGAATGCCGGAAGCCCCGGCCACCACATTGAACAGGATGTACCACTGGGTGCCGAAGATCATCAGCGGGCTGAGCCAGATCTCCGGATTGAGCCCGAACCTGACGATTGCCATCACGGCCAGCGGGAACATCAGGTTGGCCGGAAAGGCGGCCATGAACTGCGCGATCGGCTGGGCGATGCGCGCCACGGACGGGTTCAGGCCGATGCGGATGCCGATCGGCACCCAGATCAGCGCCGCCAGCGCGATCAGCACGATCACGCGCGTCATCGTCAGCACGCCAAGCCACAGCACGTGCGCGGCCTCGCCCCAGCCCACCTCGCTGTGCACGAAGTGCACCACGCGATAGAGCGCCGCCAGCGCGATGACGATGATCACCGTATCGCGCAGGCGTTCGAGCCAGGGGCTCCAGCGGGCCGGCGCGGCGGGCAGCACCACCATGTTGCGGTGGCGGGCGCTCCACGCCAGCGTGCGTCCGCCGAGGCTGGCGGTCCACTTGAGCAGCGCATGGACCCATGCGGAACGGCGCAGCAGGTCGAGCAGCCAGGACTGGGGCATGGTGTCCTGCGCCAGCGTTTCGAAGCGGAAGCGGTCGGCCCAGGCCACCAGCGGGCGGAACAGGAACTGGTCGTAGATCAGGATGCCGACCAGCATCGCCACGATGGCCCAGCCGATTGCTGGCAGGTTCTGCTGCTGGATCGCCAGCGCGATGTACGAGCCGATGCCGGGCAGGCGGATGTCATGGCCGGATACTGAAATGGCTTCCGAAGCGACCACGAAAAACCAGCCGCCGGACATCGACATCATCATGTTCCACAGCAGGCCGGGCATGGCGTACGGCACTTCGAGCCGCCAGAAACGCTGCCAGGGCGAAAGCCGGAACATTGCCGCGGCTTCGATGAGATCGCCGGGGATGGTGCGGAACGACTGATACAGGCTGAAGGCCATGTTCCAGGCCTGCGACGTGAAGATCGCGAAGATCGCCGCGCATTCCACGCCGACCAGGCTGCCGGGGAACAGGGCGATGAAGCCGGTGACCGTGATCGACAGGAAACCGAGCACCGGGATCGACTGCAGGATGTCCAGCGCCGGCACCATCACTTTCTCGGCGGTGCGATTGCGCGACGCGATGGCTGCGAAGGCGAACGAGAACAGCAGCGATGCCGCCAGCGCCGCCAGCATCCGGATGCTGGTGCGCATCAGATAGTAGGGCAGGCTGGCGACGTCCAGTTGTACGGACAGCGCATCGCCAGGCTGGTACGGCACGACCATCTGCTTGGCCGCAAAGGCCACGATGACGATGACCGCGAGGATGATCGGCAGCAGTGCGAAGTCGAACCGGTTTGGGGGCGCGGTCAGCAGGGGACCGACGTAGCCGGGTGCGGGTTGGTTATCTTGCGTTGGTGGCATGGGCACGGCCCTTCGTTTCGGAACCGCCGCACCCCCTCCATCGATCCCTCGCCCGCAGGCGGGGAGGGCGGCCAACACCGCGCAATTCCAACGCTGTCGGTTCGCGCCCCTTTCTCGCAGGCGGGAGAGGGGCTGGGGGAGAGGGCAAAGGCATCGTATGCTGATGACCTAACGCCCAAGCGGGCCAGGTAGTGTACCTAGAGACGCTATCAAAATGATTCCGGCGTCGTTGCGTGGCCTTGCCGTACTACTTGTACTGTCTGCGGCCATGCGTCCGGCCAGAATCGCTTCGCTTCATTTTGATAGCGCCCCTCAGTATGGAAGCAAATCATGACAACCACGACGGAAACCTGGCAATTGTTCGCCCACGGCCGTGTGCAGGGTGTGGGGTATCGTGCCGCATGTGCGGACCGGGCGACATCGCTCGGTCTGGGCGGGTGGGTGCGCAACCGTGTCGATGGCAGGGTGGAGGTGCTGGCCAGCGGGCCGCGCGAGCGCCTGGAGGCGCTACGCGTGTGGATGGAAGCGGGGCCGCCCGCAGCGCAGGTGTCGAAGGTGGAAGTGGCTCAGGCGGCGCCGCAGCTGTTCGATCGATTCGACTGGCTGCCCACGGCCTGAGTAATCGCTTGAGCGGCGGCCTGCATGTCGGCCCGCTCGTCGGCCCGGTCGGCCCGATCGGTCAGGTCGCCTGCCAGTCGATACCGTCACGGCCGTGGCGCTCGAGCCAGTCGTTGGCCTGACGGAAATGGCCGCAGCCCAGGAATCCCCGGTGCGCTGACAGCGGCGACGGATGCGGCGCTTCCAGCACGCAATGCGTCTGGCCTTCGAGCAAGGCGCGCTTGGCCTGCGCGTGGCTGCCCCAGAGCAGGAACACCAGGTTCGGCCGCGATGCCGCCAGCGCGTGGATCACGCAGTCGGTCACAGCTTCCCAGCCGCGCTTCGCATGACTGGCGGCCTGTCCCTGCTCGACCGTCAGTACCGTGTTCAGCAGCAGCACGCCCTGACGTGCCCAGCCTTCCAGATTGCCCGACGCACGCGTCGGCGCCACGCCGTATTCCGCGCCGATCTCCTTGAAGATGTTGCGCAGGCTTGGTGGCACCTTGACGCCCTCGGGTACGGAGAAGGCCAGCCCGTGTGCCTGCGGGATCTCCAGTCCATCCACGACGCCGGTGCCGTGGTACGGGTCCTGACCAAGGATCACGACCTTGACCGCGTCTGGCGGCGTCAGGTGCAGGGCATGGAATACCGCGTGTGGAAACACCGGCTTGCCCGCCGCGCGTTCTTCGTCGACGAACGCGCACAGCGACGACCATTCGGCCTTGCCCAGGCATGGCGCGAGCAAGGTTCGCCAAGCGGCGGGCAGGGCATTGGCCTGCTCCTGCAGGCTGACGGTCTGGGGTGCGGCGCTGGAAGTTTCCGGCGTGTCGGGCGCAAACAGGTCGGCTTGCATCAAGATGGGGTGGTGAGACGGTAGCCGCGCGCGGCCTTGCTGAGGTCCGAAGGGGTCAACGGGGCGATGTGGGCGAGGCGCAGGGCGAACGCGCGCAATGCGGCTTCGACATGGCGTTCGTCAGCCCCATCGCGCGGCAGCCATTCCAGTTCGAGTTCCTGGATACGCTCGGTCCGCGACGTGCCGGGGGCGCTGATCGCGCCGGTGTCGAGCGCGGCCTCGATGCGCTCGCCATCCTGTTCGACGATCCAGGTGCGGCGGGCGAAGTCGGTCCGGAATACCGGAGCGAGCCGGTCTGCCAGCGGCGTCAGCACGGCGCGGGCATCGTCGGGGAAGCACGACAAGTCGATGGCCTCGCCCGCGACTGGCGTTTCCCATTCGTGGCGGGCAGCCAGGCCGGCGGCGCTGTGGCCAGCGGTCTTCAGCGTTTGCAGCCACTGCTCGCCCTTCCTGCGCAGGCGCAGTGCCGCGCGGGCCTGCGCCAGATCCCGGGTGGGGGTGTCGAGGTAGACGTTCAGCAACGTCAACTCGCCACGTGGCTGCCCGTTGGCGTCGAGCCAGGCCGCCACCGCGGCAAGCGCGGCGTCGGGCACGGCCAGTTTCAGTTCGATCTCGATGCCCATCTGGGAATCACGAGAACAGGCGGGCCAGTTCCACGCCCGGCTCCGGCGCGCGCATGAACGCTTCGCCGACCAGGAAGGCGTGGACGTCGGCGTCGCGCATCCGCTTGACGTCGTCGGGCCCGAGGATGCCCGATTCGGTTACCACGAGCCGGTCGGCCGGCATGCGCGGCAGCAGGTCCAGCGTGTTGTCCAGCGAGACCTCGAAGGTGCGCAGGTTGCGGTTGTTCACGCCCAGCAGCGGCGTCTTCAGTCGCAGCGCACTATCGAGTTCCTCGCCGCCGTGGACTTCCACGAGCACATCCATGCCGAGTTCGTGCGCGCACGCTTCCAGCTCGGCCATCAGGCCGTGGTCGAGCGCGGAGACGATCAGCAGGATGCAGTCGGCGCCCCAGGTGCGGGCTTCGTAGACCTGGTACATATCGACCATGAAGTCCTTGCGCAGCGCCGGCAGCGGGCAGGCGCCACGCGCGCGCTTCAGGTACTCGGCATGACCCTGGAAGAAATTCACGTCGGTCAGCACGGACAGGCACGCCGCGCCATGGGCGGCGTAGCTTTCGGCGATGGCCTCCGGCACGAAGTTCTCGCGCAGCACGCCCTTCGACGGCGAGGCTTTCTTGACCTCGGCGATCACGCCGGCGTTGCCGGCCGCGATCTTGTCGCGCAGTGCGCGCTCGAAGCCACGCGGGGCCATGCCGGTTTCGTGACGCAGGCTCTCGGCCTCGGCACGCAGGCTCGGCAGGTCGCGCTTCTTGCGCGCGGCTGCCACCTCATCGGCCTTCACGGCCAGGATCTTTTCCAGGATGTCGGACTTGGCTGACATGGGGGCTCACTTGAATTGCTGGGTGGCGCGCACGAACTGGTCGAGCTTCTCGCGAGCGGCGCCACTGGCGATGGCTTCGCGCGCGCGGCGGATACCATCCTCGATCGAACTGGCCACATTGGCCGCGTAGAGCGCGGTGCCGGCGTTCAGCGACACGATTTCGCGCGGGGTGCCGGGCACATCGCTCAGCGCCTCCAGCAGCATTTCCTTCGACTCGACGGCGTCTGCCACCTTCAGCCCGCGGTTCGAGATCATCGACAGGCCGAAGTCTTCAGGATGGATCTCGTACTCGCGCACTTCGCCGTCCTTGAGTTCGCCCACCAGGGTTGCCGCGCCGAGCGACACCTCGTCCATGCCGTCCTTGCCGTAGACCACGATCGCGTGTTGCGCGCCCAGGCGCTGCATCACGCGCACCTGGATGCCGACCAGGTCCGGATGGAACACGCCCATCAGGATGTTCGGCGCATCGGCAGGATTGGTCAGGGGGCCGAGAATGTTGAAGATGGTGCGCACGCCCATTTCCTTGCGGATCGGCGCCACGTTCTTCATGGCCGGATGATGGGTCGGGGCGAACATGAAGCCGATGCCGGTCTGCTCGATGCACTCGCCTACCTGCTCCGGCGTCAGCATGATGTTCACGCCCAGCGCCTCGAGCACGTCGGCACTGCCGGACTTCGACGACACGCCACGGTTGCCATGCTTGGCGATCTTCGCGCCAGCGGCAGCGGCGACGAACATCGACGCGGTGGAAATGTTGAACGTGTGCGAACCGTCGCCGCCGGTGCCGACGATATCCACGAAGTTCTCGCGGTCCTTGACGGTCACGTGATTGGCGAACTCGCGCATCACCTGTGCCGCCGCCGAGATCTCGCCGATCGTCTCTTTCTTGACGCGCAGGCCGGTCAGGATGGCCGCCGCCATCACGGGGGAAATCTGCCCCTGCATGATCTGCCGCATCAGGTGCAGCATTTCGTCATGAAAGATCTCGCGGTGCTCGATGCAGCGCGTCAGTGCTTCCTGCGGCGTGATGGACATGGCGGATTCTTGGGCAGAGTGTGCGGCGAAAGCGGAGAAATCGGTGCGCCTCATCGTGGCGCCTTGATGAAGTTGGCCAGCAGCGCATGGCCGTGTTCGGACAGGATCGATTCCGGATGGAACTGCACACCCTCGACGGCCAGCGTCTTGTGGCGCACACCCATGATCTCGCCGTCCGGCGTCCAGGCGGTGACAGCCAGGCAATCGGGCAGCGTTTCGCGCTCGATAGCCAGCGAATGATAGCGCGTCACGTCGAAGTGTTTGGGCAGCCCGGCGAAGACGCCTTCCTGCGTGGTCTCGATCGTGCTGACCTTGCCGTGCATCACCTGCTTGGCGCGGATCACCTTGCCGCCGAACGCCTCGCCAATGGCCTGATGGCCCAGGCACACGCCCAGCAGCGGAATCTTGCCCGCGAAGTGTTGCAGCACGGGCACCGAGATGCCGGCCTCGTGCGGGCTGCACGGCCCCGGCGACACGCAGATGTGGTCGGGCTTGAGCGCTTCGATTTCCTCGATCGTGATCTCGTCGTTGCGGAAGGTCCGCACATCGGCGCCTAGTTCGCCGAAATACTGCACCAGGTTGTAGGTGAACGAGTCGTAGTTGTCGATCATCAGCAGCATGTTCGTTTCTCCTGTTCCTGGGCTCAGAGGTCGGCGTCCAGACCGTCCTGGACCTGTTCGGCGGCGCGGATCACGGCGCGTGCCTTCGCTTCGGTTTCCCTCCATTCGGCTTCGGGGTCCGAATCCGCCACGATGCCGGCCGCGGCCTGCACATAGAGATTGCCGTCCTTGATCACACCGGTGCGGATGGCAATGGCCAGATCCATCTCGCCGCCGAACGACAGGTAGCCCACGGCGCCGCCGTAGATGCCGCGCTTGCGCGGTTCCAGTTCATCGATGATTTCCATCGCGCGCACCTTCGGCGCGCCGGACAGTGTGCCGGCCGGGAACGTGGCGCGCAGCACGTCGAGGTTGCTGATGCCGTCGCGCAGCGTGCCTTCCACGGAACTGACAATGTGCTGCACGTGCGAGTACTTCTCGATCACCATCTTGTCGGTGACCTTGACCGAACCCGTTTCCGCGATGCGGCCGATGTCGTTGCGAGCCAGGTCGATCAGCATCACGTGCTCGGCGATCTCCTTCGGATCGTTGAGCAGTTCCGTGGCCAGTTGGGCATCGCGCTCGGGGGTGCTGCCGCGCGGGCGGGTGCCGGCCAGCGGGCGGATCGTGACGATGCGGGCATTCTGCGTGTCGCCGTTGGCCTGGGCGCCGCCGACCTTGCGGGTCTCCTGGCGTACCAGGATTTCGGGCGAGGCGCCCACCACCTGGAAATCGCCGAAGTTGTAGAAGTACATGTACGGCGACGGATTCAGCGAACGCAGCGCGCGGTAGAGCGACAGCGGCGAGTCCCGATACGGCTTCATCAGGCGCTGGCCCACCTGCACCTGCATCATGTCGCCGGCCATGATGTATTCCTTGGCCTTGTGCACGGCGGCCAGGTAGTCGGGCTTGGCGAATTCGCGATAGACCTCGGTCAGCACGGAGGGGCTCGTCACCGGCACATCCACGGGCTGGCGCAGCTTCATGCGCAGTTCGCGCAGGCGCTGGCGGGCGCGGGAATAGGCTTCCGGCGTGGTCGGGTCGGCGTAGACGATCAGGTAGAGCTTGCCGGACAGGTTGTCGATGACCGCCAGTTCCTCGCACAGCAGCAACTGGATATCGGGCAGGCCGAGGTCGTCCGGCATCTGGGTGTCGGCCAGCTTCTTTTCGATATAGCGGACCGCGTCATAGCCGAAGTAGCCGGCCAGACCGCCGCAGAATCGCGGCAATCCGGGGCGCAGCGCCACCTTGAAGCGGCTTTCGAACTCGGCGATGAAATCGAGCGGGTTGCCTTCGTGCGTCTCCACGACCTTGCCGTCGGTGACCACTTCGGCACGGTGCCCGTAGGCGCGCAACAGCGTGCGGGCATGCAGGCCGATGAACGAGTAGCGGCCGAAACGCTCGCCCCCGACCACCGATTCCAGCAGGAATGTGTTCACGCCACGCGTTTGCGACTGGGCCAGCTTCAGGTACAGCGACAGCGGGGTTTCCAGGTCGGCCAGCGCCTCGGCGATGATGGGAATGCGGTTGTATCCCTGGTCGGCCAGCGATTTGAATTCCAGTTCGGTCATGTCGATCCTCTTCTTGCGGCGCCCGCCACGATGGTCGGGTTCAGGCGGCGCCGCGTGTGTCGTCGGCAGGGGGAGGGCTGGAGAAGTTGCGGCAACCCGCCCCGGGAGCGGACCGTGTAGCACACGCGTTTGACGCACGCGCACACACGGCCGAAGGCGTGGCGTGCGGCGCGTTCATGAGCTAACCGTAGCACACAGGCATCTGGGCTACGGCGCTGGCGGAAGGATCTGCCGGAGACGTCGGTCGACAGTGGATCTGGACCGGGCCGGCGGAGCTTGGGGGGTGACTGCGGCGGACTTAATAAGTCCCGATGTATCCCCGCAAGCCCGTCAGGAAACTCGCGAACGCACTTTACGCCTGTTCAGAGGCGCGCCAGCGACGCCAGGGCCAAGCCTGCCGATCACTGCCAAGAAAGTTGCGTTTGCGGTTGAGGAACATTGAATGGTGTTCAGCCGGGTTTAGCGGTGTGTTGCCCGATGTGCGGCAAGAAGCGCAGCCACGCGGGCAATGTCGGCGACTATACCATCGGCGTCGACGTCTTGTACAGGATTGCCATGGTTGTAGCCATATGGCATCAAGAGCACTCCCATGCCCGCCGCACGTGCCGCCCGCGCGTCATTTTCGGAGTCGCCGATGGCCAGCACGGCCTCCGGATCGACCCGGAATGCCTCGGCCACCTTGAGCAGCGGATACGGATCGGGTTTGCGCAGGGCGAACGCGTCGCCGCCGTAGACCAGATCGAAATACTGGGCCAGGCCGGTACGGGCCAGCAGCGGCTCGGTGAAGTTCCACGGCTTGTTGGTCACGCAGGCCATGCGCAGGCCCATCGCCTTGAGCGCCGTCAGGCCCTCGCGGACATTCGGGTAGACGTTCGAAAACTGGCCGTTGATCCGCACGTACTCGCGGTCGTACAGCGCGTAGGCATCAGCGAACAGCCCGTTGGCGTGCAGTGGCGAGAAACGCGCGTCCAGCACGCGGCGGATCAGGTTCTCCGACCCCTTGCCGACGAAGCTGACAATGTCCTCCTGGGACATCGGCTCGACCGGGCCCAGGTTGGGATGCTTGTGCGCCAGGGCCAGCAGCATCGCGTTGACGGCGGCGTGAAAATCGCCAGCGGTGTCGACCATGGTGCCATCGAGGTCGACGATCACCGCCCGGATGGCGTGCCAGTCCGTGCGGCGCAGTATTTCGAGACTCATGCGCGTGACTTCCCTGCCTGATTACTTGCCAACCGTGGCCAATTCGGCCCGCAGCGCGCCGATGACGCCCTTGTAGCCGCCGTCGGCGTCCGGCTTGCCGAATACGGCGGAGCCCGCCACGAACGTATCCGCGCCCGCCGCGGCGATCTCGGCGATGTTGTCCACCTTCACGCCACCGTCCACTTCCAGCAGGATCCGGCGGCCCGTGCGCGCGGTGTACGCGTCGATGCGCTGGCGCACGGCGCGCAGCTTGTTCAGCGTCTCGGGAATGAAAGACTGGCCGCCGAATCCCGGGTTCACGGACATCAGCAGGATCACGTCCAGGCGGTCCATCACGTGGTCCAGGTAGTGCAACGGCGTGGCCGGGTTGAACACCAGGCCGGCCTGGCAGCCGTTGTCGCGGATCAGCGCGAGCGAGCGGTCGATATGGTCGCTGGCCTCGGGGTGGAATGTGATGATGTTGGCGCCGGCGCGGGCAAAGTCCGGGATGATGCGATCCACCGGACGTACCATCAGGTGCACGTCGATTGGGGCGGTGACGTGCGGGCGGATCGCCTCGCAGACCAGCGGCCCCACGGTCAGGTTGGGCACGTAGTGGTTGTCCATCACATCGAAATGGATCCAGTCCGCGCCGGCTTCGGTGACGCGGCGCACTTCCTCGCCCAGGCGGGCAAAGTCGGCGGACAGGATGGACGGGGCAATGCGGAAGGTGGGGCTGCTCATGATATTCGGGCGGGCTGAAGGCGGAATGGGCGGTATTTTACGCCGGTCGGGCCCCCGGAGTCGGGACGAACGCCTGGCCGGGCCGCTTGCCCCTGCCATGGCCTTGCCGCACAATGCGCAACACCCGGCCGCCGCGCGGCCTGCCGACCCTTCTTACCACGTCGATACATGAGCGAGTACGCATTTTCCGTGGCCGTGCGCACGCAGTACATGCCGGACCAATCGGACCCAGACCGTGGACGCTACGCGTTCGCCTACACCATCACGATCCACAACACCGGCGAAGTCGCCGCGCAGCTGATCTCGCGCCACTGGATCATCACCGACAGCGACAACTCGACGCAGGAAGTCTCGGGCCTGGGCGTGGTCGGCCATCAGCCGCTGCTCAAGCCGGGCGAGCACTTCGAGTATTCGAGCTGGGCGACGATCTCCACCCCGGTGGGATCGATGAAGGGCGATTATTTCTGCGTGGCCGAAGACGGCCACCGTTTCGAGGTGCCGATTCCCGAATTCGCGCTGGTGCTGCCCCGAATGCTGCACTGAACCGCCGCACGGCGGGAACTAGGCCTCGGGCGGCGTGTCTGCATCCGTCGAAGTCTGGTTGGCGCGGGACGGATGGTCCTGCGGCGCGCGCGTGGGGCGCGGATTCTTCTTGGCGGTGCTCATCGTCCAGACCACGATGAAGATCAGCAACAGCAGCGCCACGCCGGCTTCGGCGGCAAGTAGCAGGGTAGGGTGGTTTTCGAAGAACTGGCTCATCGCGAGGGGGTCAGTCGACGGATCGGGTTGAGATTGTAGGACATGCGCGGGTTTGTGGACTGTCTGACCGCCGGCCGTGTCCGCGAAGAATGGACAAGATGGCAAATCAGTATTCCCTGCGCGCCCCCCGCGCATCGTCGAGCAACACTTCCTGGCGCGGCTGGCTTGTCCTGACGGGCGCTGCCGCACTGCTGGCCGGCTGCATGAGCGGGCCGCCCCCGCGTATCGAAGGTCCGGGCGGCGTGCCGGGCGGGAAGGCGCCTGCTACCTCATCCGCGGCAGGCCGGTTGCAACCGGCGAGCTGGGCGGAAATCGGTGGCTGGAGCCAGGACGACGTGCGTGCCGCCTGGCCCGCGCTGCTGGCGAGCTGCCAGGCGCTGAAAAAGCGCGCCGACTGGAACCGCGTCTGCGCCGTCGGCCTGATGGTGGACGCCGGCGATCTCGAGGCGATGCGCGCGTACTTCGAAACCAACTTCCTGCCATACCGCGTGGTCAACGTCGATGGGACGGACAACGGGTTGATCACCGGGTACTACGAACCGATCCTGCACGGCTCCCGCACGCGTCAGGGTGCGTATCAGGTCCCGCTCTATCGCCGGCCGCCGCAACTCGGCAAGGGCATGTTGCCGCCGCGCGCCGAACTGCTGCAGAACCCGGCGATGCGTGGCAGCGAACTGGTCTGGGTGGATGATCCGGTCGAAGCCGCGTTCCTGCAGATCCAGGGCTCCGGCCGCATCCGCATGGCCGATGGCACGATGATGCGTGTCGGCTACGGCGGCACCAATGACCAGCCGTTCCGCTCATTCGGCAAATGGCTGCTCGACCGTGGCGAGATCACGCCGGCGCAGGCCACGATGCAGGGCATCAAGGCATGGGCGCGTGCCAACCCGGGACGCGTGGACGAAATGCTCAACGTCAATCCGCGCTTTGTGTTCTTCCGCGAATTGCCGCCCACCAACGAAGGACCGGTAGGCGCGCTGGGCGTGCCGCTTACGGCGGAACGCTCGATAGCAGTTGATCCCGCAACCATCCCGCTTGGCGTGCCGGTTTTCCTGTCGACCACACGGCCACTTTCCTCCGAACCGATTCAACGTCTGATGTTCGCGCAGGACACGGGCTCCGCCATCAAGGGTGGCGTGCGCGCGGACTTCTTCTGGGGCGCAGGCGACGCCGCCGGCGAGACCGCCGGCCGCATGAAGCAGGGTGGCAGGATGTGGGTCCTGATGCCGCGCAGCTGACGTCATGTTATCGGCGGGCTACATACAGCAATGCCCGCCGTCCGAGTTAGTTCCCTGACACGGAGCAGGGTTATTCTCCTGCCCCGTTCCCCGCGTTGACTCGTGTCAATCGCGATGCAGTTCTTCTTCCCCATGATTGGAACATCTGTCGCGCGCCGCGCTCCATGCACGGTGCCGCAGCACAGCATTCCCCACTCGCTAATGAAAAATCATGAAAGCGAAATCATGGATGTTCCCCGCACTGGCGGCCATGCCGCTCTTCTTCTGGAGTGCGCACGGTAGCGCCCAGACGGCGCCGACTCAGAATCCCGAGCCGAAGCTGACTGCGGAAGAATTCAACCACGCCAGGCAGATCTATTTCGAACGGTGCGCAGGCTGCCATGGCGTGCTGCGCAAGGGCGCCACGGGCAAACCGCTGACACCCGACATCACGCGTGCCCGTGGCACCGAATACTTGAAGACGTTCATCAAGTACGGCAGTCCGGCCGGTATGCCCAACTGGGGCACCTCGGGCGATCTCACCGATCCCGAGGTCGATCTGATGGCGCGCTACATCCAGCTCGATCCTCCGACACCGCCGGAATTCTCGCTGGCCGACATCGAAAAATCGCGCAAGGACATCGTGCCCGTGGCCAAGCGGCCAACGCGCAAGATGAACAACTACAACCTGCAGAACCTGTTCTCGGTCACGCTGCGCGATTCCGGTGAGGTGGCCCTGATCGACGGCGACAGCAAGCAGATCATCAATATCGTCAAGACCGGCTACGCGGTGCACATCTCGCGCATGTCGGCGTCCGGGCGCTACCTGTACGTGATCGGCCGCGATGCGCGTCTGAACCTGATCGACCTGTGGCTGCCCAAGCCGGACAACGTCGCGGAAGTAAAGATCGGTCTCGAGGCGCGTTCGGTGGAAACCTCGAAGTACAAGGGCTACGAAGACAAGTACGCCGTGGCCGGCTCGTACTGGCCGCCGCAGTACGTGATCATGGAAGGTGACACACTCAAGCCGCTGAAGGTAGTGTCCACACGCGGCATGACCGTCGACAACGAGTACCACCCCGAGCCGCGTGTCGCATCGATCGTTGCCAGCCATTTCCGTCCCGAGTTCGTCATCAACGCGAAGGAAACAGGCAAGATCCTGATGGTCGATTATTCGGATCTGAAGAACCTGAAGACCACCACGATCGATTCCGCCAAGTTCCTTCATGACGGTGGTTTCGACTCCACGGGTCGCTACTTCCTGGTGGCCGCGAACGCATCGAACAAGATCGCTGTCGTGGATACCAAGGAAGACAAGCTGGCCGCGCTGGTCGATGTCGGCAAGACCCCGCACCCGGGACGTGGCGCGAACTTCGTGCATCCGAAGTTCGGTCCGGTCTGGGCCACGAGCCATCTCGGCGACGAAACCATCAGCCTGATCGGCACCGATCCCATCAACCACAAGGCGCAGGCCTGGAAGGTGGTCGAAACGCTCAAGGGACAGGGCGGTGGCTCGCTGTTCATCAAGACCAATCCGAAGTCGCACAACCTGTGGGTGGATACGCCGCTCAATCCCGACGCGAAGCTGAACCAGAGCGTGGCGGTGTTCGATACGCAGAAGCTGGAAGACGGTTACAAGGTGCTGCCGATCGCCGAATGGGCGAACCTGAAGGGCGAAGGCGCGAAGCGTGTGGTGCAGGCCGAGTACAACCAGGCCGGTGATGAAGTCTGGTTCTCGGTCTGGGGTACCAAGGATGGCGAGTCCGCGCTGGTCGTGGTCGATGACAAGACCCGCAAGCTCAAGACCGTGATCAAGGACCCGCGTCTGATTACCCCGACGGGCAAGTTCAACGCGCACAACACACAACACGACGTCTATTGATCAGGGGAAGGAGAATTCGCATGCATCCGTCTACAGTTATCGCCGCCGTGGCACTTGCTGCCGCGCTGCCGGTTACCGCGTTTGCCAGCCAGGAACTTGCCACAAGCAAGAACTGCATGGCTTGCCACAGCGTCGACAAGAAGCTGGTCGGCCCCGCCTACAAGGACATCGCCGCGAAGTACAAAGGTGACAAGGCGGCTGCTGCGCAGCTTTCTCAAAGCATCCTGAAGGGAAGTAGCGGAAAGTGGGGCCCGATCCCGATGCCGCCCAATCAGGTCAGCGAGGCGGAAGCCAACACGTTGGCCAAGTGGGTGCTAAGCCTCTGATCCATGTTCCGACTCTCCCGCTTCATGGAGGCGCTGCGCGACGGGGGGTCGGTCCCCCCGCCGCGCCGTGCCAGTGGTCCCGTGGTGATCTGGAATCTGGTGCGGCGCTGCAATCTCAACTGCAAGCACTGTTATTCCACATCTGCCGATACGGATTTCAAGGGCGAGCTGTCGACCGGCGAAGTCATGGCCGTGCTCGACCAGCTCAAGGCGGCGCGCGTGCCCGCGCTGATCCTGTCCGGTGGCGAACCGCTGTTGCGGCCGGACCTGTACGAGATCGCCGCGCGTGCGCGCGAACTCGGATTTCATCTCTCCCTGTCGTCGAATGGTACGTTGCTCGACGCGGCACACGCTGCGCGGCTCGCTGCGGCAGGGTTCGACTATGTCGGCGTGAGCCTGGATGGCATCGAAGCCACACACGATCGCTTCCGCCGCATGAATGGCGCCTTTACCCAGGCGATAGCCGGGCTGCGCATCGCGCGCGAAGCAGGCCTGCGCGTGGGGGTGCGCATGACGCTGACCGAGGCCAACGCGGCCGAGCTGCCTTCCGTGGTGGCCCTGGCCGAGGCCGAAGGCATCGACAAGTTCTATCTGTCCCACTTCAACTACGCCGGGCGAGGCCGCAGCCATCGCAACGATGACGCGCGCCACGCGGGTACACGCGTGGCGGTCGAGTGGTTGTTCGAGCATGTCTGGGCGCGCGCGCAGCAGGGTAGCGCCGGGGATTTCGTCACGGGCAACAACGATGCCGATGGCGTGTTCCTGCTGTACTGGATTGCGCGTCAATGGCCCGAGCGCGTTGCAGACATGCGAGAGCGACTGGTCAACTGGGGCGGCAATGCCACGGGTGTCGGTGTGGCCAATATCGACAACCTCGGCAATGTCCACCCGGACACGATGTGGTGGCAACTCTCTCTTGGCAACGTGCGCGAGCGCCCGTTCGGCGAGATCTGGGCCGACCGCAGCCATCCGTTGATGCGTGGCTTGGCCGCCAGGCCGAGACCGTTGCAGGGCCGATGCGCAACTTGCCTGCATCGTGACATCTGCAACGGCAATACGCGCGCGCGGGCCTACGCGGTCAGCGGCAATCCGTGGGCGCAGGACCCGGGCTGCTATCTCTCAGACGCGGAGATCAGTGCGCAGCCCAATCTGGAGACAGTGACATGAAGCACGCGATTCTCTGGACGTGCATGTTTGCTTCATTCGTCGCCAACGCGGAGACGACAATCGATCCCGCCAGCATCTACAGCAGCCACTGTGCGGCTTGCCATGGTGCCGATCGTCTGGGCGGCATGGGTCCGGCGCTGTTGCCGGAAAGCCTGGAGCGGCTGCGGCCCGACGACTTGCTCGACGTGCTGCGCAACGGTCGTCCGGCCACGCAGATGCAAGGCTTCTCCAAAGAACTCGGAGACGCCACGATCAAGCAGATGGCAACCTGGCTGCGCTCCGCACCCGCGGCCACGCCGCGCTGGGAGCAGGCGGACATCGAGGCATCGCGCATCGTCTATCACGCACCCGGCACGCTGCCGGCCCGGCCCGTTTTCAGTGCCGATCCTTCCAACCTGTTTCTGGTCGTCGAGGCCGGGACGCATCACGTCAGCGTGCTCGACGGCGACAAACTCGAACCGATTCACCGATTCACCACCCGGTTCGCGCTGCACGGCGGGCCGAAGTTCAGCAGTGACGGACGCTATGTGTACATGGCGAGCCGCGATGGCTGGGTCAGCAAGTACGACCTCTGGAACCTGAAGCTCGTGGCCGAGGTCCGCGCCGGCATGAATACCCGCAACCTTGCGGTCAGCGAAGATGGCGAGTGGGTGATGGTCGGCAATACGTTGCCCCAGACGCTGGTGCTGCTGCGCGCTTCGGATCTGTCACTGCAGCGTATCTATCCGGTCACGGGCGCGGGCGGGAAGTCCTCCCGCGTTTCAGCCGTTTACGACGCCGCGCCGCGTGGGTCGTTCATCGTCGCGCTGCGCGATATTCCCGAGGTCTGGGAGATCCCATACATCGGCAAGAAGACGTTCGAACCGCGCGTGATCGAACTCACGGACGTGCTCGACGACTTCTTCTTCGATCAGCCGTATCGCCACATTCTTGGCGCCTCGCGCACGGCCACGGGTCAGGTGATCGATCTCGACGCAGGCCGGAAAGTGGCGGACCTCGCGCTGACCGGCATGCCGCATCTTGGCAGCGGTATTACGTGGAAACGCAACGGCCGCGAAGTCATGGCATCCCCGAACCTGAAGCAGGGCGCGATCAGCGTGATCGACATGCAGTCCTGGAAGACCGTGGCGACGATCCCGACCAATGGGCCGGGCTTCTTCCTGCGTAGCCACGAAGCCACGCCATACGCATGGACCGACGCGATGATGAGTCCGAAACGCGACACATTGCAGGTGATCGACAAGCAGACACTCGCCATCGTTGGCAATGTCACGCCGTCTCCGGGACGCACCGCGGCGCACGTGGAGTTCACCCGTGATGGTCGATATGCGCTGGTCAGCCTGATGGAAGCCGATGGGGCGATCGTCGTCTACGACGCCAGGACGCTGAAGGAAATCAAGCGACTGCCGATGGACAAGCCGATCGGCAAGTACAACGTATTCAACAAGACTACGCGCTCGTCTGGCACGAGCCATTGAGGAGTACCAACATGCAAACGACCGGAAAGGTCTGGCTGGTTGGGGTGGGCCCGGGCGATCCGGAACTCGCCACCATGAAGGCAGTCAGGGCGCTACGTGAAGCGGATGTCTGGCTAGTGGACGATCTCGTGCCGGAGGCCATGCTGTGCTATGCGAACCCCGGGACGCAAATCATCTCGGTCGGCAAGCGTGGCGGCCGCTGTTCGGTGAGTCAATCCAGCATTCACGAGCAGGCGCTCGAGCACGCGCAGGCTGGCCGGTGCGTGGCGCGTGTCAAAGGCGGCGACCCATTGTTGTTCGGTCGCGGCGGCGAGGAAGCAGAGTTCCTGCGCGGGCACGGCATCGAAGTGGAAATTGTCAACGGCATCAGCAGTGGCATGGCTGCTGCGCAGGCGCTTGGCATTGCGCTGACCCATCGTCAGCATTGCCACGGTGTGACCTTCGTTACCGCGCATACGCGTGACGATGGCGATCCCGATTGGGCCGCATTGGTCGGCAGCCGGACGACGCTCGTCATCTACATGGGGATGAGCCGTCTTGCCGCCATTCGCGACGCCTTGCTGCAAGCGGGTATGCGGTCGGAAATGCCGGTTGCGGTGGTGATGCATGCTAGCCGTGGGGATGAGAAGCGTTGGGTTGGCAGCCTGGCCACATTGACCGAGGCTGCGGATGCCGGGCTTGCCAGCCCGGCGGTCATTCTGGTTGGGGAAGTCGTTGATATCCCCAACCCTGCTTCATTGACGGACCAGCACGCCTTCGGCGACCTTGCCGCTGGGCTGCCGTCCAAACAGCCCGAGCACGACCTGCAGCGAGAACGACAGCGCGCCCACCAGGAAGACCACATCACCGAAGGTACGCATCCAGCGTAGCGTTTGCAGGAGTGGCTGCTGCATGAAGGCCTCGCTGCGTGCATACCACAGGCCTTCACTTGCGCTGGCGATGAACTGGATGATACCCACCGGCAACAGGCTGGTGGCGATCATCAGAACCAGACCACCATTCATTCCCCAGAACGCAATCGACATCAGGCGCGGGTTCAGCGTGTAGTTGGGTCTGACATAGCGCAGTACCAGCAGCGTGAAGCCAAGCGCCAGGAAGCCGTAGACCCCGAACAGTGCAGCGTGTGCGTGCACGGCGGTGGTATTGAGACCTTGCACGAAGTACAGCGTGATCGGCGGGTTGATCATGAAGCCGAACACACCGGCGCCCAGCATGTTCCAGAACGCCACGGCGGTGAAGAACATCAGCGGCCAGCGCAGATTGGCCATCCACGGCGCGCGTTCCTTCAGGCGCCAGTTTTCCCATGCCTCATGTCCGAGCACGATCAGCGGCACGACTTCCAGCGCGCTGAAGCTCGCGCCGACGGCCATCACAGGCGTCGTTGTGCCAGCGAAGTAGAGATGGTGGAACGTACCAGGGATACCGCCGAGCATGAACAACGAGGCCGACGCGAGGCTGGCCGTCGTGGCCATCGGACGCGATACCAGGCCCAGCGTGGAGAAGATGAATGCCAATGCGGTGGTGGCAAATACTTCGAAGAAGCCTTCCACCCACAGGTGAACCACCCACCAGCGCCAGTATTCCATCACCGACAGGCTGGTGCGCTCGCCGTAGAACAGACCGGCGCCGTAGAACAGGCCGATGGCCACCACCGACGACGTCAGCAGCGCCAGCAGGTTCTTGTCACCGCCGCGCGCGCGCAGGGCGGGGGCAATGCCGCGCATCATCAGCACGAGCCAGATCACGATGCCAGCGAACTTGCCGATCTGCCAGAGTCGGCCCAGATCCACATACTCATAGCCTTGATGGCCGAGCCAGAAGTTCAGGTTGGGCGGCATCTTCTGCGCGATCGCCAGGTAGTTGCCGGCAAAGGAGCCGACCACCACGACCACGAGCGCCCAGAACAGGATGTCGACACCGAGCTTCTGATACTTCGGGTCCTTCCCGCCGTTGATCAGCGGAGCCAGGAACAGGCCGGCAGCCAGGAATCCAGTGGCGATCCAGAACAGCGCGCTCTGGATGTGCCAGGTGCGCGTCAGCGTGTACGGGAACCACTGCGAAACATCGATACCGTAGAACTTCTGCCCTTCCACCGTGTAGTGCGCGGTGAAGCCGCCGATCAGCACCTGGAAGGCGAACAGCGCCACCACCAGGAACAGGTACTTGCCGAGTGCGCGTTGCGAAGGCGTCAGGGCGAAGGTGGTCAGCGGGTCGCGTGCCGGTGCGGCAGGCAGGGGTTCTTCCTTGCCACGCAGGAACGCCCAGGCCCATACGAGCAGACCCACGCCGGCCAGCAGGATCACCACGCTCGCGATCGACCAGACGATGTTCTCCGCAGTGGGATGGTTGTCGATCAGAGGCTCATGCGGCCAGTTGTTGGTGTAGGTGGCGGTGTGCCCCGGACGATCGGTGGAGGCTGCCCAGGCGGTCCAGAAGAAGAAGTTGGTCAGGCGAGCGCGTCGCTCCGCCGAGGGCAGCGGGTTTTCCTTCATCGCGAAGCTCTCCCGGCTCTTGTGCAGCTCGGGCGCATCGGAGAACAGGCGGCTGTAGTAATCGGCCGTCTTGGCAATCGCCTTCGCGCGGCGGTCGGACACGGTCAGCGCCTGGCTGGCCGGGTCGAACTGATTGCTGCGGTACTCGGACTTGAGTTGCGCGCGCAAGGCGGCCTGCGCGGGCGCGTCCAGCGCGGCGTAATCCTTGCCGTACTGGTCACGCGCGGCCAGGTCGAGCCATGCGGTCAGTTCGCGGTGCAGCCAGTCGGCCGTCCAGTCCGGCGCCTGGTAGGCGCCGTGACCCCAGATGGAGCCAAGCTGCATACCACCGACGGACTGCCATGCGGTTTGACCGTCAAGGATTTCGTCACCGGTGAAAAGCGTGGCGCCGTCCGAGGTGACGACCTTGGCCGGAACGGGCGGCGCCTGCCGATAGACCTCGGCACCGTAGTAGCCGAGTAAGGAAAAGGTGACCGCCAGCACGGCGATCAACAAGAACCATAGTTTCTTGTAGGGGCCCACGATGAATTGCTCCTTCTTGATGTCGCAATGAATACCGCTTCATCTATGCGATTCGCGTGCCTGATAAGAGTCCTAAAAGATTCAACAGGTTGGCGTCGGGCGCGGTAATATTCACCGTGGCCGTTTAGGGTGTTTTTGACTATCTAGGGTTGTTTTGACCATGATCAGCGATGTGCTTCTTGCGGATCTTTGCGCCGACTTTCCCCAGGCCGTGCGGCTGCAGCGCCTGGTAGGGTGCTTACGCTCGCATTTCCACTGCGGAGCGGTGGCGATCCTGCGCCTGGAGGAGGACCATCTGCGTCCGATCGCGGTGGATGGGTTGGTGCGCGATGCCCTTGGGCGGCGGTTCTCCGTGGGCCTTCATCCCCGGCTTGCGGCGATCCTGGCGCGGCGCGGCGTCACATGCTTCCACCATGACAGTGCGTTGCCCGATCCGTACGACGGGTTGATCGACGAGCACGTGGGCGAGCCGCTGCCCGTCCACGACTGCATGGGCATCAGTCTCCAGAGCGAAGGCAAGCCATGGGGCGTGGTGACGCTGGACGCCCTGGAAGTCGGGACGTTTACCGCCTCGGCCCAAGAGGAACTGGGCCAGCTGACGGCGCTGATCGAGGCATCGATACGCACCTCGAGGCTGGAAGGCGAGATCCGCGCGCTACGCATGGGCCGCGCGGTGGGCGCAGCCGGGGAGACGGTGCGCGACGATGGCGAGGTCATCGGCGAAATCATCGGAGAGAGCGAGGCGATCGCGCAGCTCATGCACGAGATCGGCGTGGTGGCGGATTCTGAACTGCCGGTGCTGCTGCTCGGCGAGACCGGCGTTGGCAAGGAGTTGTTCGCGCACCGGCTGCACCGGCTGTCACGCCGCCGGGACCGCCCGCTGATTCACGTGAACTGCGCCGCACTGCCTGAATCCCTGGCCGAAAGCGAACTGTTCGGCCATGTGCGCGGCGCCTTCACGGGGGCGACGGGCGAGCGCCCTGGGCGCTTCGAGGCCGCCGACGGTGGCACGCTGTTCCTCGACGAGGTGGGCGAGCTGCCGCTGGCCATCCAGGCCAAGCTGCTCCGCACGCTGCAGAACGGCGAGATCCAGCGTCTGGGGTCCGATCGGCCGCGCCGCGTAGACGTGCGCGTGATCGCGGCGACCAACCGCAACCTGCGCGAGCATGTGCGCGACGGCTCGTTCCGCGCCGACCTGTATCACCGGCTCTCGGTCTATCCCATTCCGATTCCGCCGCTGCGCGAGCGCGGCAATGACGTGCTGCTGTTGGCGGGACGATTCCTGGAACTCAACCGGGCGCGGCTGGGCCTGCGCAGCCTGCGCCTGTCCGTCGCGGCGCAGGATGCGCTACGTCGATACACGTGGCCGGGCAACGTGCGCGAGCTGGAGCATGTGATCAGCCGGGCCGCGCTGAAGCTGCTCAGCCGGGGCGCCAGCCGCAAGGACATCATTACGCTCGACACCGATTTGCTGGATCTGGATGGGGTTGTCGCGCCAGCCGATGCGGCCGCCGATGCAGCGCCGTTTATGTCGGCGCCGGCCACCAGCTTGCGCGAGGCGGTGGAGGCCTGCCAGAGCCGGTGCATCGAGCAGGCCCTGGAGGCCCAGAGCGGGAATTGGGCCCAGGCCGCGCGGCAGCTTGGCATGGATGCTAGCAATCTGCACAAGCTGGCCCGCCGGCTCGGCGTCAAGCGCGACGAGCCAGGCGGCAGCAAGAGTGCGGCAAGAACGCGCTAGGACGCATTAGCCGCGGCAGCACGTACTAGCGCGGACGAAGGTCGACGATGCGCCGGGCCTTGCCGACGGAGCGCTCGACACCGCCTTCGGCAAGAATCTCAATGCCCGCCGTCACGCCGATATAGGACTTGATGTCGTGCGCGAGCTGCGATTCGGCCTGCCGCGCGGTGGCCGGATCTGCCCCATGCGCGCACTCCACGCGCACGATCAGCGTATCGAGCGGGCCATCCTTGTTCAGCACGCATTGGTAGTGAGGCGCGAGTTCCGCATGTTTGAGGATCAATTCCTCGATCTGCGACGGGAATACGTTCACGCCACGCACGATCATCATGTCGTCGGTGCGGCCGGTGATCTTCTCCATCCGGCGGAATGCGGCACGCGCGCTGCCGGGCATCAGGCGCGTGAGGTCGCGGGTGCGATAGCGGATGACCGGCATCGCTTCCTTCGTCAGCGAGGTGAAGACTAGTTCGCCGAACTCGCCGTCCGGCAGGACTTCGCCTGTATCGGGGTCGATGATCTCGGGGTAGAAGTGATCTTCCCAGATCGTCGGGCCGTCCTTGGTCTCGGCACACTCATTGGCGACGCCCGGGCCCATCACTTCGGACAAGCCGTAGATGTCGACAGCGGAGATGCCCATCCGCTTCTCGATCGCCAGACGCATTTCGGGCGTCCACGGCTCCGCGCCAAAGATGCCGATCTTTAGCGATGTGGAGGCCGGGTCGACACCTTGGCGCTCAAGCTCGTCGGCGATCGCCAGCATGTAGCTCGGCGTCACCATGATGACCTCGGGCTTGAAGTCCTGGATCAGTTGCACCTGCCGCTCGGTCTGGCCACCGCCGAAGGGAATGGCAGTGAGGCCTGCCTTCTCCACGCCGTAATGCGCGCCGAGTCCACCGGTGAACAAGCCATAGCCATAGCTGATGTGCACCTTGTCGCCGCGCCGGGCGCCCGATGCGCGGATCGAACGTGCCATGACCGTGGCCCAGGTGTCGATGTCGCCAAGGGTGTAGCCCACCACCGTGGGTTTGCCGGTAGTGCCCGACGAGGCATGGATGCGAGCGATCTTGTCCTGCGGCACCGCGAACATGCCGAACGGGTAGTTGTCGCGCAGGTCCTTCTTGGTCGTGAACGGAAAGCGGGCCAGATCGGCCAGCGATCGCACTTGGTCGGGATGCACGCCAGCCTCGTCGAACTTGCGCCGGTACACCGGCGAATGGTCATAGGCGTGGCGAAGGGACCATCTCAGACGATCAAGCTGCAGGGCCTGGAGCTCCTGTCGGCTGGCGGTCTCGATCGGCTCCAGGGGCAGATCGGTCAGGCGCGTAATCATGAATGTCTCCGTTTTCGGATCGGTGGCGCTACGTTGGCGCTGGCTTCTGCTTGTTTCCTGCGGTCTTGCTGCGTGGCTGTCTTTCCGCGTGTGTCAGGACTCCGCGGGTGGCACCACGTGCCCCTTGATCTGGGCCGACTTGCCGCGGAACATCGCCACGGGTTCGCCGGCGCGGTTGGTTACGCGGATGTCGTAGATGCCATGGCGGCCGGACAAGACCTGCTCGACTGCTTCGGCTGTCAGTACATCGCCGCCATGCACCGGGCGCAGGAATTCGATCGAGCAGCCCGACGCCACCGTATTGATGTTGTGGCTGTTGCAGGCGAATGCGAACGTCGAATCTGCCAGGGTGAACATCAGTCCACCATGGCAGATGCCATGGCCGTTCAGGAACTCGGGGCGGATCGGCATAGATATGCGGGCATAGCCGGGGCGGACCGCTTCCAGGACCATGCCGAGCCAGCGGCTGCAGGCATCGGACTCGTACATGGCATGGGCGGCCGCTTCGGCAAGCGCTTGGGGATCTTGCGTCAAGCGGGTCTCCTTTGGCGTTGGCGGGAATGCTGTCAGGCGCCTGTGAAGCGGGGCGCGCGTTTTTCGAGGAAGGCGTTCACGCCCTCGTTGTAGTCGTGCGATTGGCCAAGCTCGCGCTGCAGGTCGCGCTCCAGATCGAGTTGGGCGTCGTAGGTGTTGGTCGCGCTGGCGTGTATGGCCTGCTTGATCGCTGCCAGGGCGCGCGTGGGCTGCGCGGACAGATGCGTGGCCAGCGCCATGGCCTGCTCGGCCAGTAGTGGGTCGTCCATCACTTCCCAGACCAGACCCCATTTCGCGGCTTCTTCGGCGCTGAGCTTGTCGCCCGTCATGGCCAGGCCAAGCGCGCGCGCCATGCCTACCCGCTTGGGCAGCAGCCACGTGCCGCCAGAGTCGGGCAACAGTCCGATCTTCACGAAGGCCTGGATGAAGCTGGCCGACCGGGCCGCGAGCACGATGTCGCACGCGAAGGCCAGGTTCGCCCCCGCGCCAGCTGCCGTGCCGTTTACAGCGGCGATCACCGGCAGGGGCAGGGCTTGCAGGCGCCGCACGAGCGGGTTGAACCACGTATTGATAAGTTCGCCAAGATCGGTGGCTTGGCCGGGGGTGAAGTCGAGGTCGGCCAGATCCTGCCCGGCGCAGAAGCCACGTCCCGAACCGGTCAGCAATAGCGCGCGGGCACCGCCTGCCT
Organism: Cupriavidus metallidurans CH34; assembly: GCF_000196015.1. Taxonomy (NCBI): domain Bacteria; kingdom Pseudomonadati; phylum Pseudomonadota; class Betaproteobacteria; order Burkholderiales; family Burkholderiaceae; genus Cupriavidus; species Cupriavidus metallidurans. The sequence continues at coordinate 3,434,515 of NC_007973.1, read as the reverse complement.
CGACATGGTCGAGCGCGGTGACCAGTGCCCGATGCATGTCGCGTGTGAAGCTGTTGAGCTTGTCGGGACGGTTGAGCGTGACGACGGCCACATCACCCTGCCAGTGCAGCAGGATCGGGCCTGAATCGAGGCTTGCGCGCGCAGTTGTCTGCGCTTGGGATGGGGGCATGGTTGTCTCCTGCGCCATATTGTTCTCCTGGTTGGTAGTGGATCTGATGCCACGACGCGATGCACGGCCATTGTAGTGAGGACGCGATCGCTTTAAATTAACCGACCAGTCGGTCGGCAAATAGTAGACGGGATGGTGGCAGGGCGCAAGAGGCTGGTGCGCTTGACCTGCTGGGCGCAAGCACGCCAGTATCGTCCCCGCTGACACTCGACAAATAGAACCCAACCGCATTGCAAGGAGCAGACATGTCGTACGAGAACATCCTGGTGGAGACGCGAGGTCGCGTTGGTCTGGTGACGCTGAACCGGCCCAAAGCGCTCAATGCGCTCAATGACGCGCTGATGGACGAACTGGGCGCGGCGCTGACGGCATTCGACCAGGACGAGGCAATCGGCTGCATCGTCATCACGGGGAGCGAGCGTGCCTTCGCCGCAGGGGCCGATATCAGCATGATGGCGAAGTACTCCTATATGGATGTCTACAAGGGCGACTACATCACCCGCAACTGGGAGACAATCCGCCGCATCCGCAAACCGGTGATCGCCGCCGTGGCCGGCTATGCGCTGGGCGGTGGTTGCGAACTGGCGATGATGTGCGACATTGTGATTGCCGCCGACAGCGCGAAGTTCGGCCAGCCGGAAGTGAAGCTCGGCACGATGCCTGGCGCCGGCGGCACGCAGCGGCTGCCGCGTGCCGTCTCCAAGGCCAAGGCGATGGACCTGTGCCTGACCGCGCGCATGATGGATGCCACCGAGGCCGAGCGCGCCGGGCTGGTTTCCCGGATCGTCCCGGCAGACAAACTGGTAGACGAAGCCGTGGCCGCGGCCGAGACTATCGCCGGTTACTCGCTGCCGGTTGTCATGATGATCAAGGAGTCGGTGAACGCTGCCTATGAGACGACTCTGAATGAAGGGGTCCACTTCGAGCGCCGACTGTTCCACTCGACCTTCGCCACCGAAGACCAGAAGGAGGGTATGGCAGCGTTTGTGGAGAAGCGTGCACCCAATTTCCAGAATCGGTGACCCTGGACTAGGGAATACCCGAGGATAATCAAGGGTTATTAAATGGGCCGGAAAGTTATTTCCGGCCCATTTTTTCTTTATGATCAATGACTTGCCGAGTGCTGGCCGAATTCTTGAGCACGGTAACGTGACATTGGTGTTGCAAAGCCCGGTGAACCGGCCTAATATTCGCCCCCTCGCAACACGAAACGCACTGCAAACGCAGCAGCGACAAGGGTTGCGGGGCGGCAGTGGGTTGGGGTTGCGAGGGAATGCAGCGCTGACCGGCAGAAAAAAGTTCTGCAAAAACTGTTGACGAAACGTTGAATGCTCTGCATAATCTCGTTTCTCCGCTGCAACGAAATGACGGCAACGTCAGCGAGGCAGCGACAGCGAACCGGCAAAGCCGGGCGCTGAGGTTCTTTAACAATCAAACAACCGATAAGTGTGGGCGCTTGATGGCGAACGCCACGGTGACTTCGGTCGCTGTGATGCTTCAAAAGTTATCAGTGCTCGCACAGTAAAACATGTTGGTTGGGTTCTTCGGAGCCTGGCCAGTCAGTTTTCTGAGAGTGAGCGACCGCTCGAAAGAGCGAGGTGCTTCGGCACCACACAGAGATTGAACTGAAGAGTTTGATCCTGGCTCAGATTGAACGCTGGCGGCATGCCTTACACATGCAAGTCGAACGGCAGCGCGGACTTCGGTCTGGCGGCGAGTGGCGAACGGGTGAGTAATACATCGGAACGTACCCTGTTGTGGGGGATAACTAGTCGAAAGATTAGCTAATACCGCATACGACCTGAGGGTGAAAGTGGGGGACCGCAAGGCCTCACGCAGCAGGAGCGGCCGATGTCTGATTAGCTAGTTGGTGGGGTAAAGGCCCACCAAGGCGACGATCAGTAGCTGGTCTGAGAGGACGATCAGCCACACTGGGACTGAGACACGGCCCAGACTCCTACGGGAGGCAGCAGTGGGGAATTTTGGACAATGGGGGCAACCCTGATCCAGCAATGCCGCGTGTGTGAAGAAGGCCTTCGGGTTGTAAAGCACTTTTGTCCGGAAAGAAATCGCGCTGGTTAATACCTGGCGTGGATGACGGTACCGGAAGAATAAGCACCGGCTAACTACGTGCCAGCAGCCGCGGTAATACGTAGGGTGCGAGCGTTAATCGGAATTACTGGGCGTAAAGCGTGCGCAGGCGGTTTTGTAAGACAGGCGTGAAATCCCCGGGCTTAACCTGGGAATTGCGCTTGTGACTGCAAGGCTAGAGTGCGTCAGAGGGGGGTAGAATTCCACGTGTAGCAGTGAAATGCGTAGAGATGTGGAGGAATACCGATGGCGAAGGCAGCCCCCTGGGACGTGACTGACGCTCATGCACGAAAGCGTGGGGAGCAAACAGGATTAGATACCCTGGTAGTCCACGCCCTAAACGATGTCAACTAGTTGTTGGGGATTCATTTTCTCAGTAACGTAGCTAACGCGTGAAGTTGACCGCCTGGGGAGTACGGTCGCAAGATTAAAACTCAAAGGAATTGACGGGGACCCGCACAAGCGGTGGATGATGTGGATTAATTCGATGCAACGCGAAAAACCTTACCTACCCTTGACATGCCACTAACGAAGCAGAGATGCATTAGGTGCCCGAAAGGGAAAGTGGACACAGGTGCTGCATGGCTGTCGTCAGCTCGTGTCGTGAGATGTTGGGTTAAGTCCCGCAACGAGCGCAACCCTTGTCTCTAGTTGCTACGCAAGAGCACTCTAGAGAGACTGCCGGTGACAAACCGGAGGAAGGTGGGGATGACGTCAAGTCCTCATGGCCCTTATGGGTAGGGCTTCACACGTCATACAATGGTGCGTACAGAGGGTTGCCAACCCGCGAGGGGGAGCTAATCCCAGAAAACGCATCGTAGTCCGGATCGTAGTCTGCAACTCGACTACGTGAAGCTGGAATCGCTAGTAATCGCGGATCAGCATGCCGCGGTGAATACGTTCCCGGGTCTTGTACACACCGCCCGTCACACCATGGGAGTGGGTTTTGCCAGAAGTAGTTAGCCTAACCGCAAGGAGGGCGATTACCACGGCAGGGTTCATGACTGGGGTGAAGTCGTAACAAGGTAGCCGTATCGGAAGGTGCGGCTGGATCACCTCCTTTCTAGAGGCTTGTGTTCACAAGTCAAGCGTTCACACTTATCGGTTTGTTTGCTGTTACAGCCAAGGGTCTGTAGCTCAGGTGGTTAGAGCACCGTCTTGATAAGGCGGGGGTCGTAGGTTCAAGTCCTACCAGACCCACCAAGTTATCGCGCGGGGGATTAGCTCAGCTGGGAGAGCACCTGCTTTGCAAGCAGGGGGTCGTCGGTTCGATCCCGTCATCCTCCACCAGTACCTTGGGGTTGTAGTCAAAGACAAGAATTCAGGCGAGGCGCCTGAGTGTTTGTCTTTGGCTGTTGCCAACAGGCGTTAAGCCTGGCTGTTCTTTAACAATATGGGATGTAGTAAAGGTGTCGCGAGCGTTGATGAGACGCTGTAGTACAAACGCGATACCGGGTTGTGATTGTATCAACCAAAAAGTATTTAAAGTGATCGAAAGATGACTTGGAATACGGCACAAACGCGAGAACTCAGACCTATGACGGTCGTGTCCGAGAGACACACTCGTTATAGGGTCAAGCGAACAAGTGCATGTGGTGGATGCCTTGGCGATTACAGGCGATGAAGGACGCGGTAGCCTGCGAAAAGCTTCGGGGAGCTGGCAAACGAGCTTTGATCCGGAGATGTCCGAATGGGGAAACCCGGCCCGAATGGGTCATCCCTGACTGAATACATAGGTCAGGGAAGCGAACGCGGCGAACTGAAACATCTAAGTAGCTGCAGGAACAGAAATCAACCGAGATTCCCAAAGTAGTGGCGAACGAAATGGGAAGAGCCTTGTACTCTTTAGCAGCATTGTTAGCAGAACGGGATGGAAAGCCCGGCCATAGCAGGTGATAGCCCTGTATGCGAAAACAGCGTTGTGGAACTAGGTGTACGACAAGTAGGGCGGGACACGTGAAATCCTGTCTGAAGATGGGGGGACCATCCTCCAAGGCTAAATACTCGTAATCGACCGATAGTGAACCAGTACCGTGAGGGAAAGGCGAAAAGAACCCCGGGAGGGGAGTGAAATAGATCCTGAAACCGCATGCATACAAACAGTCGGAGCCTGGAAACGGGTGACGGCGTACCTTTTGTATAATGGGTCAGCGACTTACATTCAGTGGCAAGCTTAACCGATTAGGGAAGGCGTAGCGAAAGCGAGTCCGAATAGGGCGTTGAGTCGCTGGGTGTAGACCCGAAACCAGATGATCTATCCATGGCCAGGTTGAAGGTGCGGTAACACGTACTGGAGGACCGAACCCACTAACGTTGAAAAGTTAGGGGATGAGCTGTGGATAGGGGTGAAAGGCTAAACAAATCTGGAAATAGCTGGTTCTCTCCGAAAACTATTTAGGTAGTGCCTCGTGTCTCACCTTCGGGGGTAGAGCACTGTCATGGTTGGGGGGTCTATTGCTGATTACCCCGCCATAGCAAACTCCGAATACCGAAGAGTGCAATCACGGGAGACAGACATCGGGTGCTAACGTCCGGTGTCAAGAGGGAAACAACCCAGACCGCCAGCTAAGGTCCCAAAGATTGGCTAAGTGGGAAACGAAGTGGGAAGGCTAAAACAGTCAGGAGGTTGGCTTAGAAGCAGCCACCCTTTAAAGAAAGCGTAATAGCTCACTGATCGAGTCGTCCTGCGCGGAAGATGTAACGGGGCTAAGCCAGTCACCGAAGCTGCGGACGCACGCAAGTGCGTGGTAGGAGAGCGTTCTGTAAGCCTGTGAAGGTGTCTTGTAAAGGATGCTGGAGGTATCAGAAGTGCGAATGCTGACATGAGTAGCGATAAAGGGGGTGAAAGGCCCCCTCGCCGTAAGCCCAAGGTTTCCTACGCAACGTTCATCGGCGTAGGGTGAGTCGGCCCCTAAGGCGAGGCAGAGATGCGTAGCTGATGGGAAGCAGGTTAATATTCCTGCACCGTCGTATGATGCGATGGGGGGACGGATCGCGGAAGGTTGTCCGGGTGTTGGAAGTCCCGGTCCCTGCATTGGAGAAGGCGCTTAGGCAAATCCGGGCGCGGAATTCAAGGATGTGGGGCGAGCGGCCTAGTGCTGCGAAGCAATTGGAAGTGGTTCCAAGAAAAGCCTCTAAGCTTCAGTCATACGAGACCGTACCGCAAACCGACACAGGTGGGCGAGATGAGTATTCTAAGGCGCTTGAGAGAACTCGGGAGAAGGAACTCGGCAAATTGGTACCGTAACTTCGGGATAAGGTACGCCCTTGTAGCTTGACTGGCCTGCGCCAGGAGGGTGAAGGGGTTGCAATAAAATGGTGGCTGCGACTGTTTAATAAAAACACAGCACTCTGCAAACACGAAAGTGGACGTATAGGGTGTGACGCCTGCCCGGTGCCGGAAGATTAAATGATGGGGTGCAAGCTCTTGATTGAAGTCCCGGTAAACGGCGGCCGTAACTATAACGGTCCTAAGGTAGCGAAATTCCTTGTCGGGTAAGTTCCGACCTGCACGAATGGCGTAACGATGGCCACACTGTCTCCTCCCGAGACTCAGCGAAGTTGAAGTGTTTGTGATGATGCAATCTCCCCGCGGCTAGACGGAAAGACCCCATGAACCTTTACTGTAGCTTTGCATTGGACTTTGAACCGATCTGTGTAGGATAGGTGGGAGGCTTTGAAGCGTGGACGCTAGTTCACGTGGAGCCGTCCTTGAAATACCACCCTGGTTTGTTTGAGGTTCTAACCTTGGCCCGTGAATCCGGGTCGGGGACAGTGCATGGTAGGCAGTTTGACTGGGGCGGTCTCCTCCCAAAGTGTAACGGAGGAGTTCGAAGGTACGCTTGGTACGGTCGGACATCGTACCTAAAGTGCAATGGCAAAAGCGTGCTTAACTGCGAGACCGACAAGTCGAGCAGGTGCGAAAGCAGGACATAGTGATCCGGTGGTTCTGAATGGAAGGGCCATCGCTCAACGGATAAAAGGTACTCTGGGGATAACAGGCTGATACCGCCCAAGAGTTCATATCGACGGCGGTGTTTGGCACCTCGATGTCGGCTCATCTCATCCTGGGGCTGTAGCCGGTCCCAAGGGTATGGCTGTTCGCCATTTAAAGAGGTACGTGAGCTGGGTTTAAAACGTCGTGAGACAGTTTGGTCCCTATCTGCCGTGGGCGTTGGAATCTTGACGGGGGCTGCTCCTAGTACGAGAGGACCGGAGTGGACGTACCGCTGGTGTACCTGTTGTCTCGCCAGAGGCATCGCAGGGTAGCTATGTACGGAAGAGATAACCGCTGAAAGCATCTAAGCGGGAAACTCGCCTGAAGATGAGGATTCCCTGGAGGCTTGACCTCCTTGAAGGGTCGTTCGAGACCAGGACGTTGATAGGCTGGGTGTGGAAGCGCAGTAATGCGTTAAGCTAACCAGTACTAATTGCCCGTAAGGCTTGATCCTATAACCAGTGTGTTTTACCTGGTGAGTGCGCCTTGTGCCCAGGTGTGCAACACAACCCAATCTTTACTACACCCAGATTCGCCGCGCTGACCTTGGGTCAGCCCGGCAACCCCTCATGCCTGGTGACCATAGCAAGTTGGAACCACTCCTTCCCATCCCGAACAGGACCGTGAAACGACTTCGCGCCGATGATAGTGCGGACTACCCGTGTGAAAGTAGGTCATCGCCAGGCTCTTATACCCAAAACCCCCAGCCCCATAAGCTGGGGGTTTTGCTTTGGCCGGCGCGGTTTTGTTACGCGCATGTCTTTACCCGTCGTATTCAGGGTACCGGAGGATTCCTCCGGCAAAACGCATCTGATATGTTTCTCCCCATGCGTTAGCAATCTGCTGACGCGAAGTAGTCCGCAACAGTAAAGCCGCGATCGACAGTGCCCATGTTTCACAAATTGGGCTCCTGAAGCGCCGGCAAGCAATACGGGTACAGGGGGTTACATGGCCAAGAAGTTTGGGCCAGCGCTCACGATGATCGTGGGTGCATTGATGCTGACAGGCTGCGCATCAACATCAAGACAGACAATCGATCCATCGAAACTGGCTGCCGTCTCTGACGGCAATTGCAAGGCGTTCGCCGCAAAAAGCCGTCCGATGGATGCAAATTCAGGCGTAGTTCCGGATTCGCTCGAATTGGCAAATCTTGCCAGCGAGAGTGCTGCAGATGCCGAAGGCGGGGCTGACGTCGATTCCGAGCCTACGCCGCCGCCGGCGCTCTCCCAACTTCCACCGTTCTCGGCCTCCAATATGGCCAGCCCGATGCCCGTCGGGTGGCGTCCCTGGAAGATCAACCGCAACAAGACACCAACACGCTATGCGCTGACGGAAGTCGATCACCGTCTGGTGCTTCATGCAGAGGCTGACAGTTCCGCATCGGGGCTCTACGTGCCGCTGGTCGAGCGTGAGGCCGGCGCCTTGCGCTGGATGTGGAAAACGCGCGACGTCATCCGCACCGCCGATAATGGCGTCAGCCATCGGGAAGATTCGCCGCTGCGCATCTTCGTCGCCTTCGATGGCGATCGCTCCACGCTGCCGCTTCGTGATCAGTTGATGTACGAAATGGCTCGTATCACCACCGGTCGGGAAATGCCGTACGCCACGCTGATGTATATCTGGGGCGGGCGGCTGCCGCCAGGTGCGGTCGTGAATAATCCCCACACCGATCGCGTACGCATGATCATCGTCGACTCAGGTACGCGCCATACCGGCGAGTGGCGCTGCCATGAACGGGATCTGCGCGCAGATTATCGCAAGGCCTTCGGCGCCGATCCGGGGAAGGTGATCGCCGTCGGTCTCATGACCGACACCGACAATACCAAGACCAGCGCGGAGTCTTGGTATGGCGATATCACCATCGAATAACCAAAGTCAGCCGACAGCCGAATCCGTAAGGGCCAGAAGGGCGAACGTAGCCAGCCAATGGGTGGCTACGTAATGCCCTTCGACGGCTTGGGGCAGCGATGCCTCGAGATGATCCGACCATGCGCGAATCGCAAGGGGCTGGAGCACCGGCGGCAGGCCGGGGCCCAGCACCCGCCAACACCAGGCACGGGACAGATTCAGGCCATCGAGGTGGGACATCTTCGGATCGGTCCGATCCGCGACGGTCACTGGCGTGAGCCACATCGCGAGTTCGGCCTCTCCAGGCGAGAACATCTCCCACCAGTCTCCGAACGAGCAGTCGTCCAGAACGTGGCGCATCAGCACGGCCTCGACCAACCCCCCCGATAGAAACTCGTCGCCACCGGGTTCATAGCGTGCCGGATAACGCTGGTCATGTCCAAACCAGCGATGCGCCTGTCGCACGATCGCCTTGCGTAATGCAAGATGTTGATCGGACTTGGCATAGAACAGCGCCATGATGAGTGCAAATGCGCTATTGAGATGCGTGCCGGTGCGAACGGGAAAGTCGGCGATGTCGATGTAGTCGATGAGCCGCTGCGCGAGATGATCGGCCAGTGGCGCGCAGGCGGTGGCCCAACGGGCTGCCTGAGCATCGCGCGCACCAAGCGTGCGCAATTCGGCCTGCAGTCTCAGGAACCAGCCCCAACCGTAAGGCCGTTCAAACGTTCGCGATGCCGGCCGTTCGAAATACGCCAGCTCAGCCGCAATTGCTTCAGGGAGCAACTGCCTGTCCAGGGCCGCACGGATCCGATCGGCGACTGGCAGCGCAGGCCGCAGCGACAGCACGCGCACGAGCAGCCAGTGCATGTGCACCGATGAGTGCCAATCGTAGCTCCCGTAAAACACAGGGTGCATGACGACTGGCGCCGACAGATCGTCGGCGCCCACCATCAGATGGTCGACCTTATAGGGATATTGACGCGCGATGTTCTCAAGCGCCACGTGGGCAAACTGCTCCGCCGTGGCGTCATCCAGGTGCGTGTGCGTCATCGTGCGTCCGTTGTGTCTATACGGAAGGAAAAGCCGGGAATCAGGCCGGCGCCAGCCACTTCTCCACCAGCTTCACGAAGAACGACGAGCCGATTGGCAGCAGTTCATCGTTGAAGTCATAGCTCGGGTTGTGCAACATGCACGGGCCCATGCCGTGGCCAGCTTCGCGGTGCGATCCTTCGCCATTGCCGATAAACAGGTAGCAGCCGGGCTTTGCCTGCAGCATGAACGAGAAATCCTCGGCGCCCATGGTCGGCTCGACGCTGCCATCGACATTCGATGCGCCCACCAGCTCGGTGGCCACCCCCACGGCGAACTCGGCTTCGGCTGCACTGTTGATGGTCGGCGGATAGTTGCGGCTGAATTCGAACTCTATCGTGCAATCGAACGCCTGTGCCACGGCCCGCGCGACTTCCTCCATGCGGCGCTCGATCAGGTCAAGCACCGGGATCGTGAACGTTCTCACGGTGCCGCCGATCCATGCCGAGTCCGGCACGATATTGGTGGCGTCGCCTGCGTGGAACTGCGTGACGGAGATCACCGCAGCGTCGATCGGGCGCTTGTTGCGCGTGATGATGCCCTGCAGCGCGGACACGATCTGCGCGCCCGTGAACACCGGGTCGCAGCCGTTGTTCGGCATGGCCGCGTGCGCGCCCTTACCACGCACCGTGATCTTGAATTCGTTGCTCGATGCCATCAGCGGGCCCGCTGTGGTGCCGAACGTGCCTACTGGCATGCCGGGCCAGTTGTGCATGCCGAATACGGCATCACACGGGAAGCGGTCGAACAGTCCGTCCTTGATCATCTCGCGCGCGCCGCCGCCGCCTTCCTCGGCGGGCTGGAAAATCACGTGAACCGTGCCGTCGAAGTTGCGATGTTCAGCCAGGTGGCGGGCCGCGCCCAGCAGCATCGCGGTATGGCCGTCGTGGCCGCACGCGTGCATCTTGCCTTCGTGTTGGGAGCGATGGCCGAACGTGTTGGCCTCCTGCAGCGGCAGCGCATCCATGTCCGCGCGCAGGCCGATGGTGCGGCCGCTATTGCCGTTGCGAATCACGCCGACCAGGCCCGTCGTGCCCAGTCCGCGATGGACTTCGATCCCCCAGGACTCGAGGCTCTTTGCCACCAGATCGGACGTGCGCTGCTCCTGGAAGCAGAGTTCGGGATGGGCGTGGATGTCGCGTCGGAGGGTTCGGATTTCGGCTTGCGCCTGCAGGATTTCGGGGATGAGCTTCATGATGCCAGTCCAGGCGGATGGGGCGATTGGATACCCCCGATCATACGATGCCTGTACACAAAGCGCCAAAACGCGGCGGCGCCGCGGCTTGTCATGGGTCGCCTGATTCCAGCGTGATCCCTGTCTGATCTCACATGGTGCCGGCCACCAGCCATTGCCGACGCATCTGTTATGCCCCGATCGTGGCGCGGCGCAGCATTGCGGGGCAGCGCGTCCAACCGGGTGGGTTTCCCCGCATGGCGGACCCATTGCAGTGCTGGAACAGTTCATGCTTGAAGTGCCTGGCCGGCCGCGTGGCATCTTGCCTTGCAGAATCGTCGCACCAAAATGCGGCCTTCCTCACGGGCAATCGACCGACGTGGCTGATCCTAACCGTCATTTCAAGACTTCCCCCTGGGAGAATCGCGCGATGTCCCTTCGTCACATCAGGAAGGCCATCGGCAAGACGATCAACACCGTCCTGCTGACCAGCGCCCTCGGCCTCGGTTTGGCCGCGCCAGTTCACGCCGTGGATCTGAAGATCGCCATGAGTTCGCCACCGACCTCGATGGATCCACATTTCTACAACCTTTTCTCGAACATCAACGTGTCGGAGCACGTGTTCGAGACCCTGATCAAGCTTGATCCGGACAGCCGCGTCATTCCTGGACTTGCCGAGTCGTGGAAGCTCGTCAACAACCTGACCTGGGAATTCAAGATCCGCAAGGGCGTCAAGTGGCATGACGGCACGGAGCTGACCACCGAGGACATCGCCTGGTCACTGGACCGGCCTGCCACGATCCTCAACAGCCCGGGCAAGTTCGATGTGTACACCAAGGCGATCATCAACAAGAAGATCATCGACAAGTACACGATCCAGCTGACCACCAACCAGCCGTATCCGTTGATGCTCAACGACCTGACGGCGGTGTTCATGGTGCAGAAGAAGGCCACGCAGGGCCTGTCTTCCGACGACTTCGCGCAGGGCAAGGGCATGATCGGCACCGGGCCGTTCAAGTTCGTCAGCTACGCGCGCGACGATCGCGTCGAGCTGGTCAGGAACCCCGACTACTGGGGGCCGAAGCCGGCCTGGGATAAGGTGACGCTGCGCTTCATCCCGAACCCGGCCACGCGTCTGGCGGCGCTGCTGTCGGGCGATGTGCAGGCGATCGAGAACGTGCCGACGCCGGACCTGCCCAAAGTCCGCAACGATCCCAAGCTTTCGTTCTTCTCGAAGATCTCGCATCGCGTGATCTATCTGTACTTCGACGCCAAACGGGACAAGTCACCGTTCGTGACCACGAAGGACGGCCAGGCGATGGACAAGAATCCGCTCAAGGACCCGCGCGTGCGTCTTGCCATCAGCACGGCCATCAATCGCCAGGGCATCAAGGATCGTCTGATGGAGGGGCTGGCGGAGCCAACCAATAACCTCGTGCCGCCGACGATGTTCGGCTACAACCCGGCGCTGAAGACGATCAAGTACGACCCCGAGGCGGCGAAGAAGATGCTAGCCGAGGCGGGCTACCCCAATGGCTTCGGGTTGACGTTGCATACGCCGAACAACCGGTATGTCAACGACGAGAAGATCGCGCAGACCATCGCGCAGAACCTGACGCGCATTGGCATCAACACCAAGGTGGAAGGGATGCCGATGGCCACCTACTCGGCGAAGGGGATCAAGCACGAATGGTCGTTCGGCCTGCTGGGCTGGGGCGCCCAGACCGGTGAGGTCAGCTCGCCGCTGCGCGCGCTGCTAGCCTGCGAGGACTCCAAGAAGGGCTTCGGTACCACCAACTGGGGCGAGTACTGCAATCCGAAGATGGATGTGGTGCTGGAGAAGGCACTGGCCACCGTGGATGACAATGAGCGCTCGAAGCTTCTGCAGGAAGCCACGGCTATCGCCATCCTTGATGGTGGCATCATTCCGATCCATCACCAGGTGACCACGTGGGCCACGCAGAAGGGCATCGTGTACATCCCCCGTACCGACGAACGGACATACGCGCACAACTTCAAGCCGGCCGGCGCGCAATGATTCTGCCTGCACGCGGGCCTTTGATGGCTCCGGTATGATCGCGGCCCCGACTGCGTCCATGCAGCCGGGGCAATCCGCCCACGCCTTCCCCCGTGGGCCGCGAACACGCTGACGCGCCGCATGCGGTCGCCAGCGAAAGGATAGTGGTAAGAACATGCTGGTCTTCATCATCCGGCGGCTGATGCAGAGCGTGGTTGTGCTCCTCGTCATGTCGCTGCTCGTGTTTCTTGGCGTCTTCGCGATCGGGAATCCGGTCGATATCCTGATCAGTCCGCAGGCGGACCAGGAAGACATCAAACGTACGATCGCCGCGCTCGGTCTCGACAAGCCGCTTTGGGAGCAATACTGGATCTTCCTGCAGAACGCGCTGCACGGTAACCTCGGCACCTCGTTCGCGCACGGCACGCCTGCGCTCAAGCTGATCTTCGAGCGGATGCCCGCCACGCTGGAGCTGGCCGTGTGCGCGATCCTGCTGGCGATCGTGCTCGGCATTCCGCTGGGCTTGTGGGCCGGGCTCCGGCCGAATGGCATCGCCGGCAAGTCGATCATGACCGTGTCGATCCTCGGCTTTTCCCTGCCCACGTTCTGGGTGGGCCTGATGCTGATCATGGTCTGCGCGGTACAGCTTGGTTGGCTGCCATCCAACGGCCGGGGAGAAACGGTGCGCGTGCTGGGTGTGCCGCTGAGCTTTCTGACCGTGGACGGTATCCGCCACCTGATCCTGCCGGCCGTCACGCTGTCGCTGCTGAATATCGCGATGGTGATCCGCCTGACACGCGCCGGCACGCAGGAGGCGATGCTGCAGGACTACGTGAAGTTCGCGCGCGCCAAGGGCCTGTCGAACACCCGCATCGTCGGGGTGCACGTGCTGAAGAACATCATGATTCCGATCGTGACCGTGATCGCGCTGCAGTTCGGGTCGATCATCGCCTTCGCGATCGTCACGGAGTCCATTTTTGCCTGGCCCGGCATGGGCAAGCTCATCATCGACTCGATCCAGTTGCTGGACCGCCCGGTGATCGTTGCCTACCTGATGGTGATCGTGACGTTGTTCATCCTGATCAACCTGCTGGTCGACATCATCTACAGCATGCTCGATCCGCGCGTGCGGATTGCCGACAACAAGGGCTGAGCCATGAGTACTTCGACCGTACCGCAAAACGCGGCCAAGGCGGCCGGTACCGCCAAAGAGCAGACGCCGTTCCGCCGCTTCGCCAGGCAGTTCATGGAAAGCAAGCTCGCGATGATGGGGCTGGTCATCCTTGGGCTGATCATCCTGATCGCGATATTCGCGCCGTGGCTCGCGCCACAGAATCCCTATGACCTCGCGACCCTGGACGTGCTCGACGCCCGCCTGGCCCCCGGCGAGCAGGCGGGCAGTGGCATGACGTTCCTGCTGGGCTCCGACGAACAGGGCCGCGACATGCTTTCCGCGGTGATGTACGGCCTGCGCATCAGCGTGGGCGTCGGGGTGGTCAGCACCGTGATCGCGTTGCTGCTGGGCGCCACGCTCGGCCTGCTGGCGGGCTTCATCGGCGGCCGCACCGAGGCTTTCATCATGCGCGTGGCCGACCTGCAGCTTTCGTTTCCGCCGATCCTGCTGGCGCTGATCCTGCTGGCGTTCCTGCGTCCCGGCATCGGCAACATCGTCATCGCGCTGGTGGCCGTGCAGTGGGCCTACTACGCGCGCACCACGCGTAGCGCGGCGCTGGTCGAGCGGCGCAAGGAATATATCGAGGCGGCCACCTGCCTGGGCCTGCCGCCGGGGCGCATCATGTTCCGCCACCTGCTGCCGAACTGCCTGCCGCCGCTGATCGTCATCGCCGCGCTGCAAGTGGCGTCGGCCATCACGCTGGAAGCCACGCTGTCGTTCCTGGGGCTCGGTGTGCCGGTTACCGAGCCGTCGCTTGGGATGCTGATTGCCAATGGCCAGCAGTACATGCTGTCCGGCAAGTACTGGATCAGCTTCTTCCCGGGCATCGCCCTCGTGATCACGATCGTGGCGATGAACCTCGTGGCCGACCAGTTGCGCGATGTGCTCAATCCGCGCCTGCAAACGCAATAACGGACCAGGAGCCGACATGACGCAACCAACCCTGGTCGTCGAACATCTGAAAACGCAGTTCTTTACCCGAGCCGGCGTGGCGCGCGCCGTGGACGACGTGTCGTTCACGGTTGGCCGTGGCGAGATCATGGGCCTGGTCGGTGAATCGGGCTCGGGCAAGTCGATGACCGGCTATTCGATCATGGGGCTGATCGATCCGCCGGGCAAAGTGGTGGAAGGCCGCATCGCGCTGACCAGCCGGGACGGCGTGACTCGCGACCTGCGCGCGCTGACGCCCGCGCAGCAACGCGACGTGCGCGGCAACCGGATCGCGATGATCTTTCAGGACCCGATGATGACGCTGAACCCGGTCCTGCGCATCGACACCCAGATGATCGAAGCCGTGCGCGCGCACGACGATGTCAGCAAGGCCGCCGCGCGTGAGCGCGCGCGCAATGCGCTGGCACGCGTCGGCATCCCGTCGCCAGACGAGCGGCTGCAGGCCTATCCGCATCAGTTTTCCGGCGGCATGCGCCAGCGCGTGGCGATTGCGATCGCCCTGCTCAACAAGCCCGACCTGATCATCGCCGATGAGCCGACGACCGCGCTCGACGTCACGATCCAGGGGCAGATCCTGTATGAAATGCAGACGCTGTGCCGCGAATCCGGCACCGCGCTAATCTGGATCACTCATGACCTTTCCGTTGTGGCGGGGCTGGCCGACAAGGTCTGCGTGATGTACGCGGGCAAGATCGTTGAATCGGGCGACGTGCGGCAGGTGCTAGAAGCTCCCCGGCATCCTTATACCCATGGGCTGATCGACTCGGCGCCGTCGCGCAATCCGCGTGGTGTGCCGCTGCGGCAGATTCCGGGCATGACGCCATCGCTGCTGAATCTTCCGAGCGGCTGCGCGTTTCGCGAGCGCTGCCCCTATGCCACGGAGATCTGTGCCACCGAGCCGCCGCTTGAACTGTCGCCAGATGGGAGGCAGTTGCGCTGCTTCCATCCGGTACACGCCCAGCAGGAGGCCGCATGAGCGCGAATGTGATGGATACCCCGGGCGCATTGGCCTCCGGCGTGGCGGCGGAGACGGCCATGCCGCCGGCACCGCTGCTGGAACTGCGAGGCGTCTCCAAGCGCTTCGTCAAGTCGCTCGACATCGCGGCGAAAGTCGCCAATGTATTCGGCGCGAAGCAGCGCGTGGAGATCGTTCATGCGGTGGATCGTGTCGACCTCTCTATCCGCGCTGGCGAGGTTGTTGGTCTCGTGGGGGAATCGGGCTGCGGCAAGTCCACGCTGGGCCGCATGGCCGTGGGCCTGCACACGCTGACTGAAGGGGAGCGATTCTGGCGCGGTACGGATCTCGACCGGCTGCCGCCAGACCGGAAACGCGAGAAGCAGCTTGCGATCCAGATGATCTTCCAGGACCCGTACGCGTCGCTGAATCCTCGGATGCGCGTGCTCGACATCGTCGGCGAGGCGCCTGTCGTTCACGGCATGGTGGAGAAGGGCGCGCAGAAGGCGTATGTGGAAGACATGCTCGTGCGCGTGGGGATGGATCCGACCGTGCTGCGCCGCTTCCCGCATCAGTTCTCGGGCGGTCAGCGCGCGCGGATCGGCATTGCGCGCGCGTTGGCGGTCAAGCCGGAATTCCTGGTCTGCGATGAATCGGTGGCGGCGCTCGACGTATCGATCCAGGCCCAGGTGCTGAACCTGTTCATGCGCCTGCGCGAAGAACTGAACCTCACGTACCTGTTTATCAGCCATGATCTGGGCGTGGTCAAGCACATTAGCGACCGCGTGGTGATCATGTATCTGGGACGTGTGGTGGAGTCCGCGCCGACCGAGGAGGTGTTCGCCGCGCCGAATCATCCCTATACGCAGGCGTTGCTGGCCGAGGCGCCGAAGCTTGAGGTCGGCAAGAAGACTTACGTGGCGATCCGGGGCGAGATTCCGTCGCCGCTGAATCCGCCCACCGGCTGCCACTTTCATCCGCGCTGCCCGCATGCGATGCCACGTTGCAAGACCGAGCAGCCGGTACTGAAGGAGATCGCGCCGCTGAGGTTTTCAGCTTGCCATCTGAACGATCAGACCTGACTGGGTGAGTGTTTTCTCCCCTCTCACGCAGTGCGGGAGAGGGGAGCAAGAAACGCCGTCAGCGAATCACCACGCCCCGCGAGTTGATGATCGTCATCTCGACGAACTTCGAGCCCACATGGCTCTCGGGTGAGAACTGGACGATATAGCCGCCGAGGTCGACGTTACGCATGGTTTCCAGCGCCGTCACCAGGCGCTCGCGCGTCAGGTCCTTGCCCGCGCGCCGCAGGCCCTCGACGAACGACTTGGCGGCGATGAAGCCCTCGATGCTGGCGTAGTCGAAATCGTTCTGCTTGCCAGCCGCCTGCAGCAGCCGCAGGTACTCGCGCACCACCGGCAGCGTGGCATTGCCGGGGTGCGGCATTACCTGCGAGATGATCACGCCGCTGCCCTGCGGCCCCACTTCCTTGGCCAGCGCCTGGGTGCCGACGAACGACACGTTGTAGAACTGCCCACTGTAGCCGCGTCGCAGCGCTTCCTTCACGAAGGCGCCGACCGTGCGGTAGGCGCTGATCAGCACCACCGCGTCCGGCTTGGCCTTCATCGCCGTCTGCATGGCATCGCCGATTTCCACCGTGTTCCGGATCACGCTTTCCTGGGCCACCAGTTGCACGCCGCTGTCGGCCGGCAGGGCCTTGATGGCGTGCTCGACGCCGGAGAGGCCGGCACGGCCGTAAGCGTCGTCATTAAACACCACGACGATGCGCTTGAGGCCGGTGGTACGGATCTGGCGCACGATCGCGGCGGTTTCTTCCTCATAGCCTGCGCGCACATGGAATACGTAGCGGCTCTGCGGGTCGCGCAGCGACTGCGCCCCCGTGAACGGCGCGAAGAACGGGATGCGTGCCTGGTTGACCAGCGGCATCACGGCCTGGCTGGTCGGCGTGCCCACGTAGCCGAACAGGGCGAAGACCCGGTCTTCCTCGATCAGCTTCTTCGTATTCTTGACGGCCTCTTCCGGCTCGTACATGTCGTCGAGCGCCTTGAGCTCGATCTTGCGGCCGAACACGCCGCCCTGCTTGTTGATGTAGTCGAAGTAGAGGCGGGCGCCGGCGTTCATCTGCTTGCCGAGCACGGCCGTGGGGCCGGATAGCGCGGCCGACTGGCCCAGCAGGATGCTGTCGGCTGTGACCCCCGTTTCGCCAGCCGTGGTGTTGGCGGCAAAGGCGGCGCCAGTCACGCCGCAGCTACCGATGGCGCATGCCATCAGCAGGCCGGCAAATGTCCGGCGATTGACCCTAGATTGCAAAACCATGTGAATCCCCGTCAAAAAATCCGTCAACCATTCTTGTTACTGCTGTGTTGCTTCTCGGATCCGCGTCCCCTCGCGATCTGGCGTCGCTGCGGGTTCTTTCCGACCCAGGGGGCGGAACGCGCCGGCACATCATAATCGAATACAATCGGAGCCAAACAATTTCTCCCGGTTGGGAATGTTCGGACGAGGCCGTTGCGCCACAGTCACATGGCGAAACATGGAAGAGGCGAAGTTCGATTCGCCCTGACGCTGGCCCGTTCGCCGTACTTCATTGCCCACACCGGGCGCCCCACTGAAGTTATCTGCCTGCCGATACCGCCATGGCCACCCGCATCGTCCGCGCCGCCTGCCCCCACGATTGCCCCGATACCTGTGCACTGCTCGTCACCGTCGAAGACGGCCGGGCGATCAAGGTCGCCGGAGACCCCGAGCATCCGGGCACCCAGGGTGTGCTCTGCACCAAGGTTTCGCGCTATACCGAACGCACCTATCACCCGGACCGGCTGTTGACCCCGCTGCGGCGAGTGGGCAAGAAGGGCGAGGGCAGGTTCGAGCCAATTTCGTGGGACGAGGCGCTCGACGAAATTGCCGAGCGGCTGTCATCGATCGCCGCCCGGAATCCCGAGGCGATCGTTCCCTACAGCTACGCCGGCACGATGGGCCTGGTACAGGGCGAGAGCATGGCCGCGCGCTTCTTCCACAAGCTCGGCGCCTCGCTGCTCGATCGCACGATCTGCGCCAGTGCGGGCGCCACGGCCCTGCGCCATACCTACGGCGCTAGCGTCGGCATGGACATGGAGCAGGTGGTCGACGCGAAGCTGATCATTATCTGGGGCAGCAATCCGATTACGTCGAACCTGCATTTCTGGACGCGCGCCCAGGAAGCCAAGCGCCGTGGCGCGACGCTGGTGGCGATCGACCCGTACCGCTCGCTGACGGCGGAGAAATGCCATCGTCATATCGCGCCGATGCCGGGCACCGACGCCGCGCTGGCGCTGGCGATGATGCACGTGCTGATTCGCGACGACCTGATCGACCACGACTACGTCGCCCGCAATACCGTTGGCTTCGACGCGCTGCGCGAACGGGCGATGCAGTTTTCGCCGGAAACGGCGGCGCGGATCTGCGGGATTCCGGTCGATGACATCGAGTGGCTCGCCGGGCTGTACGGCAAACTCGCCGTGCGCGAGCGCCAGCCGGTGGCGATCCGCCTGAATTACGGGATGCAGCGCGTGCACGGTGGCGGCCAGGCAGTGCGTGCCGTGGCGTGCCTGCCTTCGCTGGTCGGTGCATGGCGCGAGGCCGCAGGCGGCCTGCTGTTGTCGACGTCGGGCTTCTTCCCGGTCGACAACGCGGCGCTGCAACGACCCGACCTGCTGCCTGGCTGGCCGAACTTGCCGCGCACGATCAACATGAGCACGATCGGCGACGCGCTGCTGGACGACGGCACCACCGGCAACGGCCCGAAGATCGAAGCCGTGGTGGTCTACAACAGCAACCCCGTGGCAGTGGCGCCGGAATCGGGGAAGGTGGCAGCCGGGTTTGGACGCGACGACCTGTTCACGGTTGTACTGGAACACTTCCGGACCGATACGGCCGATTACGCCGATATCGTGCTGCCGGCCACGACGCAGCTCGAGCACATTGATGTGCACAAGGCCTACGGCCACACTTACTTCCTGGCGAACAACCAGGCGGTGGAGCCGCTCGGGCAGGCGCTGCCGAACACCGAGATCTTCCGCCGGCTGGCCGCGCGCATGGGATTCACGGAGTCCTGCTTTGCCGACAGCGACGAGGCGATCGCATCGCAGGCCGTCCTGCGTGAAGACAAGCGCGCGGCGGGTATTAGCTGGGATTCCCTCAAGGCCCGGGGCTGGCAGAAGCTGAATATCGCCAAGGCGCCGTTCGCCGAGGGCGGCTTCCCGTCGGCATCGGGCAAGTGCGAGTTCTATTCGGAGACAATGGCGCGAGAGGGGCTTGATCCCGTTCCCGCCTACGTGCCGCCTTACGAAGCGCCTTCCTCGGCCCCCGAACTGTTCGCGCGTTACCCGCTGGCGATGATCTCGCCGCCGGCACGTAACTTCCTCAACAGCACGTTCGTCAATGTCGACAGCCTGCGCGCCACCGAAGGCGAGCCGCATCTCGACATCCATCCGCTCGACGCCGCGGCGCGTGGCATTGCCAATGGTGTGCAGGTCCGCGCCTTCAACGATCGCGGCAGCATGCTGGCGCGCGCCCGCGTGACCGACCGCGCCCGGCAGGGCCTGGTCGTCGGCCTGTCGATCTGGTGGAAGAAGCTCGCGCCGGATGGCAAGAACGCCAACGAACTGACCAGCCAGCGATTGACGGACCTGGGGCGCGCGCCGGTGTTCTACGATTGCCTGGTCGAAGTGGAGCCGGTGCCCGCGGAGGCGCTGGCATCATGATCCGCTGGCCGGCCCGCCGGCGCCTGGCGAGTGCCCTGGCGGTGCTCGGCGCGGCGTTGCTGGTGGCCGGCTGCGACACACTCGGCTATTACTATCAGTCGATCGGCGGCCATCTTGGCGTGATGGCGCAGGCACAGCCGATCGACGATGCCATTGCCACGGCCAATGGCGCCCACGATGCGCGCCTGGCCCAGCGTCTGACGCTGGCCCGCGAGATCCGTGACTACGCCTCGCGCGAGTTGAAGCTGCCTGACAACGGCAGCTATCGCCGCTACGCCAACCTGCATCGTCCCTATGTGGTGTGGAGCGTGTTCGCCACGCCCGAGCTGTCGATGGATCTGCGCAAGTGGTGCTTTCCGATCGTCGGTTGCATCACCTATCGGGGCTACTACGACCAGAAAGCTGCCGACCACTACGCGCTGGGGCTGCGCCGTGACGGGCTGGAGGCCTATGTGGCCGGCATCCCCGCGTATTCCACGCTTGGCTACTTCGACGACCCGCTGCTCAACACCTTCGTCTACCTGCCCGAAGGCGAACTGGCGCGGCTGATCTTCCACGAACTGGCGCATCAGGTGGTTTACGTGCGCAACGACACGGCGTTCAACGAGTCGTTTGCCACGGCGGTGGAGACGGCCGGCGTCGAGCGCTGGCTCGCGCAGGAAGGATCGCCCGAGGTGCGCGCCAGCTATCAGATCTACGACAAGCGGCGGCGCCAGTTCCGCACCATGCTGCTGGGCGCGCGCGACCAACTGGTCGAGCTTTACCATTCGCCGCTCGACGACGACGCCAAGCGGCAAGGCAAAGCGCGTATCTTCGACGAACTGCGCCAGACGTATGCGAACCTCAAGAAGGACGAGTGGGGCGGCTACAGCGGCTACGACCGATGGTTCGAGCAGCCGCTGACCAATGCCCATCTGGCCGCTGTCGCCACGTATCAGCAATGGGTGCCGGCTTTTACCGCGTTGCTGGCGCAATGCGACGGTGACTGGGACCGCTTCTACGCGGCCGCGCGCAAGATCGGCGATCTCCCGCCGGCAGAGCGCGACGCGGCCTTGCGCAAGCTGGCGCCGCCCGCCACCGAGGTGAAGCCACTGACCGCCTTGCGTGCGACGGACGCCGGCAGTCAGACATCCGCTACCAGTCAGGGGCAGTAGCCACCGAGGTCAATCGCGGGAGTTTCCCAATGGTGGTGCGCACGGGCCGTGCGAGAATGGCCGACATGCCTCGCGCCCTCAAAAGAACCGGCCATACGCCTCGTGCCGCCGAAGCCACCACGCTGGCAGAAAGCGGCCCTGCACGCGCGCACGTTGCCGAACGCCAGGAAGCGCGTCGTCGCCAGATTCTCGACGCGGCGGGCCAGCTCTTCTACACGAAGGGCTACCCAGGCATGACGATGAACGATCTGTGCCGGGCGCTCGGCGTGACCAAGCCCGCCGTCTATTACTACTTCGCTGACAAGTACGAGATCTTCGACATCCTGTGTCGCGAGTCGGCACAGACCTGTCTGACGGTGATCCGCGAGACCGCCGACCCGGCACTGCCGGTTCGCGAGCGGCTGAGCGCCTGCCTGCTGGAAATGGCGCGACGCTGCGTCCGCTGCCATGTGGCCGCCGCCCTGAGCTTTCGCGACAACCAGTACCTGAGGCCGGACACGGTGGAATGGCTCAACACCATGGCGCGCGATTTCTATCGCGACCTGTACGCGCTTCTGGAAGAAGGACGTGAGGCGGGCGTGTTCGAGTTCGGCGATGCGCGCGTGACCGCGCATTCCATGGGCGGCGTGATTGGATTCATGTACACGTGGCACGAGCCGGGACGCATGGACCCGGAGACGCTGGCGCAGGAGTTGGCCAGGAACATGATGAAACTGGTCCTGCCGAATTGATCGCAGTCAAAGCCAGCTGAGGCCGTCAGGGTATTCCCTTGGTCACCTTAATGGGTGACGCATAATCCATGATTTCACGGTCGTATTCGTGGAGGACTTCGTCTAACGTGTTGTCTCGATAGCATCGCGCGTTTAGCATTGCGAAAAAATCGAACGACCATTCAGAAATTCAGGAGACGGTATGGAAAAGCTGTGGCTGAAAAACTATCCGGCAGGCGTGCCAGCAGAGATCGACGCCAGCCAGTTCCGTTCACTGGCCCAGTTGCTCGAGGAATCGTTCCGTACCTATGCCGATCGCCGGGCATTCATCTGCATGGACCATGCGATAACCTACGGCGAACTCGATCAGCTTTCCCACGCCTTTGCCGCGTGGCTGCAGTCGCGGGGCCTGCGCCCCGGCGCGCGCATTGCGATCATGATGCCGAACGTGCTGCAGTATCCGGTGGTGCTGGCGGCTGTGTTGCGTGCCGGCTACGTGGTGGTCAACGTCAATCCGCTCTACACGCCGCGTGAACTCGAGCACCAGCTCAAGGACAGCGGCGCCGAGGCGATCGTTATCCTCGAGAACTTTGCATCGACGCTGCAGGCCGTGCTGTCAGCCACACCGGTCAAGCACGTCGTGGTGGCCAGCATGGGCGATCTGCTCGGTACGGTGAAGGGCGCAATCGTCAATTTCGTGGTCCGTAACGTCAAGAAGATGGTGCCGG
This sequence comes from Cupriavidus metallidurans CH34, assembly GCF_000196015.1. Taxonomy (NCBI): domain Bacteria; kingdom Pseudomonadati; phylum Pseudomonadota; class Betaproteobacteria; order Burkholderiales; family Burkholderiaceae; genus Cupriavidus; species Cupriavidus metallidurans. The sequence goes on along the minus strand of NC_007973.1, from coordinate 3,411,692 downwards.
CCTGGGAACTGCCCCACTGCGTGCGCTTCAAGGACGTGCTGGCCGAAGGCCGGAAGATGACGCTGAAGCCGGTCAATACCGGTCCGGATGACGTGGCGTTCCTGCAGTACACGGGCGGGACCACCGGCGTGTCGAAGGGCGCCACGCTGCTGCATCGGAACATCGTGGCCAACGTGCTGCAGTCCGAAGCGTGGATGCAGCCGGCGCTGGCCAAGGGTGCGCCTATCGACCAGGTGGTCACCATCACCGCGCTGCCGCTGTACCACATCTTCGCGCTGACCGTCTGCTGCCTGCTGGGTATGCGCAGCGGTGGCCTGAGCATCCTGATCCCGAATCCGCGCGATATCCCGGGCTTCATCAAGGAACTGCAGAAGTACAAGTTCCACATGTTCCCGGCCGTGAACACGCTCTACAACGCGCTGCTGAATCATCCAGACTTCGCCAAGATCGATTTCTCGGGCCTGCGCGTGGCCAATGGCGGCGGCATGGCCGTGCAGGAAGCCGTGGCCAAGAACTGGCTGGCGAAGACGGGCTGCCCGATCATCGAAGGTTACGGCCTGTCCGAAACCTCGCCGTCGGCCACCTGCAATCCGACCGATACCGATGCGTTCTCCGGCACGATTGGTCTGCCGTTGCCGTCGACCGACGTGTCGATCCGCGACGACGACGGCAACGAACTGCCTCTCGGCCAGCCGGGCGAAATCTGCCTGCGCGGGCCGCAGGTGATGGCCGGCTACTGGAACCGCCCCGACGAGACCGCCAAGGTCATGACCGCGGACGGCTTCTTCAAGACAGGCGACATCGGCGTGATGGACGAGCGCGGCTATACCAAGATCGTCGATCGCAAGAAGGACATGATCCTGGTGTCGGGCTTCAATGTGTATCCGAACGAAGTGGAAGGCGTGGTCGCGGAATGCCCGGGCGTGCTGGAGGTCGCCGCCGTGGGCGTGCCGGACCAGCATTCGGGCGAGGTGGTGAAGCTGTTCGTGGTCAAGAAGGACCCGGCGTTGTCCGAGGCCGACGTGATCGCGTTCTGCAAGGATCGCCTGACCGGCTACAAGCGCCCCAAGTACGTCGAGTTCCGTACCGAACTGCCGAAGACCAACGTCGGCAAGATCCTGCGCCGCGAACTGCGCGATAGCCGCAAGGCAGCCTGACGCAGGATGTGGCGCCTCAACACTCGTTTGACGGCGCCATCTGCGGTTGTGTCGACCCATCCGGATAGATCAGCCGCACACACGCGCCGGGCTCCAGTCCCGGCGCCGCCGGCGCGTTCACCTGCGCCACGGTGCCATCGGCCGCCCTTATCTTGTACTGGTAGAGGTCCATCTGCTGAGGTGGCGGCCGGTTGAACAGGCGCGTCAGATCCATAGAGAATCCCACGCCTACGCCGCCACCGCCACCACCGCCGCCAACACCGGCGGCTCCCACACCGACGCCATAGCCGCTGTCGTTCGGGTTCGCGACGTCGATTCGCGTCAGGAACGTCTTTTCGGTGACGCGTCCGAGCTTGACCGTCGCGTTCACCGGGGTGATCTGCGGGCCCGAAGGCGCCGAGGAGGCACACGCCGCCATGACGCATGCCGTGGACAAGATTCCTATGAGTTGCAGCGGACGAGACAGTAACTGGGTCATGACGTGGGCAGGCTGGTTTTGAGGCGTCCGAGCAGCCGGAACAGCGCGCGGCGATCGGTTTCGGCCAGGCCGGAGAACAATTGCTCGATCCACCCCTCGTGCGCGCGCGCCATGCTGGAGAAGGCTGCCCGGCCGGCGGGTGTCAGGCGGATCAGATAGGCGCGGCGATCGGTGGGCAGCGCCTCGCGCGTGACCAGGCCTTCCTGCTGCAACTGGTCGGTGATGCCGGTGACGTTGCCGCCGGTCACCATCATGCGGCGCGACAACTCGCCCATCTTGAGGCCTTCAGGATGCCGATCGAGCTGCGACATCAGATCGAAGCGGGGCAGAGTGACCGCGAAATCCTGACGCAGCCGCGAACGGATGTCGCCCTCGATCAGGTTCGTGCAGGTCAACAGGCGCAGCCAGAGGCGCAGCGCCTCATGCTCCGAGTCGCCGGCGCTGGTCTCCAGATCGACCGGCGCCGGCTCGTCGGTATTGCTGGCAGAGGAAGGATTGGGCATCGTGGTTAGGGCAGGCAAAAACTTGATATTTCAAGTATATGCCTTGCCCGGCCACGATCGGTTGTCGTCAGTCGACCTTTGCGCCGGAATCCTTGACCACCTTGGCCCATTTGATGTGTTCTGCGCGGATGAGCGCGGCGAACTGGTCGGGTGTGTTGCCGATCGGATCGGCGCCCTGGGCCATCATCCGTTCGCGCACGGCGGGGGTGCTCAGGCTCTTGGCGACTTCCTGCTGGATGCGATGGATGATCTCCGGCGACGTGCCAGCCGGTGCCAGCAGCCCGAACCACGAACTGGCCTCATAGTTCGGCAGGTTCGCCGCGGCCGCCACGGTGGGCACGCCGGGCAGCGCCGGCGACGGCTTGGCGCTGGTCACGGCCAGCGCCTTGAGCTTGCCGGCCTTGATCAGCGCCATGGAGGAAGGCAGGTTGTCGAACATCACCTGCATCGTCCCGCCCGTCATGTCGGTCAGCGCGGGGCCGCTGCCACGGTACGGGAAGTGGACCATGTAGGTCTTGGTCTGGGTCTTGAACAGTTCGCCGGCCAGGTGGATCGACGTGCCGTTGCCGCTCGACGCCATGTTCAGCTTGCCCGGATTGGCCCGTGCGTAGGCAATGAGATCGTTGACGGTATTGATCTTGTTCTGCTGCGCGAAGGCGGGATTCACCTCCAGCACATTGGGGACCGAAGCCACCTCGGTGATCGGCGCGAAGTCCTTGATCGGGTCGTACGGCAGCTTGCCGTACAGCGACTGGTTGATGCCGTGCGTCCCTACGGTGCCCATCAGCAGCGTGTAGCCATCCGGCGCCGACTTCGCGACGATATCCGAGCCGATATTGCCGCCAGCGCCGGGTTTGTTGTCGACCACCACGTTCCAGCCGGGCAGCTTCGACAATTCGGCAGAGACCGCGCGCGCCAGGATGTCAGTGGTGCCACCGGCCGGGAATGGCACGACCAGGCGGATTGGCTTGGTGGGATAAGCGTCGGCGGCGTGGGCCGATGCGGCCGCCAGCGGGCTCAGGGCAATCGAAAGCAGCAGCGCGACAGCGCGCCGGCGTGGGTGTGACATGGCAAAGTCTCCGTATAAGGGCCGGCCAAGGGCCGGTTGTCCCGGTATCGGAGCCATTCTAGTCTGGTGTTCGCCACCTGGCGGATGGGGTGAAGCCCTTATGCGTGTCTCGCTTGTGGCAAGAAAAAAGGCGCCCGTGGGCGCCTTGAAAGGAACGATGAATCGGTTCGATCAGAACTTGTGGCGAATACCCAGGGCCACGCCGACCTGGCTGTTGGCGCCTTGCTGCAGGAAGTAGCCGTTGGCGAAGCTGACCGCCGACGTGTCGAAGTTCAGGCCCGAGTTCTTCGCGTAGGCCATCGTCAGGTAGACGTCGGTGCGCTTCGAGAAGTTGTAGTCGGCCACGAAGCTGATCTGCCACGGGTTGGCGGGATTGTTCGACGGCAGGGCGGCTTGGCCAACCCCGGCAGGGGCGCGCAGCTGCGTCACGTCGTCGTAGAAGTAGGCAAGCGTCAGACCCAGCGGAGCGCTGACCTGATAGTTCAAGCCGATCCAGTAGTAGTTGTCGCGGATCAGTTCGTTGCCGCTGCTGTCCGTGGTACGGCCATAGCGGTAACCAGCCATCAGCTTGGCTGGGCCATACGTGTAGCTACCGGCTGCGCCGATCTTGCGCGACCGGCCAGGCGAGCCAATGTTGACCGCCGGACGCCATTCGTCATAGGCAACCGTCAGGCCAAGGGGGCCGCTCATGTACAGCACGCCAGCGCCACCGCCTGCGTTGTTGTTGAAGTTGCCCGGCACTTCGCCAGCGCCGCCGCCGGCCAGCGGGGTTGTGCCGATCGCGCCGACGCCCGTGCCGAAGCTCCAGTGCGCCTCGGCGGTGACCGGGCCGATCACGGCGGTGTACTTGGCCGTGTTGTCCGAGCGGAAGTTCGTACCCAGCTGGGCCACCACCGGTTCATACAGCGTCGCGTAGCCGGTCGGCGAGAAGTTCGCGAACATGTCGAACATCGTGGTGTACTGGCGACCGAAGGTCACACGACCCAGCGTATCGCTTTGCAGACCCAGGAATGCCTGACGACCGAAGAGGCGGCCGCCTTGTTGCGACTTGCCATCGTCAAGGCCAAAGCCGCTTTCCAGCACGAACAGTGCCTTCAGGCCGCCGCCCAGATCTTCGGTGCCACGCAGACCCCAACGCGAGCCGGACAGGCCGCCGCCGCCAGCTGTGCATAAGCAGCTTTCGTGATGCCGAAAGCGTGGGGATTTGAGCAAGAACGGTGATGGACGCTGGAGGGGTTCCCTCAGGGAGCGTGCATGCACGCGCCTGAGGGAAGATGTCGCCTTTATTGTGTCGAGCAATGAAGGAGACCTCAGCAGTGTGCCATGCCTTGCTACAAACGCCAGCGTTTTTTGCCCTGTTGCGCCGGATCGACGAAGACTTGATGAAGGTGGCGCGAGACAGGGGCTGCTGCCATTGCGGCTCTGTGCTGCACAGTGCCAACTATCCGCGTAAGCCGCGCGGATGCCCACCGGCAGCACACCCGGACTGCAATACGCGCCTGAGCCTGTGCTGTGCCGGATGCCGCAAACGCATGACGCCCGATTCGGTGCGCTTTCTCGGCCGGCGTGTCTGGCTGGCCATTGTCCTGGTACTGCGATCGAGCCGTGCCACTGGCGCCTGCCTGGACGGCCTGCCGGCGATCAGTTGGGCCACGCTCAAGCGCTGGCGTCAGTGGTGGACCGAGACCTTCCCCAAGACCCCCGTCGGTCGGTGGCTGCGTGGCCTCATCCCGCCAACGCCCGAGCCGTTCATCTATCCCGACTGCCTGCTGCAATCGGTCGAGCACGACAGCGAAGACGAGCGTCTGGCCGCGGTGTTGCTTCTGCTGCTGGGCCCGGCCTGACCACGCTGGCTGAGGGATGCGCCAGATAGGGGAATCTCCCGCAGAACATGTCGATGGCGGGTCACCCGCACTGCCCGTAGCCTGCTCCCGTTATCCCCCCAACGGAGAGTCATGTCACTATCGATTGATCATCGCAACCGATGGGCGCGCTTGCGCTTCTCGGTCATTGGCCCTTTGCTGGCTTCGCCGCCTGCCAAAGGAGAATTGCAGCAAGCGTTCCAGGCACTGGCCGCCAAGGTCTGGCGGCACCCCATCACCGGCGCCGACGTTCAGTTCGGCGCGTCTTCCATCGAACGCTGGTATTACCGGGCCCGTCACGTCCAGGATCCGGTCGATCAACTCAAGAACCGACTGCGCGACGATTGCGGCCACTTCGTCAGTCTGAGCCCAGCCATCATCGAAGCGCTGGTCGAGCAGTACCGTCAGCACCCCGGCTGGACCATGCAGTTGCATTACGACAACCTGCGCGTCGCGACCAAGGATGGCCCGGACACGCTGCCGTCCTACACCACGGTGTGCCGGTATCTGAAGGCGCAGGGTCTGGTGCGCAAGCCAACCCCGCGCTCGAGCACGGATGGGGCCATCGCTGCTGCGGCTCGCCGCGAGGCACGCGAGGTGCGTAGCTACGAGGTCGACCACGTGGCCGCGCTCTGGCACCTGGACTTCCACCATGGTTCGCGCAAGGTGCTCACCCCCGATGGGCAGTGGCACAAGCCGCTGCTGCTCTGCATTATGGACGACCATTCGCGGCTGGTCTGCCACCTGCAGTGGTTCCTCGACGAGACCACTGCCTCGCTGGTGCACGGCGTCTCGCAGGCGATCATGAAGCGAGGGCTGCCGCGGGCCATCATGACCGATAACGGCGCAGCCATGATGGCCGACGAGTTCGTCGAGGGGCTGGCCAGTCTGGGCATCCTGCACCAGACTACCTTGCCCTACAGCCCATACCAGAATGCCAAGCAGGAACGCTTCTGGGGACAGCTCGAGTCCCGGCTGATGGCCATGCTCGAAGGTGAGTCGCACCTCACCCTGGAGCAATTGAACCTCGCCACGCAGGCCTGGGTCGAGCAGGAATACCACCACAAGGAACACGCCGAACTCGAGGCGACGCCTCTGCAGCGCTACCTGTCCTGTGCCGACGTCTCGCGCCCCAGTCCCGAGGCGCTGGCCTTGCGCCGGGCCTTCCGTATCCGCCAGCATCGCCGCCAGCGCAGAACCGACGGCACCTTCACGTTGGACGGCGTGCGCTTCGAGATCCCCGGCGCTTACCGCCACCTCGAGCAAGTCTGCCTGAGCTACGCGCGCTGGGATCTCTCCCAAGTCGACCTGATCGATGCGCGCATCGGCGCGATCCTGGCCGCCGTGTTCCCGCTGGACAAGTCTGCCAATGCCGACGCACGGCGCGCGCATCTCACGGCCAAGGGTGCCTCGCCTGCTAACGAGGAACCCGCGCAGGCTGGCACTGCGCCGCTGCTGCGTCAGTTGCTCGCCGAACACGCCGCCACCGGCCTGCCGCCGGCCTATCTCCCACCCGCACCCACCAAGCTATGAATCAACCCAACCTGCTGGCCTTGTACGGTCTGAAGTTCAACCCCTTCGCCCAGGACATCCCCGTCGAGGCCGTGTTCGTGCCACCCAAGCTCGATCACTTCTGCTGGCGCATTGAGAACGGTATGGCCCGCGAAGGCGGCTTCGCCATGGTGCATGGCGACCCCGGTTGCGGCAAGAGCGTCACGCTGCGCCTGCTCCATCAGCGCCTCATGCGCGTCCCCGATCTGATGGTCGGCTCGATCGCTCACCCACAGAGCAATCTGGCGGACTTCTATCGCGAGCTCAGCGACATCTTTACCGTACCGCTCAAGCCCCACAATCGCTGGGGCGGCTTCAAGGCGCTGCGCGAGCGCTGGCTCACCCACATGGAGGCCAGCCGCCGCCGCTGCGTGCTGCTCATCGATGAAGCCCAGGAGATGGCGGTGCCAGCCCTCTCGGAACTGCGCCTGCTCGCACAGGCACGCTTCGACTCGCAATTGCTGCTGTGCGTGGTGCTTGCCGGCGACGCTCGCCTGCCGGAGAAGTTCAGCCGCGAGGACCTGATCCCGCTGGGCAGCCGCATCCGCTGCCGTCTGGCGCTGGAGAGTGCGAGCATCGACGAGCTGCAGGCCTGCCTGGACCACTTGCTGGCCGCCGCCGGCAACGCCACCCTGATGACCATGCCATTGCGCCAGACCCTGTGTGAGCACGCCGCCGGCAATTACCGCATCCTGATGAACCTGGCGGGCGAGCTTCTGGCCCAGGCCGCGCAGCGGGAGCTACCGCAGATCGACGAGAAGCTCTATCTGGAAACCTACAGCGCAACCCTGAACCGCCGCGCCAGGCGGTGAGTGGCGCCGTTGGCCATCGCCGCCACGTCCATCAACACAACGACGACATCACCATGACCTTCCACCAGCCATCCGGCATCGCCCAGGGGCTGCCCCTGCTCATTGATGCCAACTGGACGCCCGCGCAGGCCTGGGCTGTGATCGAATTGCTCGACGATCTGCGCGACCGTCTGCATGCTCACTATCAATTGGCCTTGGCCCAGTGGCTGGCCGAAGATCGGCAGGAGCATCCTGATGGCCTTGGCGATCTCGCAGATAACGACTTCTGATCCAGTAACAAGGGGCCCGCCGGGCCCCTTGTTACATCAGTGCCGCTGCTCCGCATCCGGTCCACCGCGATAGATCGCCACGTCCATCAGCGTTGCCCGACGGCACGCAACATTGGTGATGGACGGTGCCGCAGCCGACCATCAATTACCGTGCTCGCGCATCCATCGAATCTCGTGCTCACGCACAGCCAGACAGACCAACACGGCTGCCGCCGCCCGGTGCCGATTGAGGAACGCCGCTGGCGTTGGGGGCGCCCAGGCCCGGTGCCAGGTGGTTCGTGTATTCAATCGGCAAGTCCACGACACCATAAAGGGTCACGCTCGATTGCGCATTTGCAGCTGTGGCAAACGCGCTCATCGCGGCAAGCGCGAGAAGCGACTTTTTCATGCTGGGTGATCTCCACTTAAGAATTATTAGATAAAGCTCGGAAGGGACCTCCATAAGTCAGCCCTCTACACCCTTCCGCACTTGACTTCCTTGGAAGCTGCCGATCACTCTAACAAAAGAGCACTTCTTTTGACCCTGTGGTAAACGTCTTGTCTGGTTTTCACAACTCAGGGTTTTTAAGTACCTGTAAGCGACAGATGCCAGCACAGACGCGGCGTTGCGGGCCTCGCGAGGGTCGCGCGGGTACAATGGGGGAATTCCCGAAGGCGCGTTTGGTGCGACCTACCTCTTCAGTGGGGCGAAGGTTCGATATGCGCGCAGACCATCCCTAGACAGACATGGATACGTTGATCCGAGAATTCGATGTCGCGTTGCGCGCGATTGCCGGTGCGACCCGCGCGGAGCGCGCCAACCCTGCAGACAGGCTGGCTCCGGAAACGGAGCAGATGAACCCCGAGGAGCGTCGCCACGTATCCGGCCTCATGCGCATCAACCATGTTGGAGAGGTTTGCGCCCAGGCCCTCTACCAGGCGCAGAAGCTGACCGCGCGAACGCCGGCCGTGCGCGCGCAGATGGATGCTGCCGCTAAAGAGGAAGAGGATCATCTGGCCTGGTGCGCGGACCGCCTGCGTGAACTGGGCTCGCGTCCGAGCCTGCTGAATCCCGTCTGGTATGCCGGCGCGTTCGCGATCGGCGTTTTGGCGGGACGCGCCGGCGACAAGGTCAGCCTTGGCTTCGTGGCCGAGACCGAGCGTCAGGTCGAGCATCATCTGACCAGCCACCTCGACCGCTTGCCCACCACGGACAGCCGCTCGCGCGCAATCCTTGAACAGATGCGCGACGACGAGGTCCGCCACGGCGATGCCGCGAGGAACGCAGGGGGTATCCCACTGCCGGGACCAGTTCGCGCATTGATGCAAGTCGCATCGCGCGTCATGACCACCACCGCCTATCGCATCTGATCGATAAGGATCGGCGCGTCTCGAAGCGCTTCCTCGCGATCCATTTCGCGATGGATCGTGGACCTGCCTGTGGTGGTTGTGGAAAAGTCCCCTGAGCCCTTGCCTGACAGGGGCTGACAGCAAAACGTTGTATCCTTCCCGACGGCGTGAAACCGATGGCGTTTCGCGCTGTCGGCAGTATTCCCTCCGGTAGTTCTCAGGTGGTTTCTCTGCTTTCCTCCCCAAGTTCTTCATTTCATTAAGGAATCACCTTTGCGGTGCGTGAGGTTGACGCGCTAAGTCTTTGTTCTGATTAAAAAAAGCTTGTTTCTTGCCCCATAGCGAGCCTTGACCCGCCAAAACGCTTCCTCTAAAGTGGGAAATAGTGTGAGGAAGTGTATTTTTGTGTGAAAAACCGGGTTGGCTCTGCGATGATTTATCTCAGACCGAACTGGTAGCGGAAGGGATGAATCGACCTGCCGGACGGCTCAGATGCCGACGGCTACCAGGGGGGCGAGCTTGTTTCAGGGAGCATCGGCGCTTTCGCTTGATGCCAAGGGCCGGATGTCCATTCCGGCCAGGCACCGCGAAGCGCTGCAAACACAGGCCGAGGGCCGGGTTACGCTGACCAAGCACCCGGACGGATGCCTGTTGCTCTTTCCCCGCCCTGAGTGGGAGGTTTTCCGAGGCCGCATCGCGGCGCTGCCGATGGATGCCCATTGGTGGAAGCGGATTTTCCTCGGTAACGCCGCCGACGTGGATATGGACGGCGCAGGCCGCGTGCTGATAGCACCGGAATTGCGCAGTGCCGCCATGCTCGACAAGGAAGTGATGCTGCTCGGCATGGGCAGCCACTTCGAAGTTTGGGATGCCGCGACCTACGCCGCCAAGGAACAGGCAGCGATGGCGCAAGGCATGCCGGAAGCATTGAAGAATTTCTCCTTCTGAAGAGGTCATGAGCCCTACCGAATCGCCGGGGACCACCACCCTGCGCCATCGCACCGTGTTGCTGGACGAGGCCGTCGATGCGCTCGTCTGGCGGCCCGACGGCGCCTATGTGGACGGCACCTTCGGCAGAGGGGGGCACAGCCGGGCAGTACTGGCCCGGCTGGGGCCGGCCGGCACCCTGGTCGCCTTCGACAAGGATCCGGCAGCAATCGCAGAAGCGGGCACCATCAAGGATGCCCGCTTCTCCATTGAGCACGCGAGCTTTGCGGAAATGGGCGATCGGCTGGCCGGCCGTGGCCCGGTGGCTGGCGTGCTGCTCGACCTGGGAATCAGCTCGCCCCAGATCGACGAGGCAGCGAGGGGGTTTTCCTTTCGTTTCGAGGGCCCGCTGGACATGCGCATGGACACCACGCGCGGCATTACCGCCGCCGAGTGGCTTGCACAAGCGGACGAGCAGGACATTGCCAGGGTGATACGAGACTATGGGGAAGAACGGTTTGCTCTACAGATTGCAAAGGCGATTGTTGCTCGCCGGCGCGAATCCGGCGATGGCGGAGCACTCGCCACTACTTCAGACCTTGCCGCGCTCGTGGCGAAAGCCGTCAAAACACGCGAGAAGGGCCAGGACCCTGCGACCCGCACCTTTCAAGCTTTACGGATTTACATCAATCAAGAGCTTGAGGACCTCGAAAGAGGTCTGAAGGCGGCGTACGAACTGCTTCAGGTCGGGGGTCGCCTCGTGGTGATCAGCTTTCACTCGCTCGAGGACCGTATCGTCAAACGGTTCATGCAGGCGCACGCCCGCCCCGAGCGGGATGCCGATCCGGCCCTGCGCCGCGCACCGTTGCGCGCGGCTGACCTGCCGCAGCCGACGATGAAACTGCTGGGCCGATTCAAGCCGGGCGCCGAAGAGGTGGCCGGCAACCCGCGCGCCCGTTCCGCGGTGATGCGCGTGGCCGAAAAACTCGGAGAGCAGTCGGCATGAACCGCCTGACCTTCTTCCTCCTTGCCGCCCTGTTGTTCTGCGCGCTGTCGCTGGTCAGCGCGCAGCATCAGGCACGCACGCTGTTCGTGGCACTCGAACGCGCGCAGTCGGAGGAGAAGCAGCTCGATATCGACTGGTCGCGTCTGCAGTACCAGCAAAGCTCGCTCAGCAAGAGCGCGCGCATTGCCGAGGCCGCGCGCACGCAGCTCAAGATGTCGCCGGCGGTGGCCGGTCGTACCCAGTATCTGCAAGGCGTGGTGCTGCCATCGACGCCGCCGGATGCCGAACAACCCGCAGAGGGGGCAGCCAAATGAGCATGGCCCGGCCAACCATGAACCGCGCCCGCGCCGGCAACAAGTCGCGCGGCGAGGCAGCCCGTCCGCGCACCGGCCAGTTCTCCGCCAGCCCGGTGCTGGGTCTGCGCCTGCCGATGTGGCGCTCGAAGTTCGTGGTGTTCCTGATGTTCGCCGCGTTCCTGGCGCTGGCCGCGCGCGCGATGTGGATTCAGGGCCCGGGCAACCAGTTCTACGAGATGGAGGGCAAGAAGCGCTTCCAGCGCACGCTGGAGCTGCCCGCCACGCGCGGCAAGATCCTGGATCGCAACGGCCTGGTGCTGGCCACCAGCCTGCCGGTCAAGGCGATCTGGGCCGTGCCCGAGGACGTGCCGAACGATCTCGATCCGCAGCGCATGCGCCAATTGGCCAAGCTGCTGGACATGTCCGAAAAGGAACTGCGCGCCAAGTTCAACGAGGACAAGAGCTTCGTCTACCTGAAGCGCCAGGTGCTGCCCGATGCGGCCGACAAGATCGCCGCGCTCAAGATCGATGGCGTTCACCAGACTCGCGAATACAAGCGCTTCTATCCCGAAGGCGAGGCGATGGCGCATATCGTCGGCTTCACCAACGTCGAGGACAAGGGGCAGGAAGGTGTGGAACTGGCGCGTGAAAGCGTGCTGGCAGGCCGTCCCGGCGCGCGTCAGGTGATCAAGGATCGCCTGGGCCGCGTGGTGGAAGACGTCGGCATCCTGAAGACCCCGCGCGACGGCGAGGACATGCAGCTGTCGATCGACGCCAAGATCCAGTACCTGGCCTACAACGAGGTCAAGGCCGTGGTCGAGCGTAGCAAGGCAAAGGCCGCCAGCGCCGTGGTGCTCGATGCGCAGACCGGCGAGGTGCTGGCGCTGGCCAACTGGCCGACCTACAACCCGAACGACCGCAGCCGCCTGTCGGGCGAGCAGCTTCGCAACCGCGTGCTGACCGATACCTTCGAGCCCGGCTCGATGATGAAGCCGATTTCGATCGGGCTGGCGCTGCAGCTTGGCCGCGTGACGCCGTCGACGACCATCGTGACGACCGGCAAGTTCAACTTCGAAGGCGCGACGATCTCCGATACCCACAACTACGGCACGCTCACGGTGGGCGGTGTGATCCAGAAGTCGAGCAACATCGGCACGACGAAGATCGCGATGATGATGAAGCCGCAGGAGATGTGGGACATGTTTACCAGCGTCGGCCTGGGCCAGGCGCCGAAGATCGGCTTCCCGGGTGCCGTGGCGGGTCGCGTGCGGCCGTGGAAGAGCTGGCGGCCGATCGAGCAGGCGACGATGTCCTATGGCTATGGCCTCTCGGTGTCGCTGTTCCAGATCGCGCACGCCTATACGATCTTCGCGCACGATGGCGAGCTGATTCCCGTGTCGATCTTCAAGACCAACGGCCCGACAGACGGCGAACGCATCCTGTCGCCCCAGGTTGCCCGCCAGGTGCGCGGCATGCTCGAAACCGTGACAGCGCCCGGCGGTACCGCGCCCGAGGCCCAGGTGATGGGCTACCGCGTCGGCGGCAAGACCGGCACTGCATACAAGCACGTAGGCCGCGGCTACGACCGCAGCAAGTACCGCGCCTCGTTCATCGGCCTGGCCCCGATGTCGAACCCGCGCGTGATCGTGGCCGTCAGCGTGGACGAGCCGACCTCCGGCAGCCACTACGGTGGCGCGGTCGCCGGCCCGGTCTTCTCGGCCATCACCGGCGGCGCTCTGCGCGCGCTGAATGTCCAGCCCGACTCGCCGATCCGGCAGTTGATGGTCACCGACAAGGTGCCTGAGAGCGAACCATGGAGCGCGACCCAATGACGCGCCAGCCGCTGCTTCCGCTCGAAGTCTCCGCCCAGGCCAGCAACGCGCTGGCCTGGCTGCGTACGCACGCCCCGGAAAACGCGCAGTTGACCGGCGATACGCGCCGCCTGCAACCGGGCGACGTGTTCTTCGCCTATGTGCTGGGCAACGAGCGTCTGGCTACCGATGGTCGTCCGCATATCGACAAGGCGATCGCTGCCGGCGCGTCGGCCATTGTCTACGAGGCTGACAACTTCGCATGGCCCCATGACGATCGCGTGCCGCATCTGGCAGTGTCTCACCTGCACGAACTGGCAGGCCCCATCGCGGCTGGCTGGTACGGCATCGCTGCGTGCAATCTGACGATCGCCGGCGTCACGGGCACCAACGGCAAGACCTCGTGCTCGCAATGGCTGGCACGCCTGCTGCAGATGGCAGGCACGCGATGCGCGACGATCGGCACCCTCGGCTCGGGCTTCCCCGATGCGCTCAAGCTCACCGGCTTCACCACGCCGGACGCCGTGCAGTTGCAGGCCAGCCTGGCCGAACTGCACGACGCCGGCGCGCGCGCCGTGGCGATGGAAGTTTCCTCGCATGGGCTGGAGCAGGGCCGCGTGGCCGGCACCGGGTTTGCCGTTGCCGTGCTGACCAACCTGACCCAGGACCACCTCGACTACCACGGCACGATGGCCGAGTACGAGGCAGCCAAGGCGCGCCTGTTTGCGTGGGACGGCCTCAAGGCGGCGGTGATCAATCGCGACGATGGCATGGGCCAGCGCCTGCTAGCCAGCAACGCGGTGGCCGTGAGTGCCCCGCAAGTCATTGAATACGGCATCGACGGCAAGGCCGGCGCTTCGGTGGCACGCGGCCAGTGGCTGCGCGCGACTGGCGTGCGGGCCACTGGCGCCGGCACGGCGTTCCACGTCGACGGCAGTTTCGGCACCGCGGACGTGACCACGCCGATGATCGGAGCATTCAACGTCAGCAATCTGCTGGCCGTGCTCGGCGCCGCGCTAGCGCAGGGCGTGACCTGGGATGCCGCCATCGATGCGCTGCGCCGCCTGACGCCGGTCGATGGCCGCATGGAATTGTTCGGCGGCCACGATGCCCCGCTGGCCGTGGTCGACTACGCCCATACGCCCGATGCGCTGGTCCAGACGCTGACCGCGCTGCGGCCCGTGGCCCAGGCGCGTCAGGGCAAGCTATGGTGCGTGTTCGGCTGCGGCGGGGATCGCGACGCCACCAAGCGCCCGCTGATGGGCGGTGTGGCCGAGCGCCTGGCCGATGAAGTGGTGCTGACCAGTGACAACCCGCGCAGCGAAGATCCGCGCGAGATCCTTGAAGCGATCGCCGACGGCATGAGCGACCGTGCCCGCGCCGCGCTGATCGAGGACCGCGCCGCCGCCATTCTCTACGCCATCAAACATGCCGCCCCGGCCGACGTGGTGCTCGTGGCCGGCAAGGGCCACGAAGCCACGCAGGAGATCCAGGGTCGCAAGCGCCCGTTCTCTGACCGCGAGCACGTGCGTCTGACCCTGGGCGCGCGGGGGGTGTCGGCATGAACCGCCAACCGATGACGACTTTGCAGCAAGCCGCTGGCTGGATTGCCGGCGCAAGTATTTCCGGAGATGCTACGTGCTCGTTTTCGCGCGTGCATACCGACAGCCGTACCGTCGAGCCCGGCGACCTGTTCGTCGCGCTCAAGGGTGAGCGTTTCGACGCCCACGATTTTCTGGCCGATGTGGTCGCGCGCGGCGCCGCCGCGGTGATGGTGAGCCGCAAGGTCGACGTCGACGTGCCGGCGCTGATCGTGCCCGACACGCGCACCGGCCTCGGCCAGTTGGCCACGGGTTGGCGCCGCACGTTCACGCCGCCGACGGTGGCCGTGACCGGCAGCAATGGCAAGACCACGGTCAAGGAAATGATCGCGGCGATCTTTGCCGCGGCCGTGGGTGAAGGCGATCGTCTGGCAACGGGTGGCAACCTGAACAACGACATCGGCCTGCCACTGACCGTGCTGCGCCTGCGCGCGCATCACAAGCTGGCCGTGCTCGAGCTGGGCATGAATCACCCGGGTGAGACGATCTACCTGGCCGGCATCGCCCAGCCGACCGTGGCGGTGGTCACCAACGCCCAGCGCGAGCACCAGGAGTTCATGGTCAGCGTGGAGGCCGTGGCGCATGAACACGCCAGCGCCATCGCCGCGCTGCCCGCCGATGGCGTGGCCGTGTTTCCGGTCGATGCCGAAAGCGGTGGCGCCTATGCGGCCATCTGGCGCCAGGCCGCTGGCACACGGAAGGTGCTGTCGTTTGGGACCGATGCTTCGGCCGACGTACGGGCTACGGTGTCGCTGGAGAATGGCGTGCAGGTGCTGGATGTGACCGCGCCGGACCGGCGCTTCACGCTGCGCCTGCATGTGCTGGGTGTGCACAACGTGCGCAACGCGCTGGCGGCTACGGCGTGCGCGCTGGCCGCAGGCGTCGATGTGGCGGCAATCCAGGCGGGCATCGCCGGCTTCACCGCCGTGAAGGGCCGCCTGCAGGTGAAGCACACCCCGGCGGGCACCGTCGTTATCGACGACACGTACAACGCCAACCCGGATTCGATGCGTGCTGCAATCGACGTGCTGGCCGGATTCGCGACCCCGCGCCTGCTGGTGCTGGGCGATATGGGCGAGGTAGGGGATCAGGGTCCGATGTTCCACACCGAGATCGGTGCGTACGCGCGCGAGCGCGGCATCGACGCGCTCTGGGCAACAGGCGAACTCGCACCGCACGCGGTGCAGGCATATGGCGGTGGCGCACGGTATTTCGCTCGCGCGGAAGACCTGGCGCAGGCGCTGGAGGCAGACAAGGAGGGCACGGTGGCCAATGCAGCGGCCGTGCTGGTGAAGGGATCGCGCTTCATGCGCATGGAACGGATGGTCGATGCGCTTGTCGCATCACCTTCCGCTCATTAACGAAACAGACCAACGATGTTATTGACACTGGCCCAGTGGCTGCAGAACGACTACAGCTTCCTGCGGGTCGTCAACTATCTGACTTTCCGCGCGGTGATGGCCAACGTCACCGCGCTGGTGATCGGCCTGGGTTTCGGGCCGTGGGTGATTCGCCGCCTTACCGAACTGAAGATCGGTCAGGCCGTGCGCACGATCGGCCCCCAGACGCACCTGGTGAAGGCCGGCACGCCGACCATGGGTGGCGTGCTGGTGCTGATCTCGATCGCGATCTCGACGTTGCTCTGGTGTGACTGGGGCAACCGCTTCATCTGGGTTGTGCTGCTCGTGACGCTGGGCTATGGCGCGATTGGCTGGGTCGATGACTACCGCAAGGTGGTCTATCGCGATCCGCGCGGCATGTCGAGCCGCGAGAAATTCTTCTGGCAGACGCTGATCGGTCTGGTTGCCGCCGTGTATCTGGCGTTCTCGGTGTCCGAGGCCAGCAACGTGCGCATCTGGAGTCTGTTCCTGAGCTGGATCGAGGGCGGCATGTTCGCCGACGTGCCGTACAAGATGAACCTGATCGTGCCCTTCTTCAAGGAAGTGAGCTACCCGCTCGGCGTGACCGGTTTCATCGTGCTGACCTATCTGGTGATCGTTGGCTCGAGCAACGCGGTGAACCTGACCGACGGTCTGGACGGCCTCGTGATCATGCCCGTGGTGCTGGTGGGCGGCGGCCTTGGCGTGTTTGCCTATGTGATGGGCAATGCGGTCTACAGCAAGTACCTGCTGTTCCCGCACATTCCCGGCGCGGGCGAGCTGCTGATCTTCTGCTCGGCGATGGCCGGCGCGGGACTGGCGTTCCTCTGGTTCAACGCCCACCCGGCACGCGTGTTCATGGGCGACGTTGGCGCGCTGGCGCTGGGCGGGGCGCTGGGCACGGTAGCGGTGATCGTGCGCCAGGAGATCGTGCTGTTCGTGATGGGCGGGATCTTCGTGGTGGAAACGCTGTCAGTGATGCTCCAGGTGTCGTGGTTCAAGTTCACGAAGCGTCGCTACGGCGAAGGCCGCCGGCTGTTCCGCATGGCGCCGCTGCATCACCACTTCGAACTGGGCGGCTGGAAGGAAACACAAGTGACGGTGCGCTTCTGGATCATCACGATGCTGCTGGTGCTGATCGGGTTGTCGTCGCTGAAGCTGCGCTGAACCCGGGCTGAAATTTTTAATCTACGGACTCTACAAGGCAGGAAAACGAAGTGTTTGGCGTGTTGCAGAAACCTCATGTGCTGGTACTTGGCCTCGGTGAATCGGGGCTGGCCATGGCACGCTGGTGCGGCCTGAATGGCTGCCGCGTGCGCGTGGCCGACACACGCGAGGCGCCCGCCAACCTTGTCTTCCTGCAGGCGGAACTGACCACGGCCCAGTTCATGGGCGGGCAGTTCACCGAGAACCTGCTCGACGATATCGGTCTGGTGGCGATCAGCCCCGGGCTGTCCCCGCTCGAACCCAATACCAGGGCGCTGCTCGAGGCGGCGCAGGCACGCAGTATTCCTGTCTGGGGCGAGATCGAACTGTTCGCCCAGGCGATTGGCTACCTGGAGGCCACGTCGGGCTACGCCCCGCGCGTGCTGGCCATCACCGGTACCAACGGCAAGACCACGACCACCGCGCTGACTGGCCGGCTGATCGAGCGCGCAGGCAAGACCGTGGGCGTGGCAGGCAATATCAGCCCGTCTGCGCTGGACAAGCTGTCGGCCTGCATCGCCAGCGCCACGTTGCCCGATGTCTGGGTGCTCGAACTGTCCAGCTTCCAGCTCGAATACACGTTCTCGCTGGCGCCGCACGCGGCCACGGTGCTCAATGTCACGCAGGACCACCTCGACTGGCACGGCAGCATGGAAGCGTATGCCGCCGCCAAGGCGCGCATCTTCGGCCCGGCCGAGAAGGGCTGCCTGCAGGTGCTCAACCGGCAGGACCCGCTGACGATGAACATGGCCCGCCGCGGCACCACGCTGGTCACGTTCGGCACTGACCTGCCCGAGACGCCGGGCAGCTACGGCGTGCTGCGCGAAGGCGGGATGCCATGGCTCGTGCTGGCCGAGCCCGACACCGAAGCCGATGCCGAGCAGAAGCCGCGCCGCCGCAAGAAGGACGATGTCGCCGCCGACGCCGTCGTGCCGGTACGCCACAAGCGCCTGATGCCGGCCGACGCGCTGCACATCCGCGGCATGCACAACGCCACCAACGCGATGGCCGCGCTGGCGCTGTGCCGCGCGATCGACCTGCCGCTCAACGCGCTGCTGCACGGCCTGCGCGAGTATCGTGGCGAGCCGCACCGCGTGGAATGGGTGGCAACGATCGATGAAGTCGAATACTTCGACGACAGCAAGGGGACGAACGTCGGCGCCACCGTGGCTGCACTGAGCGGGCTGGATAAGCACGTGGTGCTGATCGCCGGTGGCGAGGGCAAGGGCCAGGATTTCTCGCCGCTGGTCGCGCCGGTGGCGCAATACGCGCGCGCCGTGGTGCTGATCGGCAAGGATGCGGGCGCGCTGCGCGAGGCGCTGGGGGCTACCGGCAAACCGCTGATCGACGCCGGCTCGCTGGAAGAAGCGGTAGAGAAATCCGCCAGCCTCGCGGAAGCGGGCGACGTGGTGCTGCTGTCGCCGGCTTGCGCCAGCCTCGACATGTTCCGTAACTACGTGCATCGCGCCCAGGTGTTCCGCGGCGCGGTGGAAGAACTGGCTTTGTCCCGGGGGATCATGCCATGAGCGACTCGCAGGTCAAGCGCAGCGGATTCATCGGCGCCACCATCGGCAATGCCTGGGGTGGCCTGCGTGATGCGGTGTCCGGCGTCAAGCCGACACGCTCCCGCATGATGGAGTACGACCAGCCCCTGCTGTGGGTAGCGATCGTACTGCTGACGTTCGGCCTGGTGATGGTCTACTCGGCATCGATCGCGCTGCCGGACTCGCCGCGCTACGCCAACTACCGCGAGGCCCATTTCCTGGTGCGCCATGCGTTCAGCCTGGTGATCGGACTCTCCACGGCGCTGGTGGCGTTCCAGATTCCGGTGAAGGTCTGGGACCGCTACGCGCCGAAGCTGTTCATCGTCGCGCTGATCCTGCTGGTGATCGTGCTGGTGCCGTTCGTCGGCAAGGGCGTGAACGGCGCGCGGCGCTGGATTCCGCTTGGCCTGATGAATTTCCAGCCGTCCGAACTGATGAAGCTGGCCGTGGTGCTGTACGCGGCCAACTACACGGTGCGCAAGCAGGAGTGGATGCAGACCGTCTCGAAGGGCTTCCTCCCGATGGGGGTGGCCGTGGTCGTGGTGGGGATGCTGCTACTGCTCGAACCCGATATGGGCGCGTTCCTGGTGATCGCGGCCGTGGCGATGGGCATCCTGTTTCTGGGTGGCATCAACGGCAAGCTGTTCGCCGGCCTGGTCGGCGTGGCCGTGGGTGCGTTCGCGCTGCTGATTACGGCATCGCCATGGCGTCGCGAGCGGATCTTTGCGTACCTGAACCCGTGGGAAGAAAGTAACGCGCTCGGCAAGGCTTATCAGCTCACACACTCGCTGATCGCCTTCGGCCGTGGCGAATGGACCGGCGTGGGCCTGGGCGGCAGCATCGAGAAGTTGCACTACCTGCCGGAAGCCCACACTGACTTCATCCTGGCGGTGATCGGCGAGGAATTCGGCTTCATCGGTGTGCTGGTGATGATCGTGCTGTTCTACTGGATGGTCCGCCGCTGCTTCGACATCGGCCGTACGGCGCTGCAGCTCGACCGTACCTTCGCCGGTCTGGTGGCCAAGGGCATGGGCATCTGGATCGGCTGGCAAACGTTCATCAACATGGGCGTGAACCTGGGCCTGCTGCCGACCAAGGGCCTGACGCTGCCACTGGTCAGCTATGGCGGCTCGGGCATCCTGATGAACTGTGTGGCGTTGGCGATTGTCCTGCGCATTGACTACGAGAACAGGGTGTTGATGCGCGGAGGGAAGGTATGACCGCACGCACGCTGCTCGTGATGGCTGGCGGCACCGGGGGCCACGTGTTCCCGGGGCTGGCGGTCGCGCGTGCGTTGCGTGACGAGGGCTGGCGCGTGGTCTGGCTCGGCAATCGTACGGGCATGGAAGCGACGCTGGTGCCGAAGCACGACATTCCGATGGAGTACATCCAGTTCGGTGGACTGCGTGGCAAGGGCCTGCTGACCAAGCTCCTGCTGCCGCTGAACCTGCTGCGCGCGTTCTGGCAGAGCATCGGCGCGCTGCGTCGGGTGAAGCCGGACGTGGTGCTCGGCATGGGCGGCTATATCACCTTCCCGGCAGGGATGATGGCGTCGCTGCTCGGGCGCCCGCTGGTGCTGCACGAACAGAATTCGATCGCTGGCCTGGCGAACAAGGTGTTGGCGAAGGTCGCGGACCGCGTGCTCTGCGCGTTCCCGGACGCGTTGCCGAATAGCGAATGGACCGGCAATCCGGTGCGTGCCGAACTGGCGCAGATTCCGGCGCCGGAGTCACGCTACGACCATCGCGCCGGCCCGCTGCACGTGCTTGTGGTGGGTGGCAGCCTTGGCGCGGCCGCGCTCAACGACGTGGTGCCGAAGGCAATCGCGCTGCTGCCCGAGGGGCAGCGCCCGGTCGTCAAGCATCAGGCCGGCGCGAAACAGATCGATACGCTGCGCGCGAACTACGCAGCAGCAGGAGTGGCCGGCGATACCGTGCCATTCATCGACGACATGGCGGCGGCCTACGCCGACGCCGATCTGGTCATCTGCCGCGCAGGCGCGATGACGGTTTCCGAAGTGGCGGCCGCCGGTGTGGCAGCGCTGTTCGTGCCGTTTCCGCATGCGGTGGACGATCACCAGACCACCAATGCGACGTTCCTGTCGAAGCAGGGCGCTGCGTTGCTGGTGCAACAGAACGAACTGACCGCGGAAGGTCTGGCGAAGACGCTCGCCGGCCTGTCGCGGACGCAATTGAAAGACATGGCGCGCGCTGCGCGTGGCCTGGCCAAACCGGAGGCAACCCGGCGCGTCGCCGAGATCTGCAGCCAGTTGGCGGGTAAATCGTGAAACGAATTCAATGAAGCATATTGTCAAGAACATCCACTTCGTAGGCATTGGCGGGGCCGGCATGAGCGGCATCGCCGAGGTCCTGCTGAATCTGGGCTACAAGGTCTCGGGTTCCGACGTGGGCAGCAATGCCGCCACGCGGCGCCTGGCTTCGCTCGGCGCGCGCGTGGCTCATGGCCACGACGCGGAAAACGTGACGGGCGCCAATGCCGTGGTGGTATCCACCGCGGTGACCAACGACAACCCCGAAGTGCTGGCAGCCCGCGCCAGGCGTATCCCGGTGGTGCCGCGCGCGGTGATGCTGGCCGAGCTGATGCGCCTGAAGCAGGGCGTGGCTATCGCCGGCACCCATGGCAAGACCACCACGACCAGCCTGGTGGCATCGGTGCTGGCCGAAGGCGGGCTAGATCCGACGTTCGTGATCGGTGGCCGCCTGAATTCAGCCGGCGCTAACGCGCGGCTCGGCACGGGCGATTTCATCGTCGCGGAAGCCGACGAGTCCGACGCGTCGTTCCTGAACCTGTTTCCGGTGATGGAAGTCATCACCAATATCGACGCCGACCACATGGACACCTACGGGCATGATTTTGCCCGGCTCAAGCAGGCGTTCGTGGAGTTTACCCAGCGCCTGCCGTTCTACGGCATTGCCGTGCTGTGTGTCGATGACCCGAACGTGCGCGAGATCCTGCCGTTCGTGTCCAAGCCGGTGGTGCGCTACGGTTTTGCCGAGGACGCGCAGATTCGTGCGGTCAATGCGCGCGCCGTTGATGGACAGATGCACTTCACCGTGCTGCGCCAGCTCAATGGCCACGCCGAGCCGCCGCTCGACATCGTGCTGAACCTGCCGGGGATTCACAACGTCCAGAACGCGCTGGCCGCCATCGCGATTGCCACCGAACTCGAAGTGCCGGACGCGTCGATCGTCAAGGCGCTGCGCGAGTTTCACGGCGTGGGCCGCCGCTTCCAGCGCTACGGCGAGGTGGCGACGCCCGACGGTTCGGGCACGTTCACGCTGGTCGACGATTACGGCCATCACCCGGTGGAGATGGCCGCGACGCTGGCTGCCGCGCGCGGCGCGTTCCCGGACCGCCGCCTGGTGCTGGCATTCCAGCCCCATCGCTTCACACGCACGCGCGACTGTTTCGAGGACTTCGTCAAGGTGCTGGGCACCGTCGACGCGCTGCTGCTGGCGGAGGTGTACGCCGCCGGCGAATCGCCGATCGTCGCGGCCGATGGCCGCGCGCTGACGCGCGCGCTGCGCGTTGCAAACAAGGTAGAACCCGTTTTTGTCGAGCAGATCGAGGACATGCCCCAGGCCATCCTGAATGCCGTACGGCCCGGCGATGTGGTCGTAACCATGGGCGCTGGCTCGATCGGCGCAGTGCCGGGCCAGTTGGTGTCGCATCAACAAGGGGGGCAGCAATGAGCTTCGTCGCCCATCCCAATATCGATCCGAAGTCGCTGGGCAAGGTTGGCGTGCTGCTGGGTGGCAAGTCCGCCGAGCGCGAGATCTCGCTGCTGTCCGGTAACGGTGTGCTGGCCGCGCTGAAGTCGCGCGGCGTCGATGCGCATCCGTTCGATCCGGGCCTGCAGCCGATCAGCGAACTGGCTGCCGCAGGTTTCGACCGCGTTTTTATCGCGCTGCACGGTCGCTACGGCGAAGACGGCACGATGCAGGGCCTGCTCGAGCAGCTTGGCATCCCCTATACCGGCAGCGGCGTGCTGGCGTCGGCGCTGGCCATGGACAAGCAGGCTACCAAACGCCTGTGGATGACGCACGGCCTGGCTACGCCGCGCTTCGCGATGCTCTACGCGAATACCGATTTCGATGCCGTGGTTGCCGATCTTGGCCTGCCGCTGATCGTCAAGCCGGCCCGTGAAGGGTCGTCGATCGGCCTGACCAAGGTGATCGCCGCGGACCAGATGCGCGCTGCATTCGAGAAGGCCGCAGGGCTCGATGCCGACGTGATCGCCGAGACTTTCATCGATGGCGCGGAGCTGACTTGCCCGATCGTGGGCGAGGGTCCGACGGCCGAAGCGCTCCCAGTTATCAAGATTGTCGCGCCGGAGTCGAACTACGACTATCAAAATAAGTATTTTACTGACGATACCCAATACCTGTGCCCCTCGACATTGCCCGACGCGCTGGAGCGCGAAGTGCGCGCGCTGGCCGTGGAGGCCTTCCGGGTGCTGGGGTGTCGCGGCTGGGCCCGCGCGGACGTGATGCTGACGCGCGACGGCAAGCCTTATCTGCTTGAAATGAATACGTCCCCCGGCATGACCGGCCATTCGCTCGTGCCGATGGCGGCGCGTGCGAATGGCATCAGCTATGAGGACTTCGTCATGCAGGTACTGGCGGCAGCCACGCTGGACCTGCATCCGAATGAACACTGGAAACCCGAATAACCGCAGTACCGACCGCCTGAACGACGACACATGTGGCATAACGCGCGCCTGCTCAACCTGTTCGCCTCAGCGCTATACGCGCTGGTGGCGCTCATGGCGCTCGGGGCTGGGCTGCTGTGGCTGGCCCAGCGGCCGGTGTTCGCCATTACGCATGTCGAGCTGACGTCGATGGATGGCGCGCCGTTGCGCCACGTGAACGCGCCGAGCGTGCGCGCGAACGCGCTGGGCAAGCTGGCCGGCAACTTCTTCACACTCGACCTGAACACGGCGCGACAGGCGTTCGAGTCGGTGCCCTGGGTGCGCCACGCGAGCGTGCGGCGCGAGTGGCCGAATGGCTTGGCGATCCAGGTGGAAGAGCACGAACCCCTCGGTACCTGGGGTGGTCCGGATAGTGGCAGGCTGATCAATACCTATGGCGAGGTATTCGTGGCCAACACCGCCGAGGCCGAAGAGGATGCCCAGCTGCTGGCGCTTGACGGACCGCCGGACAGCGAGGAAGACGTGGTCGAGAAGCTGGAGATCATGCGCGAGTGGTTCAAGCCGATGAAGCTCGAACCGCTGGCCGTGGCGCTGTCGGGGCGTTATGCATGGCGTGCCAAATTGTCTAACGGCATGGTCGTCGAATTCGGCCGCGAGCAGAACGACGAGGATCGCACGGCCATGGAGGCGCGGGTCAAGCGCTTCGTGGCGTCGTGGCCGCAGGTCACGGAGCAGATGGGCAAGCAGATCGAGTATGCCGATCTGCGCTATCCCAACGGGTTCGCGATCCGGGCGGCCAGCGTGCGCTTCCTGACCGATGCGCAGGCAGCGGCGGCGGCCAAGGCGGCGACCAAGGCAGCCAGCGGCGCGGCAACCCCCCAGGCGGCTTCGGCCGGCAACACCAACAACAATCCGACGCGACTCAAGAGTAAGAACGCGGAGAAAACTCGATGAGCAAGGAATACAAGGACCTACTGGTCGGTCTCGACATCGGCACCTCGAAGGTGGCGGCCGTGGTGGCGGAACTGCGCCCCGATGGCAGCTATGAGGTGATCGGGATGGGCCAGTCCGAGTCCAAGGGTTTGAAGAAGGGGGTCGTGGTCAACATCGAGGCTACCGTGCAGTCGATCCAGCGCGCGCTGGAAGAAGCCGAGCTGATGGCTGACTGCAAGATCGCCGAGGTGTTCACCGGCATCGCCGGCAGCCATATCCGCAGCTTCAACTCGAGCGGCATGGTGGCGATCAAGGACAAGGAAGTCACGCAGACGGATGTGGCCCGCGTGATCGAGACCGCCAAGGCGGTCAACATCCCGACCGACCAGCAGATCCTGCACATCCTGACCCAGGAATTCATCATCGACGGTCAGGAGGATGTACGCGAGCCCATCGGCATGAGCGGTATCCGGCTCGAAGTGAAGGTGCATATCGTGACGGGCGCGGTTAGCGCGGCCCAGAACATCGTCAAGTGCGTGCGCCGCTGCGGCCTGGAAGTGCACGACCTGATCCTGCAGCCGCTGGCCTCGAGCCTTGCGGTGCTGACCGAGGACGAGAAGGAACTCGGCGTGGTGCTGGTGGATATCGGCGGCGGCACGACGGACATCGCCATCTTCAGCGAAGGCGCGATCCGGCACACGGCCGTGATCCCGATCGCCGGGGACCAGATCACCAACGACATCGCCATGGCGCTGCGCACGCCGACGCCCGATGCCGAGGACATCAAGATGCAGTACGGCATCGCCAAGCAGGCGATTGCCGACCCGGAAGACATGATCGAGGTGCCTGGCGTGGGCGACCGCGGCACGCGCACGCTGAGCCGCCAGGCGCTGGCCGCTGTGATCGAGCCGCGTATCGAGGAACTCTATTCGCTGGTGCACCAGGTGGTGCGCGAGTCGGGCTACGAGGAACTGCTGTCGTCGGGCGTGGTGATCACCGGTGGCACGGCCATGATGCCGGGCATGGTGGAACTGGGCGAAGACATCTTCCTGAAGCCCGTGCGCGTGGGCGTGCCCGAGTATCGCGGCAACCTGCATGAAGTCGTAAAGAGCCCGCGTTACTCCACGGTGATGGGCCTGCTGCAGGAAGGATGCGTTCAGCGTATGCGCGGCCGCAAGGTGGCGGTGCAGAGCGGCTCCGTGAAACAGGTCTGGGGACGCATGAAGGAATGGTTTGTCGGCAACTTCTGATGAATTTGCCGGTCAGGTTTTCTTTGACGTGATACGCGCCTGGCGTCAGCGCGATGGCGGAAATGCACGTTGAGCAGTTTTTCGCAGTTTTACTGGTTAGTTGTTCTTGATAGTTTCTTGTTCAGGAACCAAGGGTTGCGGCGGGGAGGCTGCAGCGTTTGGGGACTGATTTTTCTCGGAGGCAGTGATGGACTTTGACATGATCGAAACGGAGATTCAGGACGGCACCATCATCAAGGTGGTGGGCGTGGGCGGCGCGGGCGGCAATGCCGTGCAGCACATGATCAGCCGTGGCGTGCAGGGTGTGGAATTCATTTGCATGAATACCGATGCCCAGGCGCTGAAGCGCTCCACCGCATCGCGCGTGCTGCAACTGGGCAACACCGGCCTTGGTGCCGGTGCCAAGCCGGAAGTTGGCCGTAACTGCGCGGAGCAGGCGCGTGACCAGATCGCCGACGCCCTGCGCGGCGCGCACATGGTCTTCATCACTGCCGGCATGGGCGGCGGCACCGGTACCGGTGCCGCGCCGATCGTGGCGCAGGTGGCCAAAGAAATGGGCATCCTGACCGTGGGCGTGGTCAGCAAGCCGTTCGACTTCGAAGGCGCGCGCCGTGCCAAGGTGGCCGAACACGGTTCGGGCGAACTCGAGTCGTCGGTGGACTCGCTGATCGTGGTGCTCAACGAGAAGCTGTTCGAAGTGATGGGCGACGACGCCGAGATGGACAAGTGCTTCCAGTGCGCCGATGACGTGCTGCATAACGCTGTCGCTGGCATCGCCGAAATCATCAATGTCGACGGTCTCGTGAACGTCGACTTTGAAGACGTGAAGACGGTGATGGGCGAGCAGGGCAAGGCCATGATGGGTACGGCTACCGTCTCCGGCGTGGATCGCGCCCGCCTGGCCGCCGAGCAGGCTGTGGCCAGTCCGCTGCTCGAAGGCGTGGACCTGTCCGGCGCGCGTGGCGTGCTGGTCAACATCACGGCCAGCCGCTCGTTGAAGCTGTCGGAAACCAAGGAAGTCATGAACACGATCCGCAGCTACGCCGCGGAGGACGCGACCGTGATCTTCGGTACGGTGTACGACGATTCGATGAGCGACGCGCTGCGCGTGACCGTGGTGGCCACTGGCCTGGGCCGTTCTGCCAAGAAGCAGCAGCCGATGACGCTGCTGAAGACCGGCACGGACAACATCCCGGTGCAGATGATGGCAGGCCTGACCGCTGCCCCGGCGCATGCATCGCCGGACTACAGCGGCCTGGATACGCCGGCCGTGTGGCGCAGCTCGCGCGAGTCGGCGTCCGCCCATGTGGCGGCGCTGCAAGAGAAGGGCGTGGATACGTACGACATCCCGGCCTTCCTGCGCAAGCAGGCTGACTGAGTTGGGCTCCGGCAGGGCCGTGGCGTCGGCCGCGTGCCTGGCGGGTTGTCGCTGGTCCGTTCCGCATCGCCCGAGCGCTCCCTTTCCGCTCGGTGATTGCCTGGACTGACGCCATCCGTCAGTGCGCCGGCACGCGTCGCGCCCGCGCCGAAAGCAGTCCGTCCGCATCCCGTTGCCGGGCAGGCAGGCCATCGGCCGCCTCCCCGGACTGGTTTCCCGCCTCCCAGCGGCGGGATGTGCCCCCGTCCGCGCGGCGCGTCCACAAGACGCGCCGCGCGGCGTTTGAGCAGCAAGCCGACTGCCCTGCACTTGACATAGCTGAAGCCAGGATTCGCCAATGCGACGCTTGGTTGCAACGGCATCCGCCCCTATGATGCAGGCAGGGTTTCTACCGAGAGGAGGAATCTCCGATGATCGCCATTGGGCAACGCGTCCCTGACGCCACGCTGTACGAATTTTTCGAAACCGAATCCGAAGGCTGCGTGCTCGGGCCGAATGCGTTTTCGGTGGCCGAACTGGTCAAGGGCCGCAAGATCGTGGTCTTCGGCCTGCCCGGCGCCTTTACTCCGACTTGCTCCGCGAAGCATGTGCCCAGCTATCTCAAGGAGTACGATGCGTTGCGTGCCGCCGGTGTCGACGAAATCTGGTGCCACTCGGTCAACGACGCCTTTGTGATGGGTGCCTGGGGACGCGAGCAGAAGGCCACAGGCAAGGTCCGGATGATGGGTGACGGCGCCGCGCAATGGGCCAGGGCCCTGGGGCTGGATCAGGACCTGAGCCAGCGCGGCTTGGGTGTGCGCGCCAAACGCTATGCGATGGTCGTCGATGACGGTGTGGTGACCCACCTGTTCATCGAGGAGCCGGGCGAGTTCAAGGTCAGCAGTGCCGAATGGGTGCTGCAGGCGTTGCGCGCTTGACACGGTAGTTCGGGCGTGAATGCTTTATACGTATCATTTCGGACGTTGTCTAACACCCCGAAACAAAGTGGTGCAGCGCAATAGACCGAGTAATGGTAGTATCGCGTTATCAAGTTTTACGCCCAATAGCTTTTAATAATAGTTGAGGCCGTCATGCTCAAACAGCGCACTATCAAATCCCTGGTGAAGACGGTTGGTATCGGTTTGCACTCGGGCCGCAAAGTGACGCTGACCCTGCGCCCGGCTCCGGCCGATACCGGCATCGTCTTTACCCGCGTCGACCTGCCCGAGGCCGTGGAAATCCACGCGGCGGCTTCTGCCATTGGTGATACCCGCCTGGCATCGGTGCTCCAGAAGGACGGCGCGCGCGTTTCGACCGTTGAACACCTGATGTCGGCCTGCGCCGGCCTGGGTGTCGACAATCTTTATGTCGACGTCGACGCCGAGGAAATTCCGATCATGGACGGCAGCGCGGCATCGTTCGTGTTCCTGCTGCAATCGGCGGGCATGGAAGAGCAGCCTGCGGCCAAGCGTTTCATCCGCGTGAAGAAAGCCGTGGAAGTCCGCGATGGTGACAAGCTGGCTCGCCTGGAGCCGTTCTTCGGCTTCAAGCTTGCCTTCACGATCGACTTCCGTCATCCCGCTGTCGACAAGACGGGTCAGACGTTCACGATCGACTTTGCCGACACCAGCTACGTCCGTGAAATCGCCCGTGCCCGCACTTTCGGTTTTGCCCATGAAGTTGAGGCACTGCGCGAGATGGGCCTGGCCCGTGGTGGCAGCCTCGACAACGCGATCGTGCTCGACGAGCACCGCATGTTGAACAACGAGGAACTGCGCTATGGCGACGAGTTCGTCCGCCACAAGATCCTCGACGCGATCGGCGACCTGTACGTGATCGGCCATCCGCTGATTGCTTCATATGTTGCGCACAAATCTGGCCATGGCATGAACAATCAGTTGCTGCGCGCGCTGCTGGCGGACCAGGAAGCCTACGAATTTGTGACCTTCGACAAGGTCGAGGAAGCGCCCGTCGCGTTCCTGCCACAGGCTCAGCCGGCATTCGCCTGACGACTGACTGGCATCAAGCTTCGATCGGAAACCCCGCGCCTCGTAAGGGCACGGGGTTTTTTGTTGTCTGCGGGATGGTGCCGGGCCGCGCATCTGGCCGCTCCCAACTACTAATAAGGGGGCTGAGCGGGCGTAGCGAGGATCGAATCAGCGATGCCGGGCCAGCAAGGCCTCCACCGCATCCTTCAGCGGTGACGCCTCCAGGTTGTGCGCCAGCACGTCCATGCTATGCAATCCGGCCGGCGACAGATTGGCCGTTCGCGGCTTGCGTTCGACCGGACTAGTGTCCCAATCGCCACGCCCGACCTCCGGTTGTACCCGTACACGGATTGCGGTAACCTGCGATCCCCGTTGCTGCAGCCGGGAAAGCAGGGTCGGCACCACTTGCCGGACCCGCGCGGCCGCCGCGCCATGCGCGGCAAGCAACAACAGTGTGCGCTCCATTTGCGGTCCCCGGTCGTCAGTCTTGACGCCGGCCACGGCGATGCCGGCCCGCATGCCTTGCGGCAGGAGTGACAGGACTTCCGCTTCCAGAGACGCCAGTTGCCGCGCGGTCTGCATCAGCGCCGAAACCGGCCCGGCCTTGGCCAGCCAGTCATTGAGTGGCTTGGCCGCAGGGGTCTGGTGAGCGTGGTGGGTGAACATGCGCATGCGCGCATTCTAGCGCGCAATCCTTGCCCGTCCGAGAGCCGGGATGCCTTTGCCCGCGTGCGCACGGGGCCGCAAGAGCGGCCCCGTCTTTTGGGGTGGGGTTAGGTCATGCAAATCATCGTGCTACATCCGCGCGAGCAGCGGATGCTTCGTTTCCATCTCACGCGCCTGCGCGTCGCGCTGCTCATGCTGGCGCTCTGCTCGCTCGTTGCCGCCGCCGCCTCAGGCGTTATCTGGCTCCTCGCGCGCTCCCAAGCGTCGCCCGAGGTCTCGCGACAAGCGCGCGAGAATGCCTTTCTACGGCAGAACCTGGCGGTGCTTGCCGCAAGCGTGGGCGATCTGCAGGCGCAGATGGTCCGTCTCGATGCCCTTGGTGAGCGGGTTTCGGGTCTGGCCGGCATTGCCCCCCAGGATTTCGACTTTCGCCATCGCCCAGCCCGTGGGGGCCCGGCCGCGCCGGCGCAGTCGCCCGAACTGACCCTGCCCGAGCTGCGCGCCGAGCTGGCCCGCCTGGGCGAGCAGGCCGAGCACCGCGTCGACTACTTCGATGTGATCGAGACCGCGTTGATGGACCGTCAGATGAGAGAACGACGCATCCCCCGGGTGCTTCCCGTGGCAACCGGGTACGACGGATCCAGCTTCGGTACGCGGATCGATCCTTTCACCGGTCGCCGCTCCCAGCATGAAGGCGTGGACTTCGTGGCACCCACCGGCACGCCGATCCTGGCGGCCGCAGGTGGCGTGGTGGTGGCAGCGGAATGGCACAACGAGTACGGCAACATGATTGATATCGATCACGATAACGGACTCAAGACCCGGTATGCTCACGCGTCGAAGTCGCTGGTTCGGGCTGGCGATATCGTCCGCCCTGGCCAGATGATTGCCCGGGTCGGCAGCACGGGGCGCTCGACCGGCGCACACCTGCACTTCGAGGTCCATGTGAACGGTTTGCCACGTAATCCGAATGGCTTTTTGAACGCGGCCGTACCGGCGCCCTTGGCCGAGGCGCTCTCCCCAACCAACCGGACCGCCATCCGCTGATCGTCGAACCCTGGGCACGCAGCGGAACATTGAAGTCGGTGAGGTTGTCCCAACCTCACCAGCAGCCTGTCCCGGACGGGCGGCCCCGGTTATCGCCCGGGCCTGTTGCGCCCATGCAGATTCTGGCCTGGCAGCGGTCCGGTCAGGACATCGGCACATGATAAACTCGGCGTTTTGCGCCAATCCACCCATTCCTCGCGCGTGGCTGCCCGGTTCGCCGCTGGTCGCTCGCAGGTGAAAGCACTCGATGATCACGGGCCTTCTCAAGAAAGTCTTCGGCAGCCGCAACGAACGGCTGATTAAACAATATCGCCGCACGGTCGAGCAGATCAATGCGCTCGAGCCGAAGTTCGAGAAGCTCTCGGACGACGAGTTGCGTGGCATGACCGAGACATTCCGCCAGCGCCATGCCGGCGGCGAGTCGCTCGAGGCACTGCTGCCTGAGGCTTTCGCCGTCTGCCGCGAAGCCAGCAAGCGGATCATGAAGATGCGTCACTTCGACGTGCAGATGATCGGCGGCATGGTGCTGAACGACAACAAGATTGCCGAAATGCGCACCGGTGAAGGCAAGACGCTGACCGCCACGCTGGCCGTGTATCTCAATGCGCTGACCGGCAAGGGCGTGCACGTGGTGACGGTCAACGACTACCTGGCGCAGCGTGACGCCGAGTGGATGGGGCGGCTGTACAACTTCCTGGGCCTGTCGGTGGGCGTGAACCTGTCGCAGATGCCACACGATCAGAAGCAGATCGCGTACAACGCGGACATCACGTACGGCACCAACAACGAGTTTGGCTTCGACTATCTGCGCGACAACATGGTCTATGACCCGTCGCAGCGCGTGCAGCGTCCGTTGCATTACGCGATCGTCGACGAAGTGGACTCGATCCTGATCGACGAGGCGCGCACGCCGCTGATCATCTCGGGCCAGGCCGAGAACCAGACCGATCTCTACCAGCGCATGAACGGCATTCCGAAGCTGCTCGAGCGCCAGATCGGCGAGGAGAAGGCCGACGGTACCGGCGTCGAGAAGCCTGGCGACTACTACGTGGACGAGAAGGGCCATCAGGTCTATCTGACCGAGGCCGGCCACGAGAAGGCCGAGCAGATCCTGTCCCAGCTCGGGCTGATCAGCGAGGGCGAATCGCTCTACGCGCCCCAGAACATTACGCTGATGCACCACCTGTACGCCGCCCTGCGCGCGCACAGCCTGTTCCATCGCGACCAGCACTATGTGGTGCAGAACGACGAGGTCATCATCGTCGACGAATTCACGGGCCGCCTGATGACGGGCCGCCGCTGGTCCGATGGCCTGCACCAGGCCGTGGAAGCCAAGGAAGGCGTGACCGTCCAGCAGGAAAACCAGACGCTGGCCACCATCACGTTCCAGAACTACTTCCGCATGTACGAGAAGCTGGCCGGCATGACCGGCACGGCCGACACGGAAGCCTACGAGTTCCAGGAGATCTACGGCCTCGAAGTCGTGGTGATCCCGACCAACCGTCAGGCCCAGCGCAAGGACCTGCAGGACCAGATCTACAAGACGTCGAAGGAACGCTACGACGCCGTGGTGCGCGATATCCGCGACTGCTACGACCGAGGCCAGCCGGTGCTGGTGGGCACGACGTCGATCGAAACGTCCGAGTATCTGTCGGACCTGCTGAACAAGGAAAAGCTGCCGCACCAGGTGCTGAACGCCAAGCAGCACGCGCGCGAAGCCGAGATCGTGGCGCAGGCCGGCCGACCCAAGATGGTCACGATCGCCACCAACATGGCCGGTCGCGGTACCGACATCGTGCTGGGCGGCAACGTCGAGAAGCAGGCCGGTTTTATCGAAGCCGATGCCAACCTGTCCGATGCCGAGAAGGCCGAGCGCATCGCCAAGCTCAAGGATGAGTGGCAATCGCTGCACGACCAGGTCAAGGCGGCTGGCGGCCTGCATATCGTCGGCACCGAGCGACACGAGTCGCGCCGGATCGACAACCAGCTTCGCGGCCGCGCCGGCCGTCAGGGCGACCCGGGCTCGTCGCGCTTCTATCTGTCGCTTGACGACCAGCTCCTGCGTATCTTCGCCGGCGACCGCGTGCGCGCGATCATGGAACGTCTGAAGATGCCTGAAGGCGAGCCGATCGAAGCCGGTATCGTCACGCGCTCGATCGAATCCGCGCAGCGCAAGGTCGAGGGCCGCAACTTCGACATCCGCAAGCAACTGCTGCAGTACGACGACGTTGCGAACGACCAGCGCAAGGAAATCTACAAGCTCCGTAACGACGTACTCGAATCGCAGGACGTCGGCGACATGGTGGCGAACCTGCGCGAGAGCGTGCTGGTGGAGGTGTTCCGCGAATACGTGCCCGCCGAGAGCATGGAAGAGCAGTGGGACATTGCTGGCCTGGAACAGCGCCTGCGTGACGACTGGGGTCTGGAGCTGCCGCTGGCGAAGACCATCGAAGGCGCGCAGAGCATCGAGGATGAAGAGCTGCTGGACATGATCCTGAAGGCAGCGCGCGAGCACTACGACGCCAAGGTGGCGCAAGTGGGCCGCGAGTCGTTCGCCGGCTTCGAGCGCTCGGTCATGCTGCAAAGTATCGACACGCACTGGCGCGAGCACCTGGCCGCGCTGGATCACCTGCGTCAGGGCATCCACCTGCGCGGCTATGCGCAAAAGGATCCGAAGCAGGAGTACAAGCGCGAATCGTTCGAACTGTTCGCGCGCCTGCTGGACGTGATCAAGAGCGAAGTCACGCGCGTGGTATTCAACGTGCATATCCAGTCGCCCGAGGAACTCGAACAGGCTTCGGAGCAGATCGAGGAAGGCTTGGCGCACCTCGAGAACGTGCAATACAAGCATGACGAGTTCGCCGAGGGTGCCGAGCCTGTGGAGCAGGCAGAGCCGGCACGCAGCAACACGGCCGCCGCGGCGCTGGCCGCGATGGGCGGCGAAGCGGCGCTGGCCGGCATGCCCAAGGTTGGCCGCAACGACCCGTGCCCGTGCGGTTCGGGCAAGAAGTTCAAGCAGTGCCACGGCAAGCTGAGCTAAAGCCAGTCCGTCGCGGTCGGTGATCGGCGCGCGCGGCGCGCATCACCAAACCATCCAGCACATGCCCGCTTGAACCCTGCGTCAAGCGGGCATGTTCGTCAGGTGCATCAGAGAATTTGAGGAAATCACCATGCCAGTGAACCTGCCCCTGCCCCAGGCAGAAAACTTGAAATCCGTCGCCGGCGTCGAGCTCGGCTGGGCCGAAGCCGGTATCCGCAAGGCCAATCGCAAGGACGTGCTCGTGGTCCGCGTGGCCGAAGGCAGCACGGTGGCAGGCGTGTTCACGCAAAACCGGTTCTGCGCGGCGCCCGTGCAGGTTTGCCGTGAGCATCTCGCCGCGGGCGCTGGCATTCGTGCCATCGTGGTGAACACTGGCAATGCCAACGCCGGCACCGGGGAACCGGGTCTGGCCGCCGCGCGCGCCACGTGCGATGCGCTGGCCAAGGCGCTGGCCATCCAGTCGAAACAGGTGCTGCCGTTCTCAACCGGCGTGATTCTGGAACAGCTTCCGGTCGACCGCCTGACCGCGGCACTGCCGACCGCTATCGCCAACGCACGTGCCGATAACTGGCTGGCTGCCGCGGAATCGATCATGACCACCGACACGCAGCCGAAGGCAGCCTCGCGCACGGTGCAGATCGACGGCAAGACCGTGACGCTCTCCGGCATCAGCAAGGGCGCCGGCATGATCCGCCCGAACATGGCGACGATGCTCGGCTTTATCGCCACCGATGCCGCCGTGGCGCAGCCGGTGCTGCAGAAGCTGGTGTCGCACGCCGCCGATCACTCGTTCAACAGCATCACGATCGACGGCGATACGTCGACCAACGACTCGTTCGTGCTGATCGCCTCAGGCAAGGCCGGCGTGACGATCGATCGTGCCGAGGGTGCCGCGTTCGAGGCGCTGCGTGATGCCGTGACGGCGCTGGCTCAGGAACTCGCGCAGGCGATCGTGCGCGATGGCGAAGGCGCCACCAAGCTGATGACGATCCGTGTGGAAGGGGGCAAGAATGTGGCCGAGTGCCGCCAGATCGCCTACGCCGTGGCCCATTCGCCGCTGGTGAAAACGGCGTTCTATGCCTCGGACCCCAACCTCGGCCGTATCCTCGCCGCTATCGGCTACGCCGGCGTCAACGACCTCGACGTCGATCGCGTGAACCTGTGGCTCGATGACGTGTGGGTCGCGCGTGACGGCGGCCGCAACCCCGAGTATCGCGAGGAAGACGGCCAGCGCGTGATGAAGCAGGCGGAGATCACGGTGCGCATCGCGCTGGGCCGCGGCGACGCCGAAGCGACCGTGTGGACCTGCGACCTGTCGCATGACTACGTGTCGATCAACGCCGACTATCGTTCGTAAGTTCGTAATTCTGGAAGACTCGCCCCATGTCTGACCTCGCTGCCCGCCTCGATGGCTTCCTTGCCCGACTTGAACAATGGCTGCCGCCGGAACTGACCGACGCGGACTGGAAGGAGGCGGTAGCGTTCCGCTGGCGCAAGCGCCAGAGCCTGTTCGGCAACATCGGCTATCTGCAGGCGATCCGGCAATTGCCGCCGATCCATCTGGGCGATCTGAAGAACATCGATCGCCAGAAAGACGCGATCGTCGCCAACACCCGCCAGTTCGTGAACCGGCTGCCGGCCAACAACGTGCTGCTGACCGGCGCGCGTGGCACCGGCAAGTCGTCGCTGATCAAGGCTTGCCTGAATGCGTTCGTGAACGACGGGCTGCGCCTGGTGGAAGTAGACAAGGATGATCTGGGCGATCTCGGAGACATCGTCGAGCAGCTTGCGCAGCGCCCCGAGCGCTTCGCGATTTTCTGCGACGACTTGTCGTTCGAGGACGGCGAATCCGGCTACAAGTCGCTCAAGTCGGCGTTGGACGGCTCGGTGGCCGCGCAGTCAGACAACGTGCTGATCTACGCGACGTCGAACCGTCGGCATCTGCTACCCGAGTACATGAAGGACAACGAGACCTACCAGCACACTTCCGATGGCGAAATCCATCCGGGTGAGGTGGTGGAGGAGAAGATCTCGCTGTCCGAGCGCTTTGGCTTGTGGCTGTCGTTCTACCCGCCGAAGCAGGACGAGTACCTGGCCATCGTTGGTCACTGGCTCGGACACTTTGGCTGCACGCCCGCCGATATCGAGGCCGCGCGCGGCGATGCGCTGGTCTGGGCCCTCGAGCGCGGTTCGCGCTCCGGGCGCGTGGCGTGGCAGTTCGCGCGCGACTGGGGCGGCAAGCATGGCAAGCCGTTCGTGGCCGACCCCGCGACTGATTCAGGCAGCAAGGCATGAGCGGTCAGGCGGACACGGTGAAGACCGCCGACGGGCAGACGCGCAAGGTCACGGAAGTGGCGGTTGGCGTGATGATCCAGGCGGACGGCAAGTTTCTGCTGGCGCAGCGTCCGGCGGGCAAGCCGTACGAGGGCTACTGGGAATTTCCGGGCGGCAAGCTCGAGCCCGGCGAATCGGTTGAGGCGGCACTGGCGCGCGAACTGCACGAAGAACTCGGCCTCGACATCGTGAGAAGCGAACACTGGCACACGCTGGAGCATGATTACCCTCATGCCTATGTGCGCCTGTATTTCCGCAAGATCACGGAATGGCGTGGCGATCCGGTCGGGCGGGAGGGCCAGGCATTCTCCTGGCAGACAGCGCCCGTGTCGGTGGGGCCGCTCCTGCCGGCGACGATCCCAGTCGTCGACTGGCTGGCGGAAGAATCCCGCGCAAGCTGAAATCGATGCCCGGCTCTTGCCGGGCAATTTTTTTCGACCACTCACAGGAGGCTCAATGCAACGTGTCGATCGTATCGATGACGCTGTTTCTCTGCCCGAACTGACGCTGCGGGGCATCATCCTCGGCGCCCTGATCACGGTGGTGTTCACCGCCTCCAATATCTACCTCGGCCTCAAGGTCGGCCTGACGTTTTCCTCGGCGATCCCTGCTGCCGTGATCTCGATGGCCGTGCTGCGACTGTTTCCGGGCGCGAACATCCTCGAGAACAACATGGTGCAGACGCAGGCGTCCGCTGCTGGCACGCTGTCGTCGATCATCTTCATCCTGCCGGGTCTGGTCATGCTGGGACACTGGCAGGGGTTCCCGTTCTGGCAGACGCTGGCGATCTGCGCAGCGGGTGGCATGCTCGGGGTGATCTTTAGCATCCCGCTGCGCCACGCGATGGTGGTGCACAGCGATCTGCCGTATCCGGAAGGGGTGGCCGCCGCCGAGATCCTGCGAGTGGGGAGCGCGAGCCAGGATAAGGGCAACGGAAAACAGGAGACCGGGCTTGGTGACCTCGTTGCAGGTGGCGTTGCTGCGGGCCTGTTCAGCATTGCCGCAGGTGGCTTCCGGGTTCTGGCAGAAGGGGCCAATGCCTGGCTGGCCGTTGGCGCATCCGTGGTGCGCCTCTCGATGGGTTTCTCACTCGCGCTGGTGGGCGCCGGCTATCTGGTCGGCATCGTCGGCGGGTTGGCTATGTTGCTGGGCCTGTTCCTGACCTGGGGCATCGCGGTGCCGTGGCTGACTGCTATCACACCGATGCCGGCGGGGGCCACGCTGTCCAGCTTCGGTACCGCAGTGTGGAGCACGCAAGCGCGCTTCATCGGCGCGGGCACGATCGGTATCGCGGCGATCTGGACGCTCGGCACGCTGTTCAAGCCGATGGTGGAAGGCGTACGTGCATCGATGGGTGCCCTCCGTGCCGGCGCGCCGGGAGAGGGTGGCGCGGTGCCGCGCACGCAACGCGACTTGCCGATGGCCTGGATCGGCGTCCTCACGCTGGTCCTGCTGGTGGTGCTGGCAGTGACGTTTGGATACTTCCTGGCCCCGGCACCGCTCGATACCGGTGCCACCTGGCGTCTGGTTGGCTGTGCCGTGCTGTTCGCCTTCGTGTTCGGCTTCCTGGTGGCTGCCGCATGTGGCTATATGGCTGGTCTGGTGGGGTCGTCAGCCAGCCCGATCTCGGGCATCGGCATCATCGCTGTGATCCTGGTGTCGCTGCTGATTCTTGGCATCGGCACGCTGGACGGCCTGCTCGACACGTCCGAGGGCGGCAAATACGCGATTGCGCTGGCGATCTTCACGACCTCGGCCGTCGTGGCGGTGGCCTCGATCTCGAATGACAACCTGCAGGATCTCAAGACTGGCTGGCTGGTTGGCGCCACGCCGTGGCGCCAACAGGTGGCGCTGCTGATCGGCTGCGCGGTGGGTGCTGCCGTGATTCCGCCGGTGCTCGAACTGCTCTATCACGCGTACGGCTTTGCCGGCGCCTTGCCTCGGGCCGACATGGACCCGAATTCGGCGCTGGCTGCGCCGCAGGCCACGTTGATGACCGCGATCGCTACGGGCATCTTCACGCACAAGCTCAACTGGACAATGATCCTGATTGGCGTGGCGCTGGGTGTTGTGCTGATCGCGATTGACGAAGTGCTGCGCCATCGCGGTGGCGTGGCGCGGCTGCCCGTACTGGCAGTGGGCATCGGCATCTACCTGCCGCCGACGATCAGTTCAGCGCTGGTGGTGGGCGCGGTGTTGTCGTGGTGGTTGCTGCGCACGGAGCGCAAGCGCGCCGAGGCGCGTGGCGACGATGTGCCCACGGTGCTGGCCCATGCTGAGCGGCGCGGGACGCTGCTTGCTTCGGGCCTGATCGTGGGTGAAAGCCTGGTCGGCGTTGCGCTGGCCGCGGTGATCGGCCTCTCGGGCAAGGAGGCGCCGCTGGCACTGGTGGGCGAGGGGTTTGGCACTACGGCGCAGTGGCTGGGACTGGCCGTGTTCGTGCTGGTCTGCGTGGGATTCTGCCGTCGGGTGCTGGCTGCACGTTAGCCCGGCCGGCCGTAGCGCTCGGCAATATCGCGGCTATCGCAGGTTCCCCTCTTTCGCCTGGCGTGAGAGGGGAGCAGCGATCCGATCAGTCTTCGGCGTCTTCCGGCAGGTCCGGCGACGGTGTCTCGCCCGGCTTGCCACCGAACACATACTTCTCGGACGCCCAGGCGCCCAGGTCGATCTGCTTGCAGCGTTCCGAGCAGAACGGACGGAACTTGTTATCCGGCACCCAGGCAACTTCCTTGCCGCAGGTGGGGCATTTGACGACGGCTGGCATCGGAGACTTCAGAAATTACAGAGCTTCAGCAGGAAGGGGATATCGGCATCCACCGATCGGGGCCGCATGTCGCCATCCTGCTGCGTGAACCGTACCCAGAGCATGTAC
This sequence comes from Cupriavidus metallidurans CH34, assembly GCF_000196015.1. NCBI lineage: Bacteria > Pseudomonadati > Pseudomonadota > Betaproteobacteria > Burkholderiales > Burkholderiaceae > Cupriavidus > Cupriavidus metallidurans. The sequence continues at coordinate 3,372,733 of NC_007973.1, read as the reverse complement.
TTGTTGGCGCTCATCTCGGGGATGAAGGCCAGCAGCGATTCGTCCAGGTACACCTGCATGAGCTGGTAGCTGCGGCCAGACAGCATCTGCTGATAGCTGCCACCGGTCGCAATGACTTTGCCGCTCTGGCCGGACTCGCGCAGCAGGCGCAGCACGATGCCAGCGCCCATGCGCAGCGAGGCTAGTGGGCGTGCCCATTTGAGGATGTCGGCGCGGCGATCATCGGCGTCGCGATGCTGCCAGGCGTAGTACGCCGGCAGATCGAACTCGCAAGTGCCACCGGGGATGATCGCGCGGCTGCGGATGCTGGTCAGCCATTCATTGTCGGCCAGCAACTGGCCGGCCTTGCCGACGGTCTGGCTGAGCGCTGCAATGCCTTGCTCGATTTCGGTGATCACCGCGACCAGCGCATCCTGATCAATCTGCGGATTGGAGCGCAGCGGCGCCAGGGCCTGGCGCTGGCGCTCGAGTTCCTTGATCAGGTCGGTCTTGAGGTCGGCACGTCCCGCCACGTCGATGATCTCGAAAATCGTGGTGATGGCGACGTGATGCTGAAGCGGATGTTCCTGCCCGAGGAAATAATCCAGCCGATCGAACAGGTCCTCCAGGCGCAGGAGTGTCCTGATGCGTTCGTTGAAAGGATATTCGTACAGGATCAAGTCGGTGTCCGTGCTGCGCGCCGGTTGGCGGTTGTTTCAGTCGGGAAGGCGCTCTGGCGCTGTCCGTGCCGCTTTCGCCCATGCAAAGACAACTCGCGCCTGGGTGGAGTTCCTGGCCGGAACTCGTCACACCGCGCATATTTGCCGGCATGTTTCAGCGCATTCTATGCGAGTCAGGGCCCGAGGACAAATCGAATCTGCCCCTATCGGGCATGGGGGATGTCACGGATGCGCCGCGTTTTCGGATGTGTTTCCAGATGTATCCGAAAGCGAGCGATATAGCGCATCGAGCTTCGCGACTTGCGCGTTCAGCGCTTCGGGTGGCCCGTCGTTGTCGATCAGGTCGTCGGCCACGGCCATGCGTTCGGCGCGTGTGGCCTGTCGTCGCATGATCGCCAGTACCTGATCGCGCGTGAATCCATTGCGGGCCATCACACGGGCGATCTGGGTTTCCTCCTGGCAGTCGACCACAAGCACGCGGCCGACTCGCGCGCGCCAGGTACTCGATTCGACGAGCAGCGGTACCACGTAGATCAGATACGGGTTGTGGCCCGCTTCGCGGATGGCGGTGGCCCGCGCTTCGGTGACCTGGCGAATCAGCGGATGGGTGATGCCCTCGAGGCGGGTCTTGGCCGATGGGTCGGAGAAGACAAGTGCCCGCATCGCGTCGCGATCCATCGCACCATCCTGGCGCAGGCATCCGGGGCCGAATGCCGCGACGAGCGGTGCGATGGCTGGGCCGCCCGGCGCGGTGATCTCGTGGGCGATGAGGTCGGTATCGATCAACGCGGCGCCGCGCGCGGCGAACATGTCCGCAACGCGGGTCTTGCCGGAGCCGATGCCGCCGGTCAGTCCGATTTCCAGCATGGAGCAGGGTGTCAGTCAGTCGTGAATGTCGCCAACGATACCAGCTTTGCGTGCAGCCGCCGGTTGTCGGCTAGTGTCCGGCCACCAGCGTCAGCGGTAATACGTCTGCGCCAAAGAACAGCACGATCAGCCCGGCACCGACGATGTACGGGCCAAACGGGAAGGTCGTGTCACTACTCTTGCGGCGGAAGACCAGCATCGCGCCGCCAAGCACGGCACCGACCACCGACGACATCAGGATCAGCGCGGGCAGTGCCTGCCAGCCGAACCATGCGCCAAGCGCCGCCATCAACTTGAAATCGCCGTGGCCCATGCCCTCGCGGCCCCGCACGAGCTTGTAGAGCCAGTAGACGCTCCACAGCAGCAGGTAGCCCGCCGCAGCGCCGATGACGGCATCCGCCAGCGGCGCGAACAAGCCCTGCAGGTTCAGCAGCAGGCCCAGCCATAGCAGCGGCAGCGTGATCTGGTCTGGCAGAAGCTGGGTGTCGGCATCGATCATGAACAACGCGACCAGCGACCAGGTCATCACGATCGCGGCCAGCGCCTGCGCCGTCGGACCGAAGTGCCACATCGCCAGGGCGCTGAGCGCCGCCGTGATCAGCTCGACGAGCGGATAGCGGATGCCGATCGGCGTCTTGCAGGCCTTGCAGCGGCCACGCAGGAACAGGTAGCTGATGACGGGGATGTTCTCCCAGGGGGCGATCTGGTGGCCGCACTTCGGGCACGCGGATCGCGGCACCATCAGGTTATAGCGCTCGGGGTGCGGCAACGGTTCGCCACGGATTTCCGCGATGTAGTTGGCCTCGTCGTACTCCATCATCTTCGGCAGACGATGGATCACCACGTTGAGGAAACTGCCGACCATCAGGCCAACCACCCCTGCCGCGACAATAAGGAAAGCTGGCGGCAACGCCGCCAGCGATGACAGGACAGCTTGCATGCGTTACATCACCCGGCGTTACACCACTTGGCCCAGCTTGAAGATCGGCAGATACATGGCGACGACCATGCCGCCGATCAGCACGCCAAGCACCACGATGATCAGCGGCTCGATCAGGCTCGAGATGGCGGCCACGGCGTCGTCGACCTCGCGCTCGTAGAATTCGGCAACCTTGAGCAACATGCTGTCCAGCGCGCCCGATTCCTCACCGATCTGGGTCATCTGCAGCACCATGTTGTCGAACACGTGGGTGGCCTGCATGGCGTTGGTCAGGCTGGTACCGATACGCACAGACTGCTCGATTTCGCGCGTGGCGTCGTAGTAGATCCAGTTGCCGGCGGCGCCTGCCACCGATTCCATCGATTCCACCAGCGGCGTGCCTGCCGCAAACATCGTGGCCAGCGTGCGCGTCCAGCGCGCGACCACCGCCTTGCGGAACAGGCTGCCGAAAATCGGCAGCTTGAGCAGAACCTTGTCGTGCCAGCGCTGCACCTTCTCCGATTTCTTGCGGGCGCGGAAATAGCCGATGATCGAGAAGACTGGCGCGCCGATGACGAGATACCAGTACTGCACGAAAAAGTCGGAGATGTTGATCACGACCATCGTGGGCGCTGGCAGCGAGGCGCCAAAGCTCGAGAACACGCCCTTGAAGGCCGGGATCACGAACAGCATCAGGATCACCGTCACGGCAAAGGCCACGGTCAGCACGGCGATCGGGTAGATCATCGCGGACTTGATCTGGCCCTTCAGCGCGATGCTTTTCTCCATATAGAGAGACAGCCGCTCGAGCAGCGCATCGAGAATACCGCCTTGTTCGCCAGCGTCAATCAGGTTGCAGTAGAGCGTATCGAAGTACTGCGGATGCCGGCGGAACGCCGTGGCCATGCTGCTACCCGATTCAATGTCCGAGCGGATGACAGTGAGCAGCTGGGTGAAGTTCGGGTTGGCGTGGCCGCGCGCGATGATGTCGATCGACTGCAGCAGCGGCACACCCGCCTTGAGCATGGTCGAGAGCTGGCGCGTGAAGTAGGCGATGTCCTTCTCGGTAATCTTCTTGCCGCGCGCGCCCTTGCGCTTCTTCATCTTGACGACGGTCAGCCCCTGCTTGCGCAGCGAGGCGGTGACCTCGGACTGGCTCTCGGCGCGTTGTTCGCCCTTGAACGACTTGCCTTTTCGGTCCTTGGCTTCCCACTCGAAGATGTACTGCGTGGGTGCCTTCCGCCCTGATTTTGCCCGAGACGGCGCTGCCGTCCGAGCGCCCGCCGCTGGTGCGCGCGTCGCCATGATTTGACCCCTGAGACTTGTTCTTTGTTTTACGTGTTCGTGGTCGCCAGCACTTCTTCGAGTGACGTGACGCCCTGTTTGACCTTGAGCAGGCCAGCTTCCCGCAACGATAGCACGCCTTCCTTGCGCGCCTGTTCAGCAATCTGCAATGCCGTGCCGTGCGACAGGATGATCTGTTGAATGGTTTCGGTAATCGGCATGACCTGGTAGATACCGCATCGCCCCTTGTAGCCACTACCGCTGCATCGGTCGCAGCCCACCGGGTGATAGGGCTTCCATGTGCCGTCGAGGTCTGACTCCTGGAAGCCTGCATCGATCAGCACCTGCGGTGCCAGGTCGCCCTCGCGCTTGCAGGTGCAAAGCCGGCGCGCCAGGCGCTGCGCGGTGATCAGCAGGACCGACGAGGCGATGTTGAACGGTGCCACGCCCATATTCATCAGGCGTGTCAGCGTGGTCGGCGCGTCGTTCGTGTGCAGCGTGGACAGCACCAGGTGACCGGTCTGCGCGGCCTTGATGGAGATGTCGGCCGTCTCGAGGTCACGAATTTCGCCGACCATGATCACGTCGGGATCCTGGCGCAGGAACGATTTCAGCGCGGCGGCGAAGGTCAGGCCGGCCTTGTCGTTCACGTTGACCTGGTTGATGCCGGGCAACTGGATTTCGGCCGGATCCTCGGCGGTCGAGATATTGATGTCGCCCTGGTTCAGCATGTTCAGGAACGTATAGAGCGACACAGTCTTGCCGCTGCCGGTCGGGCCAGTCACCAGCACCATCCCGTACGGCCGCTTGATCACTTCCTGCAGCAGTGCCTTCTGCTGCGGCTCATAGCCGAGTTGGTCGATGTCGAGCTTGTCGCTCGACGAATCGAGAATCCGCATCACGATCTTTTCGCCGAACAACGTGGGCAGCGTGGAGACGCGGAAGTCGATCGCCTTGTCGACGGTCTCCTTGCCGTCCTTGTCTTTCGGCATGGAGATCAGTAGCTTCATCCGGCCGTCCTGCGGCACACGCTTTTCCGAGATGTCCAGGCGCGATAGCACCTTGATACGCGTGGCGATCTTGTCGCGGATATCGAGCGGTGGCCGCGCGACTTCCTGCAGCACGCCGTCCACGCGGAAGCGAATGCGGTAGAAGAACTCGAATGGTTCGAAGTGAAGGTCCGACGCGCCGCGATGGAAGGCTTCCGTCAGCAGCTTCTGCAGGAAGCGCACTACCGGCGCGTCGTCGATGTCGTTGGCGCCGGGGACCTTGCGCGCGCTCGCGGCGGCCACCGGGTCATACTCGATCATCTTCTGCGCCGTGGGCGTCGGCAGGGCGTTCTTGAGCGTGCCAAGTGCCTCGCCGGCAGATCGGACATGCTTCATCAGCTTGTCGTGTTCGACGACGACTGTTTCCACTGGCAGGCTGAACTTCTGGCGGATCACGTCGACGCCGGCCTGGTTGGCCGGATCGGACATCGCCACGATCAGGCGGTTTTCCCGACGGCCCAGCGGCAGGAGCCGGTGCGCATGGAACTCGCGGTTGCCCGAGAGTGCCGACGGCACGCGGCTGAGGTTGTATTCGGAGAGGTCGAGCAGCGGGAGCTGGTACTTGTCGGCGGCGAACACGGCGACGTCATGGGCGGACATCGTGCCGCTGCCAATGATCTCGTCGATCAGCTGCGTCTTCTTTTCCCGGGCCGATTGCTCCAACTGGGCAAGCAGAGCCGGCGCGATCCGCCGGCTCTGGGCAAGCGCGAGGCCTAGTGTCATGGCGAAATACTGTGCAAGGTGCGCGCGTTCGGGCTGGTGAACGGCGGCGCGGTTGACTGCGGCGGGATCGGCGGGGGCATGTGTCCCGGACCGGGGCAGTTTGCCGCTGGGGTCACTTTTTGTAAAGCTCGGTTGCGCGCGCGTTGGCGTTTGTACGACAGCGGCGCAACCCTACTTGCGCAGGGCGGGGGAATCGACGCGAAAAAGGGTGCAGTGGAGGGTGCTGTGGCCGGGGTAGACCACAAAGCAAAAAGCCGGATCCACATGCGAGGATCCGGCTTTTTTGAAATCTGGTCGGGGTGAGAGGATTCGAACCTCCGGCCTCTACGTCCCGAACGTAGCGCTCTACCAGGCTAAGCTACACCCCGATTTCTGGTTTGCCGCAGCAACTTGCGTTGTCAGCAGCAAAGAACAAAAGTTTAGCAGCGTTTCTTTCGGATGGGAAGAGGGGGCGAGAAGATTTGCGCCGCCCTCAGCTTTGCCGTTGCAGCGAGAACGCGCACAGGTCGATCAGCGTCTGCTTGAGCGGCGAGTCCGGGAACTGCATGGCGGCCTTTTCCGCGGCCTCTGCTTCACGCTGGGCGGCTGCGAACGTCACATCGAGCGCGCCGCTGGCGTGGATTGCCGAGAACACGGCATCGAAATGCTCGGTGCCGCCTTGCACGATGGCGTCGCGCGCCAGTTCGCGCTGCTGGGCTGTGCCATGTTCGAGCAGGTGCAGCAGCGGCAGCGTCGGCTTGCCTTCGCGCAGGTCGTCGCCCGCGTTCTTGCCCATCTGCTCGGCGCTGGCCGTGTAGTCGAGCATGTCGTCGATCAGCTGGAACGCGGTGCCAATCCGGCGGCCGTACTCCGCTGCCGCTTCTTCCATCTCCGCGTCAGCGCCGGCGAGCACCGCGCCCAGTTGGGCCGATGCCTCGAACAGCTTGGCGGTCTTGTAGCGGATGACCTGCAGGTAGCGCTCCACCGTGACTTCGGGGTCGTGCATGTTCAGCAGTTGCAGCACTTCGCCTTCGGCGATCACGTTGGTGGCGTTGGAGAGGATCTCCATGATGCGCATGCTGCCGGCTTCCACCATCATCTGGAAGGCGCGCGAATAGAGGAAGTCGCCCACCAGGACGCTGGCGGCGTTGCCGAACACCGCATTGGCGGTATCGCGGCCCCGGCGCAGTTCCGACTCGTCGACCACGTCGTCATGCAGGAGCGTGGCGGTGTGGATGAACTCGACCACCGCGGCCAGTTCGTGGTGGCGATGGCCTTCGTAGTCGAACGCGCGTGCGGAAAGCAGCAGGATGACGGGGCGCAGACGTTTGCCGCCCGCCCCGATGATGTACTCGCCGATCTGTTCGATCAGCGGCACCTCCGACGACAGGCGCCGGCGGATGACTGCGTCAACGGCGCGCATGTCGGCAGCGACCGGGGCAAGCAGGGCAGTAGCGGAAGACTGGGACAAGATGAATCACCGTTGCGCAAAACCCGAGGATTATATGCGATGCGGGTGTGCGTTTGGCTGTTGTGGGTAGCAAGCTGGAAGGGATTGTCAGGACGGGATGTTGCCGTGGCGCAATTTTCTGCGTGGTCACGCTTCTATAATCCGGCCATGAACAAGTCACGCGAATCCCGTCGTCCCGTCCGTCGCACCGCCTGGTGGGTGGCTTTTGCGGCATTGGCCGGGTACCTGCTGGCCGACCTGACCTGATCGTCCGGACGCTGGAAGTGCCGCGATCGTCTCAGGTGACGCGCTGGCAGGCTATCTCATTGTTTTCTTTGCAGTTTTCTCGCGGCTGATTTATAATCACCGGTTCTTTCGGTCGCGTTTGTCACGCGCACCGTCTGCGGCGCACGAAACGGCGCCGGTTCCGGGGCTCCCGGAGCAGCATTCAACGTTTCAACTCAACATCGAGAGGTTCGACAATGTACGCGGTCGTAAAAACCGGCGGCAAGCAATACAAGGTTGCTGCTGGCGAAAAACTGAAAGTAGAACAGATACCGGCTGACATTGGCGCAGAAATCACGCTGGACCAGGTGCTCGCAGTGGGCGCTGGCGACCAAATCAAATTTGGTACGCCGCTGGTGAGCGGGGCTTCCGTCAAGGCTACCGTTATCGCCCAGGGTCGTCACGACAAGGTGAAGATCTTCAAGATGCGCCGTCGCAAGCACTACCAGAAGCGTCAGGGCCATCGTCAGAATTACACCGAACTGCGCATCGAAGCCATCGTTGCCTGAGCATCAGCTCGGACACAGGCTTAATCGCAATAGGTCAACAGGAGTAAAGACATGGCACAGAAAAAAGGCGGCGGTTCTACGCGGAACGGCCGTGATTCGGAATCGAAGCGTCTGGGCGTGAAGGTGTTCGGTGGCCAGGCCATCAACGCCGGCGGCATCATCGTTCGTCAACGCGGCACGCGCGTGCACGCTGGCGAGAACGTGGGTATCGGCAAGGACCACACCCTGTTCGCGCTGGTGGACGGCCACGTGCAGTTCGCCGTCAAGGGCGCTGCCAAGAAGCAGCAAGTCAGCGTCGTTCCGGCGGCCTGATACAGCCTTTGCAGCACGAAGGCCCCGCAGTGACTGCGGGGCTTTTTTGTTTTCTGCCAAGATAAAATGGCGCTGACCCGTCGAGGGCCGGCGGCGACAAGCCCGAACCACCACGGAAAACCAACATGAAGTTCATTGACGAAGCCCGTATCGAAGCGATCGCCGGCAATGGCGGCAACGGAAGCGCTTCGTTTCGGCGCGAGAAATTTGTGCCCTTCGGTGGCCCCGATGGCGGTGACGGCGGCCGTGGCGGCAGCGTGTTCGCACAGGCCGACCGCAACATCAATACGCTGATCGACTTTCGCTACGCCAAGAAGCACGTGGCGCGGAACGGCGAAAACGGCCGGGGCTCGGATTGCTACGGCGCGGCGGGTGAAGATGTCACGTTGCGGATGCCGGTGGGCACGCTGATCTCCGACATGGACACCGGCGAAGTCATTGCCGACCTGACCGAGCACGGCCAGCTGGTCTGTCTGGCCGAAGGCGGCATGGGCGGCTGGGGCAACCTCCACTTCAAGTCGAGTACCAACCGCGCGCCGCGCCAGCAGGTCGACGGCAAGCCGGGCGAGCGCCGCATGCTCAAGCTCGAACTGAAGGTGCTGGCGGACGTCGGTCTGCTCGGCATGCCCAACGCGGGCAAGTCGACGTTTATCTCGCACGTGTCGAATGCACGTCCGAAGGTGGCCGACTATCCGTTCACGACGCTCCATCCGAACCTCGGCGTGGTCCGTGTGGACCATGAGCAGTCGTTCGTCGTGGCGGACATTCCGGGCCTGATCGAAGGCGCCGCCGAAGGCGCCGGTCTCGGACATCAGTTCCTGCGCCACCTGCAACGTACCGGGCTGCTGCTGCATATCGTCGACATCGCACCGTTCGACGAGAATGTCGATCCCGTTGCCGAGGCCAAGGCCATCGTCAACGAACTGAAGAAATACGACGAGACGCTGTACGACAAGCCGCGCTGGCTGGTGCTGAACAAGCTCGACGTGGTTCCGGAAGAGGAACGTGCCGCGCGCGTGAAGGATTTCGTCAAGCGCTACAAGTGGAAGGGGCCGGTGTTCCATATCTCGGCCCTGACCGGCGAGGGCTGCCGCGAGCTGGTCTACGCGATCAAGGACCATCTCGCCGCGCTCAAGGCAGAGGAAGCTGCCGCGCTGGCCGAGCCCGATATCCGCCTCGACGACCGCCTGCATAACGTCGATCGAGACGACAGCAAAGCGTAACGCACTACAACAAGGCACCACGGAGACAGGACCCGCCATGCAATCGGTCATCGCCCAGGCAAAACGCATTGTCGTCAAAGTAGGTTCGAGTCTGGTTACCAACGACGGCAAGGGGCTCGACCACGATGCCATCGCGCGCTGGGCAGCTCAGATCGCCAAGCTGCGTGGCACGGGCAAGGAAGTCGTGCTGGTTAGCTCAGGCGCGATTGCCGAAGGGATGCAGCGACTGGGCTGGGCGCGCCGGCCGAAGGAAATCCACGAACTGCAGGCCGCTGCCGCGGTGGGCCAGATGGGCTTGGCGCAGGTCTACGAAAGCCAGTTCGGCCGATATGGCATCCGCACCGCGCAGGTGCTGCTGACGCACGCTGACCTGGCCGATCGCGAGCGCTATCTGAATGCCCGTTCCACGCTGCTGACGCTGCTGTCCCTCGGCGTGGTGCCGATCATCAACGAGAACGACACGGTCGTCACCGACGAAATCAAGTTCGGCGACAACGATACGCTCGGCGCGCTGGTGACGAATTTGATCGAAGGCGACGCATTGGTGATCTTGACCGACCAGCGTGGGCTCTACACCGCTGATCCGCGCAAGGACCCGAATGCCGAGTTCGTCCATGAAGCGCTGGCTGGCACGCCCGAACTCGAGGCCATGGCCGGTGGCGCGGGCTCGTCTATTGGCCGAGGCGGCATGCTGACCAAGATCCTGGCGGCCAAGCGGGCGGCGAAGTCTGGTGCTCATACGACGATCGCCTCGGGTCGCGAGGCCGATGTGCTGGGCAGGCTGGCTGCCGGCGAGGCCATCGGCACGCAACTGCTGGCGCCGACCGGTCGTCTGACGGCGCGCAAGCAGTGGATGGCGGATCACCTGCAGTTGCGCGGCCGCGTGATCATCGACGCGGGCGCTGTAGAGAAGCTCACCAGCGGTGGCAAGTCGCTGCTGCCGATTGGCGTAGTGGAAGTGCAGGGCGAGTTCGCCCGTGGCGAGGTCATTGCGTGCGCCAGCCCGGAGGGGAAGGAAGTGGCGCGCGGCATCACCAACTATTCGAGCGCCGAAGCCCGTCTGATCGCACGCAAGCCGTCATCGGAGATCGAGTCGGTGCTGGGCCATCTGAACGAGCCCGAGTTGATCCATCGCGACAACCTTGTGCTGGTCTGAGCGTGAAACAGTTACCCACGAACCCATGAAAAACGGCGGGGCCCGCAAAGGCCCCGCCGTTTTTTTATGCTCGGACTACCGTTCAGCGGCTGGGCGCGTACGCCTTCAGGTCGCGGATCAGCTTGTCCGCCTTGCCCGCCACGGTGCGACCTTCGCAGAAGTAGTCCGTCGCCAGCGTGGCAGAGTAGGCATTGCGCACACCCGTTTCCATGCGGCGCCACATGTCGCGGTCCTCTCCCCGGTTGGGCACCCACTCGGTGGCGCCCTTGGGCAAGGTGGCGTAGAGCCTGCGCTCGAACGCATCGCAACGGATGCCTTCGTAGGTCACGTTGCGCCCGCCACCACTGCTCGTGATAACAACCGTGAATCGGACCACGTTGTCGTCGCCCACGGAGATCGACTTGGGGTCTACCGCGAAGCGGAATGAACTGCCGCCGTTCACCGAGAACGGGATCAGATCTTCGTCACGCGGCAGAGCGGGCAGCGTGGTCGCCCCTTCCTTGAATGGCTTGTCCGCGAACGGGTTGAGCCAGGAACTGGCCGGTTGGCCGTCGCCAGTCGGGGTGTCGGCCGCCTGTTCCTCGTCCTTGGGCAGGCCCTTGTCGGTGGTCTTGCAGGCCGACAGCGCCAGGCAGACTGCTGTCAGCAACAGGCCGGCGCGAATGTGCCGGCCGCTGAAACTAATCATCGGAACTCCGTTGAGTGGATGCCGGACTGGCCGGCGAAACGGGCGCGGTCGCGAGATCGCTATGTGCCGCTTCCTGCACGGTCGCCTGAATGGTAACCGATGCCGTGACCGAGACGCTCACCTCGGTTACGGTGGTCTCCTCAAGCGGCACGGGCCTCGGTGGCCGTCCCTGGTCGCCATGCCGGCCAGGGCCTCCGTGGTGGCCATGGTTACCATGGTTGCCGTAGGGGCTCAGCGGCACGCGTCCACGGTTCAGGAAGCGCGATAGCTCGGTCAGCGCCATCTGGTAGACGTCGCGCTTGAACTCGATGACGGCATCCAGCGGCACCCAATAATGGCTCCAACGCCAGGCGTCGAACTCAGGATGATCGGTCGCGCGCAGGTGGATGTCGCAATCGCGGCAGACCATGCGCAGCAGGAACCAGATCTGTTTCTGGCCCCTGTAGTGGCCGCGGATCTCGCGGCGGATGAACTTGTCCGGCACCTCATAACGCAACCAGTCACGCGTGCGACCGACGATCCTGACATGCTCCGGAAGCAGGCCGACCTCTTCGTGCAGTTCGCGGAACATGGCCTGTTCCGGCGTTTCGCCGTACTTGATGCCACCTTGCGGAAACTGCCAGGAGTGTTCGCCGATTCGCTTGCCCCAGAATACCTCGTTGCGTGCGTTGATGAGGATGATGCCGACGTTCGGGCGAAAGCCTTCACGATCGAGCATGACTGCACCTCGAATCCTTTAGAATTACGACGATTATAAAGGATGCGCGCGGGTCGGCCTGATGGCGGGAGTGCTGGTTTTCCCCGACCGGAAGGGCAGTTTCCGGCGCGTCCGGCCCAATGGATGCCGCATCGCGGCGCGGTCGGGATGCCTGATGGCGCCCGGCCTTACGAGAAAGCAACGGATGAAAGCCTCGCAATTCTTCATTTCCACCCTCAAGGAAGCCCCCGCCGACGCGGAAATCGTGTCGCATAAACTGATGATGCGGGCCGGCATGATCAAGAAGCTCGGCGCCGGCATCTATAACTACATGCCGGTGGGCCTGCGTGTGATCCGCAAGGTCGAGAACATTGTTCGCGAGGAAATGAACCGTGCTGGCGCCGTGGAGCTGTCGATGCCGGTGATCCAGCCTGCCGAACTCTGGCAGGAGACTGGCCGCTGGGACAAGATGGGGCCCGAGCTGTTGCGTCTGAAGGATCGGCACGAGCGCGATTTCGCGGTGCAGCCCACTTCCGAGGAAGTGGTCACGGACATCGCCCGGACCGAAATCCGCAGCTACAAGCAACTACCGGTCAACTTCTACCAGATCCAGACCAAGTTCCGCGACGAGCGCCGTCCGCGCTTCGGCATCATGCGTGGCCGCGAGTTCACGATGAAGGACGCCTATTCGTTCGACCGTGACATCGACGGCCTGAAGGCGTCGTACCAGAACATGTACGACGCGTATGTGCGCATCTTCCAGCGCTTTGGCCTGGAATTCCGCGCCGTGGCGGCCGACAACGGCGCCATCGGCGGTTCGGGCTCGCACGAGTTCCACGTGATCGCCGATACCGGCGAGGACGCCATCGTTTACTGTCCGACGTCCGACTACGCCGCCAATATGGAAGCGGCCGAGGCGCTGCCGCTGCTGGCAACGCGTGCCGCGCCGGCCGAGGAATTGAAGAAAACTTCGACGCCCGAGAAGGCCAAGTGCGAGCACGTCGCCGAATTCCTGGGCATCCCGCTGGAACGCACGGTCAAGTCGATCGTGCTGGCCACCGACAGCGACGCCGGGGCCCAGATCTGGCTGCTGCTGATCCGTGGCGATCACGAACTGAACGAGGTGAAGGCGTCGAAGGTGCCGGGCCTGGCTGACTTCCGCTTTGCGACTGAGACCGAAATCGTCGATACCTTCGGCTCGCCCCCGGGCTACCTCGGTCCGATCGGTCCGAAGAAGCCGGTCAAGGTGGTGGCGGATCGTACCGTCGCCAACATGAGCGACTTCTGCTGTGGTGCCAACGATCGCGACTACCACTACACCGGTGTGAACTGGGGCCGCGACCTGCCGGAACCGGCTGTGGCGGACCTTCGCAACGTGGTGGCCGGCGACGCCTCGCCGGACGGCAAGGGCACGCTTGACATCTGCCGTGGCATCGAAGTGGGCCACGTGTTCATGCTCGGCACGCGCTATTCGGAGTCGATGAACGCCACGTTCCTGGACGAGAACGGCAAGACGCAGCCGATGCAGATGGGTTGCTACGGCATCGGCGTGACGCGGATTCTGGGCGCCGCCATCGAGCAGAACTATGACGAGCGAGGCATCATCTGGCCGGCGGCGATCGCCCCGTTCGCGGTGGTGGTGTGCCCGGTTGGCTACGATCGCAACGAGGCCGTCAAGGCCGAGGCCGATCGCATCCACGCCGAGCTGCTGGCTGCGGGCGTCGACGTGATTCTGGACGACCGTGGCGAGCGCCCGGGCGTGATGTTTGCCGACTGGGAACTGATTGGCGTGCCGCACCGTGTGGTGGTGGGTGACCGTGGCCTCAAGGAAGGCAAAGTCGAGTACCAGGGCCGCCGTGACGCCCAGGCCACCCCGGTGGCGGTGGCGGATGTGGTTGCGCACGTGCGCGGCCAGCTGGCTGCCTGATCCGCATCCTCGATCATGCGCATCCCCGACCTGCCGACGCGCAACCGCTGGTCCGCCTGGGCTGGCGGTTTGCTGTGCGCGACGCTGATTGCGAACGCCCATGCCGGCGCGCAGAAGGAGGAGGCGCTTGCCGACTCCGTGCGCGGGGCATTGGCGGCCGCGATCGCCGACAACAGGCCGGTGCGTCCGGCCTTCGCGTCCGGGTCGGAGCGCCTTGGCTACCTGAAATGGCTCGGCGAGATGTCGCGCCGGCTGGAAGCCCGGATTCCCGAGCCGCAGGTACGCGTCGAGCTGATCGAAACCGTCTACTACGAATCCAAGCGCGCCGGCCTGGAGCCGTCGCTAGTGCTTGGGCTCGTGCAGGTGGAAAGCAACTTCCGCAAATATGCGATCAGTTCGGCCGATGCGCGCGGACTGATGCAGGTGATGCCGTTCTGGGTGCGCAGCATCGGTGATGGCGACACGCGCAAGCTGTTCCATCTGCAGAGCAACCTGCGCTATGGCTGCACGATCCTGCGTCATTATCTCGATCGCGAGAACGGTGACCTGTTCCTGGCGCTGGGTCGCTACAACGGCAGCCGCGGGCGCCCCGAGTATCCAAACGCGGTGCTGGCGGCATGGAAGCGCTGGCAGTATTCCGAGGCGACCGTGACCATCGCGGGGGATCCGGATCCCGCCGCGGTCACCCCGGCACCCGTGCGACGCGCGGTGCCGCCGGAGTCGCCCGCCCGCAATCCGTTCTCGCCGCAACGTCTTGCCAATCCGTCATGAAGTCATGAAGCGCGATTCCCGCGCGGGGTACTGTGCGTCTTCGCCCGAGTTGGAGCACTGGCTGACACGCCATATCGCGCAAGGCTTCGATGCCGAGTCGCTGGTGCTGTCGATGCTGCGCTCCGGCTACGACGCCGCGTTCGCACGCCATGCTGTCAGCGCTGCAATAGGGCATCCTCCGGCCGTTGCCAGTGCGGCAGCGCCCGCGCCCGTAGCGAAGGCCGCTGCAACGCCAACGGTCACCGGTGGCAATGCCTTCCGCCACAAGGATCGCGAGATGCCGATCCTGTTCAGGCTGGACTCGCCGCGCATCCTGTTGCTGCAGAACCTGCTCGATGACGCCGAATGCGATGCCGTCGTGGCGCTGGCGCGCGACCGCCTGCAGCGCTCTCCCGTGGTCAATCCGGACACTGGCGACGAGAACCTGATCGATGCGCGTACCAGCATGGGCGCGATGTTCCAGGTTGGCGAACATGCGCTGCTGCAACGCATCGAGGCGCGTATCGCGGCCGTGACCGGCTGGCCCGTCGAGCACGGCGAAGGCTTTCAGGTCCTCAACTACAAGCCCGGCGGCGAGTATCAGCCGCATTTCGATTTCTTCAATCCCAAGCGTCCCGGCGAAGCGCGCCAGTTGCGCGTGGGCGGGCAGCGCGTTGCCACGATGGTGATCTACCTGAACAGTCCGGCCTCTGGTGGTGCCACGGCATTCCCGCGCATCGGCCTCGAGGTGGCGCCGGTGAAGGGCAATGCGGTCCTGTTCAGCTACGGCCTGCCCGATGGCGCGCTCGACGAGCGCACCTTGCACGCGGGATTGCCGGTGGAGGCGGGCGAAAAATGGATCGCTACTAAATGGCTGCGCGAGCATCCATACCGCAGCAGGGGCTGAACTTGCATTCGTGCGGTAGCTGAATTACCCGCCTTTGCGTGCTCATGATTTTCCTATAATTCGTAGAATTGCCAGATATATCTGATCGATGATTATTGATCTGGCTTCATGTTTTAAATAAATCACTCTCATAAAATCGCAAGACCCGCTTTGGGTGACAACCATGTGGTAACTATTTTGGATTTATTTCGATAAATCAAAAAATGGTTCGCCTAATGGCGTGATCGCCTATGGTATGGGTTTGTCAATCATATTGTTGCGAAAGGTCGATTTATGAGGGTGATATTACCATTGGTCGCATTGATGCTGTCATCGGCGGTTAATGCCGTGGTTATTGATGAAGATACTTTCAAGCGAAATGGCGGCGATATGAGAAATGTCGGCGCATCCATTCGAACCGCTAACGAAAAACTACAGAAGCACAGTACTGCAAAGCCCTGGCTGTCCGTTGGGCAACTCAATGGATGCACGGCAACCTGGCTCGGCAACAAGAATGGTTGGGCCCATATCCTGACAGCCGCACATTGTGTTCCCTATTCGGCAACGGAAACGCCAGTACGATTAACGTTCAGCGCCTGGGATGGCAGCGTTATGGCCTCCGGACTGGGGATCGTCTATGTGCCCAAGGAGCGTGTCAATGTTCCTGCCAACATGGGCGGGGCTTCGACGGATGTCGCCATCGTAAGGCTGCCGCTGGTCAATCCGCTGAAAGACAAGGCGGGGATTCCGGTAGAAAGGCCGATTCTAAACGACAGGGAGGACGAGAAAGGCAAGGCTGTCATGTTTGTCGGCTATGGAGTCTGGGGTGTAGGGCTGAACCAAGGCTATGGGCCGGAAAGCGGCACCAGGAGACTGTACGGCCGCAGCAAGATCACTTCGATCTTCGAGAGTGACTACGGCATCGGCGCAAGCTATAAACCGCTTGGTCCTTCAGCCAACTGGGCCCGTGTCGCGGCTGGTGATAGCGGTTCGGCATGGTGGCAGATCAAGGATACGAAGCCCGTGATCGTTGCCACCACTAATGGCGGTCACGCGAGAGCCTCGACAGGCGCCCGCATCTCAAAATATGCCAACTGGATTCGCTCGATTTACCCGGACGCCCGCTTTCTCTCGGAGAGCCGTCCGCAGGGCTGCATCATCAGCCTGAGGAACGGTGCAAAGTACTGCCTCGAGGCTGGGCAAAAATCGGACTACAGTCTGCCCGCCTGGATTTACGCGCACGATGTCTATGTGCAGGCGGATAGTGGAGTGTCGGTCGTGCTGTCTGACTGGGATAACCTTTCCTATCACCGGCTGGCGGAGTTTGTCGGTACGGTGGAAAACGACAAACTGCGTGGCGTCAAGGCCAACAACGGAGAGACGCTGGATTTCTCAAAGCCACGATCGATGGAAGTCAAGCACAGCACCCGCCCTCTGGGCTGCATCGTCAGTCTGGTCTCGGTCGACAAATACTGTCTTCCGGCAGGCGAGCGCTCCGCGTATTCGCTGCCCGCCTGGATCTATGCGCACGATGTTGTTGTCCAGGCGGACGCTGGCATCGGCGTCATGCTGTCTGACTGGGATAACCTGTCCTATAACCGATTGGCAGTTTTCAGTGACGTCGTTGAGAATGAAAATATGAAGAGGGTGCAAGCTTACGACGGACAGACACTGGACTTTTCAAAGCCGCGTTCAATGCGGGTGGTCCAGCAATAATAATTAGGCTGACGGCTGCCCCGTATAGCCGGTTCGTCAACTGTCATGGTGACGAGGTCGGTCAGTACCGGTCCTTTCTTGGCAAAGTGTGCCGGTACTGTATTGATGAGTCTGCCTAGACTGGGTGTACTCGGCAATTCCTGATGTACATCCATGACTTTTCCAGCCTTTCTTCCCAATGTGGCTGCCGGCTCCGGCGTGCTGCTGGCCTTCTGCGCATTTGCGCTGGTCTCGTCCATCACCCCCGGCCCCAACAATACGATGGTGCTCGCGTCCGGCGTCAACTTTGGCATTGCGCGCACCGTGCCGCACCTGCTCGGCATCAGCATCGGCTTCTCGGTCATGGTGGCGCTGGTCGGCCTGGGGCTGGGTTCGATTTTCACGGCCTGGCCGTGGATGTGGGACCTGCTGCGCGTGGTGGCCACGGCCTATCTGGTGTGGCTGGCGTGGAAGCTGGCGACGGCTGGCGGCGTGCAGGACCGTGAGGTGGCTCGGCCGATGAGCTTCCTGCGCGCGGCCGCATTCCAGTGGGTGAATCCGAAGGCGTGGGTGATGGCAGTGGGGGCGTGCAGCACCTATGTGCTCGACGCCAACATCTGGGTCAATGCCATGGCAATGGCTTGCCTGTTTGCGGTGATCAACCTGCCCAGCGTGGCCACGTGGGCGGTGTTCGGTGCCGCGCTGCGCAGCCTGCTGGCACGGCCGCGCGTGTTGCGCGTGTTCAATGTGACGATGGCCCTGATGCTGCTGGCCTCGCTGCTGCCAATTCTCGGCGCCCACCCACACGGGTAGTCACCAACAAAACGATTCTATTCTGGCGTCGTAGCGCGGCCCTGGTCAGTCCACTTGTACTGTCTGCGTCTGCGGCCGCGCCCTTGCAGGGCGCGCATATGCTCGCAGGCTCATGCCGTTCCGCAGGCGGCTCGAACACGAGCCGAAACCCCTGCTTCACCCTAGACAGAACCGCTTCACTTTACTTTGTCGGCGGCTAGCAATCGCCGAGGCACGCCCTAAGAATCAAACCAACGCGCGGATCGCGCCCAGGTTACGCCAGTAGCCCTTCACGTCCATGCCGCAACCAAAGACGTAGCGGTCGGGTACCTGGAAGCCACAGAAGTCCGGGTGCATCGGCTTGATCTTGGTCAGCGTCTTTTCGCACAGTACGGCAGCGTGGCATTCCTTGGCGCCCATGTCCATGATGCGCTGGCGGATGGCAGCCATCGTCTCGCCTTCGTCGAGGATGTCGTCGAGCACCAGCACCACGCGGCCTTTGACCGATTCGCGCGGCGCCACGCGCCATTGCATCTCGCCGCCAACCGTCTTGTTGTTGTAGCGCGAGAGGTGGATGTAGTCGAACTCCAGCGGGAACTGCAGCTTGGGCAGCAACATGCCGGTGAAGACGACGGCGCCGCCCATCACGGACAGCACCAGCGGAAACGCGTCGCCCATCTTTTCCGTGATGTCGTGGGCCATGCGGTCCAGCGAGTTCTGGACTTCCTCGGCGCTGACG
Organism: Cupriavidus metallidurans CH34; assembly: GCF_000196015.1. Taxonomy (NCBI): domain Bacteria; kingdom Pseudomonadati; phylum Pseudomonadota; class Betaproteobacteria; order Burkholderiales; family Burkholderiaceae; genus Cupriavidus; species Cupriavidus metallidurans. Next base: position 3,354,144 of record NC_007973.1, on the reverse strand, counting down.
ATTTCCTCGGAGTCGAGCCAGAGTTCGCGGGCCTGTTCAGCGGTCATCATGATCGTTGTCCTGTTCTTGTCTTGCTTGTCTTGCCTGTCTTGCGGGGGGCAGGTGGATGGTGTCTTGCCGCAGGTCAGCGGTTGAACAGGCCCTTCATGCCACCCTTCATCGCGCCCATCTGGCGCATCATCTTCATCATGCCGCCGCCCTTGAGCTTCTTCATCATGCCCTGCATCTGGTCGAACTGATTGAGCAGGCGGTTCACTTCCTGCACCGGCACGCCGGCGCCAGCGGCGATGCGGCGCTTGCGGCTAGCCTTGATCAGATCGGGTTTGGCGCGCTCGGCCGGCGTCATGCTGTTGATGATGCCCTCCATGCGGCGCACCTGCTTTTCTGCCTGGTCCATGTTCGCGCCTTGCGCCTGCGCGGCGAACTGGGCCGGCAGCTTGTCGACCAGGCTGCCCAGGCCGCCCATCTTCTTCATCTGGCCGATCTGCGCCTTGAAGTCCTCGAGGTCGAAGCCCCCGGTCTTCTTGATCTTCTTGGCCAGCTTCTCGGCGGCTTCCATGTCCACGCCGCGCTGGGCTTCCTCTACCAGTGCGAGGATGTCGCCCATGCCCAGAATCCGCTGAGCCATGCGGTCGGCATAGAACGGCTCCAGGCCATCGAGCTTTTCGCCCACGCCGACGAACTTGATCGGACGCCCGGTGATGTGACGCACGGACAACGCCGCGCCACCGCGCGCGTCACCGTCAAGCTTGGTCAGAACCACGCCCGTCAGCGGCAGCGCGTCATTGAACGCCTTGGCCGTGTTGACCGCATCCTGGCCGAGCATCGCATCGACCACGAACAGGGTTTCGGCGGGCTTCAGTTCGGCGTGCAGCGCGGCGATCTCTTGCATCATCGCCTCGTCGATACCCAGTCGGCCAGCCGTATCGACGATCAGCACATCGTGATAGTGCTTGCGCGCCCAGTCGAGCGCGGCACGCGCGATCTCCACCGGCTTCTGGTCGGGCTGGGACGGGAAAAAGTCGACGCCAACCTGCTCGGACACAGTCTTGAGCTGGGCGATAGCGGCGGGGCGGTACACGTCACAAGAGACCGTCAGGACCTTCTTTTTCTTGTTTTCCTTCAGCCACTTGGCCAGCTTGCCCGAAGTGGTGGTCTTGCCGGCGCCTTGCAGGCCGGCCATCAGGATGACCGCCGGCGGCTGGACGTTCAGGTTCAGTTCGTTGGACTTCTGGTCGGCAACGGCTTCATCGCCGCCGATGACCGCCGTCAGCTCGCGCTGCACCACGCCCACCAGGGCCTGGCCCGGTGTCAGGCTGGTGACGACGTCCTCGCCAAGGGCCTTTTCCTTGACGCGGGCAATGAATTCGCGCACGACCGGCAGTGCCACGTCGGCTTCGAGCATGGCAAGGCGCACTTCGCGCAGCATCTCGGCGGTATTGGCCTCGGTCAGTCGGGCCTCGCCGCGCATGGTCTTGACGACCCGCGCCAGGCGTTGAGTGAGGTTATCCAGCATGGCAGGAAGAGGGAGGAAAGTCGGCTTGAGTGCGGGGCGCAGGTGGTGCCGTGGCAGCATTGTGGCGGGAATCCACCAGCGAATCCACCGGCATTGGCACTAAGGTAAACTGCGCAAATGGCCATTGTACTGTATGCCTTGACGGCACTTCTCTACTGCGGCCTGGCCTTTCATGGCTGGGCGACCCGCAACCCGCGACTGGCGGCTGCCGGCGGGGCCACACCTGGCCATCCGGGGCGTCCCGGCGCGGCGGCCACCGCAGTGCTGATGCCGCCCGCTGCCGGCGGGCGCGCCGAGGGCCAGCCGGCCTGGTGGCACGGGCTGGTGATGGTGGCCCTGGTCAGTCACGGTGTGCTGCTCCATGAAACGATTTTTCCGGCGGATCGCATGGTGTTCGGGTTCGCCTTCGCGCTGTCGTCGATGCTCTGGCTTGGTGTGGGCATCTACTGGATCGAGAGCTTCTTCTTCTCGCTGGCCGGCCTGGGCCTGGTCGTTTTCCCGGTGGCAATGCTGGCCAGCCTGATGCCGCTGGCGTTCCCGGGCACGCTGATCCTGGGGTACGCGGCGCGTCCGCTGTTCAAGCTCCATTTCGTGATCGCCAACGTGGCGTATGGCCTGTTCACGCTGGCGGCGTTCCATGCGTTCCTGATGCTGATGGCTGAGCGACGCTTGCACGGCTTCAATCGCCCGGCCGGGACGGAGTCGGCATCGAGCCAGTGGCTCGGACGCTGGCTGGACCTGCTGCCGCCGCTCCTGACGCTGGAAAAGCTGCTGTTCAGGCTGATCGCCGCGGGCTTCGTGCTGCTGACGCTAACGATCGCGTCCGGTTTCCTGTTCTCCGAGCAACTGTTCGCGCGCGCGTTCCGGATCGATCACAAGACCGTCTTCGCGGTCATCTCCTGGCTGATGTTTGGCGGCATCCTGGTTGGACGCCATTTCCGGGGCTGGCGCGGCCGCACCGCGCTACGCTGGGTGATCGCGTCGTTCGGGATCCTGCTTCTCGCCTATGTGGGCAGCCGCTTCGTCATGGAAGTGGTGCTGCACCGTATCACCTGATCCCTTCGCCCCGACATGGCAAGAATCTTCCTACTGCTGGCCATCGTGCTGGGCATCTTGTGGTGGCTGCGCGATCGCGCCGGCACGCGGCAGACCGCCGAGAAACAGGAGCCGCCGCCGCGCCGCACGGGCGCTGGCGACGAAAACATCGAACCGATGGTCCAGTGCGCGCACTGCGGCGTGCATCTGCCGCGCGGCGATGCCATCGCATGGCACGGCCTGCATTACTGCCGCCGTAGCCATTTGCCAGACATGCCCGGCGAGGGCGATCACGGCACGCGTTCATGACGGCGCCGGCGTCGGCCTGGTCCCATCTGAACGGCTGGCGCGTGCTGGTCAAGCTCTGGCGTCAGTCGGAGCCACCTGAATTCCACTGGCGGCTGCAGCGGTACTTCTGCTGGACGCGGCTTGCCGTCGCTGTGTTGCTGGTCGGCTATGCCTGGCTGCCGCTCGAACGCGCCGCCGCCGGCGCCGACGTCTTCAACGTGGCGACGAACGCGCGCTTGGCCTCGGCCATGCCGGTCGTGCTGCCTTATCTGGCCATCGCCCTCGTCACGCTGTTCGGTACGTTGTGGCGCAACCACTTTCACGTGCGCGTGCGCGTGCAGGTGCTGGTCGATCTGGTCTTGCTGGCCTCCATCTACGCGGCGCTCGGTCACTTCGGCAGCCAGGGCGAAGGGCTGGCGATGATTTTCCTGCTGCCCGTGATCGAGGCGGGCGCGCTGACCAGCCTGACGTTTGCGCTGTTTGCCGCTTCGGTGTCGGCGCTGCTCGTGATGGGCCCGCCGCTCCTGCAAACATTGATCACGCGCCAGGTCGATGTGAACCTGCTCGGTTCCGGCCTGTTCGGGCTTGTGTTCATGATCGCGGCGCTCGTGATGTACATGCTTGCCAATCGCCAGATCGCCCAGGAGCAACTGGCGCTGGCGCGCGAACAGGAACTGCGCCTGCAGCAACTCGTGAACCGGCTGATGGTCAATGACATGCAGGACGGCGTGATGCTGGTCCGTGCCAATGGCGTCGTTGTGGCGGCAAATCCCGCCGCGCTCGTGCTGCTTGGCGTGCAGCAAAACGAGCGGATTCGCGAAGGGCAGGTTCGTGTTGGCGAGCGCGAGAACGTGTTGTTCGACCTGCGTCGAATGCCGCGTCTGCAACCGCTGCTGGAGATGCTGCGCGACTGGATCCGCATGAAGGACGACGTCCCGCGCATCTTGCAATTGCTGCCGCTGCCATCGCGCCCGTCCTCCTCGGCGCGCAACTCGATGCACACACGGCTGCGCCTTCGCTTCGTGCTGCCCGGCCTGGCGGGGCTGCGTTCGACGCTGGCGGGTGCACTGACCTCGCCATCGGGCCTCGACACAACCAGCTGGAACGATATGTCGCCCGAGGGCGCCGCGCGCCTGCGGCTGGCCATCGCCCAGAACGAGGCCATGGCCTGGAGCCCGGCGGACGAGGCGCTGCTGCGTAGCGAGATGCGTGACACGGTGCTGGTGCACATCGAAAGCTGGGAGCGTATTGCCGAGCAGGTCCAGCAGGAAAAACTTGCCGCGATGGGTCGACTGGTCGCCAGCGTCGCGCACCAGATCCGCAATCCGCTCGCGGCGATCAGCCAGGCCAACGAACTGCTGGCCGACTCAGGCGGTGGCGAGGGCAACATCGATGCCCGCCTGCTGCGCATCATCAGCGATAACGTGCGACGGCTCGATCAGGTGATTTCCGATGTGCTGCAACTGTCGCGCCGCCCGCGCACCGGGCATAGCGCTGTCGATTTGGCCAAGGCGCTGCCCGAAGTCGTGGACCGGTGGCGGCTGGAAATGCGTTCGCGAGCCGGCGCCCGCGCCGAGGTGAACGCCAATGCGATCCGCATCACCGTCGATCTGAAGGGGCCGGTGATCTTCGACATGTCGCAATTGCAGCAGGTGCTCGGCAACCTGCTCGACAACGCATGGCGCTATTGCAGCCGGCTGCCGGGCGCGATCCGCCTGCTGGCGCATACGCTCGACCAGCACCATGCCGAACTGATTGTCTGGAACGATGGCGCGGAAGTCACGCGCGAGCAGCAGCGCAGCCTGTTCGAGCCGTTCTTCACCAGTAATCCGCAAGGTACCGGGCTGGGGCTGTTCATGGCGCGCGAGCTGTGCGGCGCGAACGACGCCCAGGTGCGCTACGGCGCGATCGTGCTAGAGGATCTGCTCGACCGCACCGGCATGCTCGTCGGGGCTCGCGATACACTTCCCGGCAAGGCATTCGTGTTGACGCTGCGCAACGAAGTGCCCGACGTCGCGAATGCCCAGCCATTTCAACCATCGGCCAAGCTCTGATATCCATGCCTCCCAGATTGTCCGCACCCGATCCGATTCTCGTCATCGACGACGAGGCCGACCTGCGCGAGCTGCTGGATATCTCGCTGCGACGCATGGGGCATGACGTGGTGATGGCCGGTTCGCTGGCCGAGGCCCGCCTGCGTCTGGCCGAGCGGCGCTACAGCCTGGTGCTGACCGACATGCGGCTCGGCGATGGCCTCGGCATCGAGATCGTGCGCCAGTTGTCGGCGTCGCCCGAGCGCACCCCGGTGGCCGTGATCACGGCGTATGGCAGCGCGGACAACGCGGTGGATGCGCTCAAGGCCGGCGCGTTCGACTACATCGCCAAGCCGGTATCTCTCGAGCAACTCCGCACGCTGATTCTCAACGCACTGGGCCGTCACCAGCGCGGTGCGAACGGTAACGACACATCCGATCAGGCCGATGCGGGGGACGCGTCCGACGCGACCGATGGGGCCAGTCTGGGCGATCGCGCGGCCGGGCTGCTACCGGGGGTCTCGCCGGCAATTCACGAGGTACGGCGCTCGCTGCCGCGCCTGGCGCGCAGCATGGCACCGGTGGTGATCAGCGGCGAATCCGGCAGCGGCAAGGAACGGGCGGCGCGAGCGATTCACGCGATCAGCGCGCGCTCGGCGCATCCATTTGTGGCCGTGAACTGCGGCGCGATCCCTGAGACGCTGATGGAGGCCGAGTTCTTCGGTCACGTCAAAGGCGCCTTTACTGGGGCCGACGCCGAGCGCGGCGGGTTCTTCCAGGCCGCCAATGGCGGCACGCTGCTGCTCGATGAGGTCGCGGACTTGCCGCTGGCGATGCAGGTGAAGCTGCTGCGCGCGTTGCAGGAACGCCGCGTGCGCAAGATCGGCGCTAGCAAGGAAGACAGCGTGGATGTGCGCGTCATGTGCGCCAGCCACAAGGATCTGGCGGCGATGGTCGCCGCCGGAGCATTCCGGCAGGACTTGTACTACCGCCTCAACGTGCTTGAACTCCGGATGCCCACGATGCGCGAGCGCGCCGAGGACATCCCGGTGCTTGCCCGCGCGATTCTCGAGCATCTGGCCGTGCGCTACGGCGATGCGCATCCCAAGCGGCTGTCGCGCGCGGCGCTGGAATGGCTCTGCGCGTACGAATTTCCGGGGAACGTGCGCGAGCTCGAGAACCTGCTCGAGCGTGCCTACGCGTTCGCTGAGAGCGAGGAGATCGAGGTGGCCGACCTGGGGCCGCTCGACACCGGCATCGAGCGTGCCGCGCTGATGCAGACGGCCATGGCGGCGCCGCCGTTGACTGCCGTGCCGCCGGCAGCCATGTATCACCGGTGGGGTAACGCCGGAGCCTGGGGCGTGCCCGCTCCGGCGACACCCGTGGCGGTGATGCCAGAACCGGCGCCCGTGCCGGCCCCGATTCCCGTGGCAGGGCCGGTCGCCGTGCCTGCCCCCGATGCTGGCGCGCCGGCTGCCACCACGTTCCCAATTAATCTTCCCGCGCACCTGGAGGCGATGGAGCGCGAGCTGATCCTGCGCGCCTTGCGGCAGACCGGCTTCAACCGGACCGCCGCGGCGCCGCTGCTGGGTTTGAACTTCCGCCAGTTGCGGTATCGGATCGAACAGCTCGGTATCTGCGAGGAGGATGGGCGCAGCGGCCGGGACGATAGCGAATCGCTGGCCGAAGGGGAGGGGCGCGATGTCTGACGCCGCAGGCCGGGTCCGCGACTGGCGGCCCAACGCCGACGGCTGGGTCCCCGCAGCCCGCCACGTGCCGTCCCCGAACTTCGACGCCCGCCCCGAAGGCATGGCGGTCGATGTGGTGGTACTGCACAACATCAGCCTGCCGCCGGGGCAGTTCGGCTCCGACGATATCGAGGCGTTCTTCCAGAATCGGCTCGATGCCACGCGCCATCCGTTTTTCGAGACGATTCGCGATGTCCGGGTATCGGCCCACTTCCTGATCCGTCGCGATGGCGAGCCGGTTCAGTTTGTCGCCTGCACACAACGTGCGTGGCACGCCGGCCAGTCCGACTATTGCGGACGCCAACGCTGCAACGACTTCTCGATCGGCATCGAGATCGAGGGCACCGACGACCAGCCGTTCACGCCAGCTCAGTACGAGACGGTCGCCGCGCTGGTGAGTGCCCTGCGGGCCGCCTATCCGATCCAGGGCGTCGCTGGCCACAGCGACATTGCTCCGGGACGCAAGACCGACCCAGGCCCCTACTTCGACTGGAGCCGCTTTGCGAAACAGGCCGCGCTGCCGCTGGCGATGATGCCGTACCGGCAGGCAAGGTAGGTTTTCCAGGGGTGTCAAATAGGGTGCGCCGGGCCCCGAATCGTCACGACGGCTGCCACATTCTGGGACACCTATCGCCGACCTGTTCCCATAGAAATATTTTCAAAATCTTGTGCGCCACCGAACGGCTCGCCGCGAACCCTTGAGGCAGCGGGCTTTGCGGGATTGTGGCGCTGCCGCACCGCCGGCCCGGCAATGTGAAAGCTGATTGTCAAGACTGGTCATTCAGTCTCGTTTCACTATACTTAGCCCAGATTTTCGATGTGACCACTACATCTAGTGGTTTTTCCGGGGAGCCGACCCAAGAGTGAAGCCTCGCTGCAGCAGCTTGCGGTGTGTGCGTCACAAAATTCAACCGGGTCGGGCTGTAAAAGAGTCCCTAGCAGAATGAACGCCTGTGCAGTTTGGTTCTCGCCTGGCATGGCCAGTGTCGAGTGTCTTCTGGAGCGCATTTTGCTAGGGACTTTGTCATCTTCAGCAGAAGTCTTCAATACAAGGGTTAAAACAGGAGTTACCTCATGCAAACGGCCCAAAACGAACAACAAACCACTGGCGTGACTGGCGTTGCTGGCGCAGCAGCCGGCATTGCGCAGCAGAGCCCCGTCGCTGCAGGCGTTACCTATCAGGACTACAAGCTGATCCGCCGTAACGGCGCCGTGGTGTCGTTCGAGCCGAACAAGATTGCCGTGGCCATGACCAAGGCATTCCTGGCCGTCAACGGCGGCCAGGGCGCGGGATCCGCGCGCGTGCGCGAGATCGTCGAGCAACTGACCCAGAATGTGGTGCGCGCGCTGGTGCGCAGCCGTCCGAACGGCGGCACGTTCCATATCGAAGACGTGCAGGATCACGTGGAACTGGCGCTGATGCGCTCGGGCGAACATGAGGTGGCCCGCGCCTACGTGCTGTACCGCGAAAAGCGCACGCAGGAACGTGCCCAGGCCAACGCGCAGGCGGTGGCCCGCGTGCAGGAAGCCGGCGTGTCGTTCAACGTGACCGATAACGGTGTGACGTACCAGCTGGACTTGGTGGCGCTGCACGCGCTGATCGACAACGCCTGCAGCGGCCTCGGCAAGGCCGTCAGCGCAGAGCCGATCCTGAAGGAAACGCTCAAGAACCTGTACGACGGCGTGCCGATGACGCAGGTCTACGACTCCGCCATCCTGGCCGCGCGCACGCTGATCGAGAAGGACCCGGCCTACAGCCAGGTGACCGCCCGTATCCTGCTGCACACGATCCGCAAGGAAATCCTGGGCGCCGAAGTGACCCAGACCGAGATGGCGACGAAGTACGCCGAGTACTTCCCGAAGTTCATCGCCCGCGGTATCGAAGCCGAACTGCTCGACGAAAAGCTGGCCACGTACGACCTGGCCCGCCTGGGCGCCGCGCTGGACGCCTCGCGCGACTTCCAGTTCAACTACCTGGGCCTGCAGACGCTGTACGACCGCTACTTCCTGCACGTGGACGAAGTGCGCATCGAAATGCCGCAGGCGTTCTTCATGCGCGTGGCCATGGGCCTGGCGCTGGAAGAGAAGGACCGTGAAGCGCGCGCGATCGAGTTCTACCAGCTGCTGTCGTCGTTCGACTTCATGTCGTCGACCCCGACGCTGTTCAACTCGGGCACGCGCCGCTCGCAGCTGTCGTCGTGCTACCTGACCACGGTCTCGGACGACCTGGAGGGCATCTACGAGGCGCTCAAGGAAAACGCGCTGCTGTCGAAGTTCGCTGGCGGACTGGGCAACGACTGGACCAACGTGCGCGCGCTGGGCTCGCACATCAAGGGCACCAACGGCAAGTCGCAGGGCGTGGTGCCGTTCCTGAAGGTGGTCAACGACACGGCCGTGGCCGTGAACCAGGGCGGCAAGCGCAAGGGCGCGGTCTGCGCGTACCTGGAAACGTGGCACCTGGACATCGAGGAATTCCTCGAACTGCGCAAGAACACCGGCGATGACCGCCGCCGCACGCACGACATGAACACGGCCAACTGGATTCCGGACCTGTTCATGAAGCGTGTGATGGAAAATGGCGAATGGACGCTGTTCTCGCCGGCCAGCTGCCCGGACCTGCATGACAAGGTCGGCAAGGCATTCGAGCAGGCCTACCTGGGCTACGAAGCCAAGGCCGCCAACGGCGAACTGAAGCTGTTCAAGAAAGTGCCGGCCATGCAGCTGTGGCGCAAGATGCTGGGCATGCTGTTCGAAACCGGCCATCCGTGGATCACGTTCAAGGACCCGTGCAACATCCGCAGCCCGCAGCAGCACGTGGGTGTGGTGCATAGCTCGAACCTGTGCACGGAAATCACGCTGAACACGAACGAGAGCGAAATCGCCGTGTGCAACCTGGGTTCCGTGAACCTGGTGGCCCACCTGATGCAACAGGCCGATGGCACGTACGTGCTGGATCACGCCAAGCTGCAGAAGACGATCCGCACCGCGATGCGCATGCTCGACAACGTGATCGACATCAACTACTACGCGGTGGAGAAGGCGCGCAACTCGAACCTGCGCCACCGTCCGGTGGGCATGGGCATCATGGGCTTCCAGGACTGCCTGCACGTGCTGCGCACGCCGTACGCCAGCGACGCCGCGGTGAAGTTCGCCGATACGTCGATGGAAGCCGTGTGCTACTACGCCTACCAGGCGTCGACCGAGCTGGCCGAAGAGCGTGGCCGTTACAGCACCTACGAGGGTTCGCTGTGGGATCGTGGCATCCTGCCGCAGGATTCGCTGAAGCTGCTGGCCGAAGAACGTGGCGGCTACCTGGACGTCGACCTGTCGTCGACGATGGACTGGGACAGCCTGCGCGGTCGCATCAAGCAGCACGGCATGCGCAACTCGAACTGCATCGCGATCGCCCCGACCGCGACCATTTCGAACATCATCGGCGTGTCCGCCTGCATCGAGCCGACGTTCCAGAACCTGTACGTGAAGTCGAACCTCTCGGGCGAGTTCACGGTAGTGAACGACTACCTCGTGCGCGACCTGAAGGAACGCGGCCTGTGGGATGAAGTGATGGTCGCCGACCTGAAGTACTTCGACGGCTCGCTGGCCCGCATCGACCGCATTCCGCAGGACCTGCGGGACATTTACGCCACGGCGTTCGAAGTGGAACCGACCTGGCTCGTGGAAGCCGCCAGCCGCCGTCAGAAGTGGATCGACCAGGCCCAATCGCTGAACATCTACATGGCCGGCGCTTCGGGCAAGAAGCTGGACGACACCTACAAGCTGGCCTGGCTGCGTGGTCTGAAGACCACGTACTACCTGCGCACGATGGCTGCCACGCACGTGGAGAAGTCCACCGTGCAGCGCGGTTCGCTGAACGCGGTGTCGTCGGGCGCCGACGGCCAGTCGGGCATCGATGCTGCCGCGTCGGCTGCACCGGCGATGCCGGAGGCCGAGGGCGCGGTCTGCACGATGCGTCCGGGCGATCCTGGCTTCGAAGAGTGCGAAGCCTGCCAGTAAGCAACACCTGAAAGTACCCTCGGTCTGCTCCCCTCTCCCGCTGTGCGGGGGAGGGGCCGGGGGAGAGGGCCAGGCACATCGATAGCCGATGCGCCTAAGCTGACCACAGCCGCCCCTGATCGAATCATCGGAGAAACAACATGCTGAGCTGGGACGACGACGTTCAAGCCACACCGCAGGCCGCGCCGCAGCCTGCCCTGCAACCCGCTGCCGTCGCCACGTCGGTCGACCAGCAAGGCGTGCTGCCGCCGGCAGCCACCGAGCCGGGCATCCTCGGCAACAACCCCAACGCCGCCGCCGCGCAAAGCACGCGCCGCGTGAACGCCGCCGACAAGCGCGTGATCAACGGCGCCACGGACGTGAACCAGCTCGTGCCGTTCAAGTACAAGTGGGCATGGGAAAAGTATCTGGCCGGTTGCGCGAACCACTGGATGCCGCAGGAAATCAACATGTCGCGCGACATCGCCCTGTGGAAGGACCCGAACGGCCTGACCGAGGACGAGCGCCGCATCATCAAGCGCAACCTGGGCTTCTTCGTGACGGCCGATTCGCTGGCCGCCAACAATATCGTGCTGGGCACGTACCGCCAGATCACGGCGCCGGAATGCCGCCAGTACCTGTTACGCCAGGCCTTCGAAGAGGCCATCCACACGCACGCGTACCAGTACATCGTGGAATCGCTCGGTCTGAACGAAGCCGAGATCTTCAACGCGTACCATGAAGTGCAGTCGATCCGCGACAAGGACGAGTTCCTGATCCCGTTCATCGACACGCTGACCGACCCGTCGTTCAAGACCGGCACGCCGGAGAACGACCAGAAGCTGCTGAAGTCGCTGATCGTGTTCGCCTGCATTATGGAAGGCCTGTTCTTCTACGTGGGCTTCACGCAGATCCTGGCGATGGGCCGCCAGAACAAGATGACCGGCGCTGCCGAGCAGTACCAGTACATCCTGCGCGACGAATCCCTGCACTGCAATTTCGGCATCGACCTGATCAACCAGATCAAGCTCGAGAACCCGCACCTGTGGACGGCCGAGTTCAAGGCCGAGATCACCGAGCTGTTCAAGAAGGCCGTGGACCTGGAATACCGCTACGCCGAGGACACCATGCCGCGCGGCGTGCTGGGCCTGAACGCACCGATGTTCAAGGGCTACCTGCGCTTCATCTGCAACCGCCGTTGCCAGCAGATCGGCCTGGACCAGCTCTTCCCGAACGAGGAAAACCCGTTCCCGTGGATGAGCGAAATGATCGACCTGAAGAAAGAGCGTAACTTCTTCGAGACGCGCGTCATCGAGTACCAGACGGGCGGCGCGCTGTCGTGGGATTGAGGGGTCGGCTGCCGCGTTGAGAAGACGGCAGCCAGAATGGGTAGTGTGCGGACATCGGGCGGAGCCTGATGTCCGTTTTTGTTTCTTGGCGGCTTATTCCGCCGTCGCTCCGGACCGTTTCACCACCGTCGCCCATTTCCGGATCTCGCTATCCACGAACTTGCCGGTCTCCGCCGGCGTCATCGGCATTGGCTCCGAGCCCCGGTCGGTGATGAACTTGTGCAGTTCGGGCGATTGCAGCGCCTTGACGGTCTCCGCATTCAGCTGCGAGACGACGGCCGGGGGCGTGCCAGCCGGCGCCATCATCACGGCCCAGCCCAGCGCCTCGAAGCCCGGCACGCCCTGTTCGCGTACGGTTGGCACCGATGGGAGCTGCGGCACGCGTTGCGTCGTGGTCACGGCCAGCGGCAGGGCCTTGTGGCTCTGGATCAGCGGCATGGCGGCCGTTACCGAATCGACCATCAGCGGAATCTGATTGCCGAGAAAATCCGCCTGCGCCGGGCCGCTGCCCTTGTACGGAATGTGCACGACGAAGATGCCGGTCTGTGCCTTGAGCATTTCGGCCGACAGGTGCTGCGTGCCGCCGATGCCCGCGCTCGCGTAGCTGTACTTGCCCGGCGCCGCCTTGGCCTTTGTGATCAGGTCGCGCAGCGAGGTGAAACCCGACTGTGGCGTGGCCAGGAACACCAGTGGCACCGAGAACACGCCCGATATCGGCGCGAAATCCTGGCGCGGGTCGTAGTTGACCTTCTTGTAGAGCGTCTGATTGATCGCCATCGCGCTGCCCGCCATCACGAGCGTATAGCCATCGGCCGGTGCCTTCGCGGCGACCTCCATGCCGATGTTGCCACCGGCGCCTGCCCGGTTCTCGACAATGACGGACTGGCCCAGTTGCTTGCCCAGTTTCTCGGCAAGCGCGCGGGCGAAGATATCGGTGGCCTGTCCGGGCGGGAACGGCACGATCAGCTTGATGGGGCGGTCAGGCCAGGCGGCGTGGGCGGTGGTGGCGGCTGCGAGCAGCAGCGCGGCCAGGGACAGGCGCGACGGCTTCAATGGAGTCTCCTCGTTGTTTTCGGGGGATTTTACGCGCATCTCCTTTCAGAATCGGCTCAGAGACTTCGGACTTCGGGCTCCCTAGGATCCGTGATGGGTCCACCAAGGAGAGCCATCGATGAAAGCCGTAGTCCAGCACCAATTCGGCGAAACGCCGTGTTTCACCACCTTTGACGACCCCTATCCGAGCGATGGGGAAACCCTGGTCCAGGTCAGGGCCGCAGTGATCTGCCCGGCCGATCTCGCTATCGCCAAGGGGCTGCATCCCCGCTTGCCGACGCAGTTGCCGTTCATCTGTGGGCGCGATGGCGTCGGGCGGCTCGCCGACGGGCAGCGTGTCTACTTCCGGGCCAGTCGGGCGCCGTATGGCGCGATGGCCGAATACGCGCCGGCCGAGTGGGTGGCGCCGCTGCCGGACGATGTTGGTTGGGCGGCGGCTGCGGCGCTGGTCGGGCCTGCGCTGGCCGCATGGTTGCCGCTGGCGACGCGGGCCGATGTCGAGCCTGGCGAAACCGTGCTGGTGCTTGGCGCGTCGGGCATCGCGGGCCGCCTGGCGGTGCAGGCGGCGCGTCTGCAAGGGGCGGGGCGCGTCATCGCCGCCGGTCATCTGCCCGAGCAGTTGTCCACACTCGGTGCCGATGCGCTGATCGACCTCGCACTGCCGCCGAGCATCCTGCAGTACACGTTCGCCTCGTTTGCGGAGCAGGGGATCGACGTGGTGATCGATTTCGTCTGGGGCGAGGCGCTAGAACTGCTGCTGGCCGCGTTGGTGCAGTGCGACGGGATGCCGATGTCGATGTTCGACCGTGGCGTGCGCATCGTCACGACGGCGAACCGAGGGGCCGGCAGCATGATGCTGCCGCCTGCGGCGCTGCGCGACTCGCGCGTGCAGCTCATGGGCTGCGGCCCGGCCAACCATCCGCCGCTCGGCTACATGAAGACGCTGGTCGACGACATCCTTGCCTGCGCCAGTGATAGCGACCTCGGCACGGAATTCGAACTGGCGCAGATGTCCGCGGTCGCGGACGTTTGGCGGCGCGCTGGCGAGCAGGCTACGCGCGTCGTGCTGACACTCGATTGAACTCGCCGGCGCGATGGCGAACGTGGGATCAGGCCGCCTTGCGGACGTCGATGGGGGCTTCGGTGCCTTCGGCCTTGCGCTCGCCGCCCAGGGCGTCGGTCAGGTCGGTAAGCAGGCTCGCCAGTTCGCCCGCCATCAGCGCGAAGTCGGCATCGAAGCGCTCGTCCTCGTCATGCAGCGTGCCGTCGGCCTGTTCCTTGATGACATCGAGCGGATTCACGCGTTTGATGACCAGCGCTTCGGTCAGCACGAATGACACGCGGTCGTTCCACGTCATGGCCAGGCGCGTGCAACGCTTGCCGGCGGCGATATGGCGGCGCAGGTCCTCGGGGTCCAGCGGGTGGCGGACGTAGCGGACCGTGGCCTTGCTTTCGCCGCTCGACTGGAGCTCGATTTCCTGGTCGACTGTGAAGCCGGCCGGGGCGGTTTCGGTGGCCAGCCATTCGGTCATGGCGGTCACGGGCGACTGGTTCACGTGCAGGTTGGCCACGGGCAGCGGATCAATTGCCTTGAACAGCATCCCACGCACTTCGTCGGCCTTGGCCGTTCCGGCCGCGTCGATCGCCAGCCAGCCATTGGCCGGGTCGATCCAGACGCGCGTGTCGCGGCGAATGCTGAAGGCGCGCGGGAGCAGTTCTTCCGTGATCTGCTCCTTCAGTTCCTTGAGTTGCTTGCGGCCCGGCTTGAAGCCCTGTTGCTCCTCGAGTTCGGCGGCGCGGGCCTTGGTGACCTGGTTGACCACGGTTGCCGGCAGCAGCTTCTTTTCGGTGCGCAGCACCAGCAGCATCTGGCGATTGACGCAATGAACGAGCTGACCGTTGTCGCGGGGCGATGCCCAGCCTTGCGTCTGCATCTCCAGGCTGGTGCCGGGGTAGAACGCGTGCTTGGCCAGGCAAGCTTCAACGTCGTCAGCGGTGAGTGTCCACGGGGCGGAGAAACGATGAACCTGGAGATTCTTGAACCACATGAGAATTCGGCCTCGCGTACGAAAAAGGGGAGGGACGCATTCTAACGGGTCAATCGGGGTCGGATGCGCATACCGATGCAGGTTCGGCGAAGAGAAATGGAACGCGGGGGGAGGAGCGAGAGCGACGCGGGCAGTCAACACCCGCAGCCCTCGCCGAGGGCAGCCACACGAGCCTGCCGCGATGTGACCGGGGGGGGCCGCAAGGACGGGCCCCCCCGGTCAAGACTTCAAATCAATACTTCGCAATGTGTCAAATTGCGTCAGATCGAGAGCTTCGAGATCTTGGTGCCTTCCAGGCTCAGGCCAGCCATCAGGCCCGCATTGGTCATCGCGAAACCGATGATCGGCTGCTGTGCCGTATTGGTATCGATCTGACCGTTGGCGCCAATCGTCGCCAGGGCCACCGTGGCATCCGCGCCCACTTGCCAGCCACTGCTATGCACGAACTTGTCGTACGCCTCCTGGGTCATGAACATCAGGACGAACGCTTTCGATTGCGCGCCGGCCTGAAAGCCGAACGAACCAGAGATCGCCCGATAGTATCCTCGGTCGGCACCGCCCGCCCGCAGGACGCCGTCGCCGTATTCACCCCCAACGATGAAACCAGCTGACAGTAGCTTGGGGAAGATCAGGATGCCCTTGGCCTTGGCACCCAGTTCCTGTGCGGACTTGGTTGTCGCGTAGAGGCGATTGAGCGTATCCGTTGCGCCAACGTTGATTTCACGACGCTTGGATGCACTGTCACCGGAGTCGGTGGGACCAGTGACGCTGCAGCCTGCCAGCGCACCCAGACCGGTAAGACCGACAAGCCCCGCACTGCCGGCGGACAGGAAGGTTCGACGTTTCATGCTTTCCTCCAAGGGTTGAAGTGTTTTAACCGCCTCTAAAGCATAGGCGTGCGATGCACTTCCGCAAATGCGATTTTGTCTGACAATACGTGACTTGCTATCTGACATGAGGCAAGACCGTCCCGTTTTATTGCAATTTCTTGCAAATCTGTGGAATGGCTTCTGAAACTCAAATCATCCGCCCTGGTCTTTGGAGCATGCACCAGACAATCGCCCCCTTTTCTTCAGACGCCGGCATTGCCGCCTCTCAATATTCCGAATGGACGCCATTGCGGAGGCTCGCCGTGACGACGCTGCCGATGGTCGCTTTGCTGGCCGCCTGCTCGTCCTCGCAGCCGCCGGCCGAGTCGGCAACCCAGGCCGCCGCGCAGGAGTCTGTACAGGTCGCGCCGGCATGGCAGGCCGAACGCGTGAAATATATGGAATGCGTACAGGTCAAGGTCGACGACGGTGTTTCGAGCAAGGCCGTGCCGGCTGACGTGGCTGGCGGTGCGCTTAGTGCCTGTCAGGACCAACTGAAGGTCATGCACGACGCGTTCCAGTCATATCTGATGGCTGGCATGAGTTCGGCCCACGGCCGTAGCAGCGCCAAACAGGCTGCCGATCGGGTGACCACGGATACGCGTGAGAAGGCACGTGTCTATCTCACGCGCTACGTCGAGGTAGAGCGCTACAAGGCAGGGCAGCGCTAAATCGGGGCGCCGGTGAATAGCCGGCGCCAGTTCCGTCTCGTCCTGGGCCCGCGTTCAGAGCATCGCCAGCGGCTGCACGTGGCGCGGGGGCGGAAACAGTTCGTCCAGCGCGGCAAGCTGTTCCGCGCTCAGCGTCAGGTCCAGCGCGCCGACGTTCTCGCGCAGACGCTCGCGGTTGCCAGTCTTTGGGATGGCGATAATGTCGTCGCGGCTGAGCAGCCACGCCAGCGCAACCTGCGCCGGAGACTTTCCAATCGATTGCGCAAAACGCTTCAGGCCCGGGCTGCGCAGCAATCGCGCCTGCTCGATCGGGGAATAGGCCATGACGGGAACCTCCCGCTCGCGCAGCCAGGGCAGCAGGTCGAATTCGATGCCACGGCGGCTCAGGTTATAGAGCAACTGATTCACGGCCACTTCATCGCCACCCGGCACATCCCATAGTTCTTCCATGTCGGAGAGGTCGAGATTGCTGACGCCGAAATGGCGGACCTTGCCGGCTTGCCGCAACGCCAGAAACGCCTCGATCGTTTCCTCGAACGGCACGTCGCCGCGCCAGTGGAGCAGGTAGAGATCAATATGGTCGGTACCCAGGCGTTTCAGGCTGCGCTCGCACGCGGCCGCCGCGCCCTTGCGACTGGCATTGTGCGGATACACCTTGCTGACCAGGAACGTCTGGTCGCGACGCCCCCGGATCGCCTCGCCGACCAGTGACTCCGACAAGCCTTCGCCATACATCTCGGCGGTGTCGATCAGCCGCAGTCCAAGATCCAGACCCAGCTGCAACGTGGCGATTTCGTCGGCACGTGTCTGGCGATGATCGCCAATGTTCCAGGTACCCATGCCCAGCGCGGGCACGCGTTCGCCGCCGGGCAGTGTGACTTGTTTCATGCAATGACTCCGGTGTGAGGGGCCGATGACGGCTTGCAGCCCTTCACACTAGTGAACATTGGCACGGAGTACAAGCCAGCGGCCCGCACGACACTGCTGACTGAAATGCGCGAATCAACCGTGTTGGTGGCGGAACTCCTGCGACTTGCCGCCGTATCCGTAGGCGGCCGCCCGCGCGTCGATCACATGGATGTAGGACAGGGGATTGACGTCGCCGATCACCTCGGACAAGGCCCCGAATATCGCTGCGAGATACTGCGCCTTTTCGGCCTTGGTGTTCGTCTCGTCGGTCACGCTGATGTCGAGCTGGAACGCGTTGCGGCCCTCGGCATACTCCGACAGCGGTTTGCCAGCAATGAACCACTGTTCGCGCGGAATGTACGTAACCGTGGTGGCGATCACGCTGGCTTCCTTTCGCAGGACCCGCTGGGTCAGTTCGCCGACCGCGGCGACCGCGCGGCGGGTGAGTTCCGTATCGGGATGGCCGGAAATCTGCAGGGCGATGTGGGGCATGACAGGCTCCTTGATTGCGTTGGTTTTCACGGTGCGGTGGATGTTTATCCGCTGCGGTGATGCCATCGTAGGCGCTTCTGTAATATCGGGAAAGCGGGAATATGCGATAGTATCCATCGGATATACCGAATCATTGGGGCCTGCCATGCGTGGATTCGAGACCGATCAACTGAGAACCTTCGTGGCCGTGGCGGACAGCGGTAGCTTGTCCGCCGCGGCACCCCGGCTGTTCCTGTCGCAGTCGTCCGTCAGCGAGCAATTGCGCAAGCTTGAGGAGCGTGCCGGCGTCCCCCTCCTGACTCGAGGGAAGAAGGGGGCCGCAGTGACGCCGGCCGGCGCGCGGCTGCTCGAGTACGCGCGGCGCATCCTGTCGCTGAACGAACTGGCGATGCAGGAATTGCGCGGACAGTCGCTCGATGGCGAGCTACGTCTGGCGGTGACGGACTACTTTCGCCCCGGCGAGATTGCCGGCATGTTGCGCCGGCTGCGTGACCGCTATCCGTACCTGAAGCTGCACGTGACGGTCATGAAGAGCGCGGCCATCGAGGCTGCCGCCGAGATGGACGAGTTCGATATCGGCTTGAGTATGCGGTTGATACGTTCGGGGGGCGATGCTGCACCGCACGAGAGGCGCAAGTCCGGTGTCGTACTGCGGCGGGAGGCGCTGGCGTGGGTCGCGGCACCGGAGATCGCCGAGTCGCCGCAGGCCACGCTGCCGCTCGTGCTGTTACCGGATACCTGTTCGATGCACCAGTTCGTGGTGCAGTTGCTCAAACGGCGGCGGCGCGCGTTCGATATTGGCCATTCGGCATCCGGGGTGGCCGGGCTGCATCTGGCTCTGGCGGCGGGCCTTGGCGTGTCATGTCTGAACGCCTCGGCCATCGGGCCGGGTGTCGCGCCGCTGGATGCCGCCGCCACGGCGGGCTGGAAATTGCCACCGCTGCCTTCGGCCGAGTTCTATCTGCTGGGGGCCCGGCGCGGGGAGAGCGAGTTCATTGGCCAGGCGCGTCAGGCGCTGGCCGAGCAGTTCGGCTAGGCGAGGAAGACCAGGCCGGGATCAGGTATCGCTCCACTGGCGCAGGAGGTTGTGATAGCAGCCCACTAGCGTGCGGCGCGCGCGTTCGTCAGCGTTGGTCTGATTCAGCGTCTGGATGGCGTTGTCCATGTCGAACAACAGCGCGCGTTGGCCATCGTCGCGAATCAGGCTCTGAATCCAGAAGAAGCAGCCAACCCGCACACCGCGCGTGATCGGCTTGACCTGGTGCAGGCTTGTGGACGGGTAGACCACCATGTCGCCGGCCGCGAGCTTGACCGAGTGCACGCCGTAGGTGTCTTCGATCTGCAGTTCGCCGCCGTCGTAGCTGGCCGGGTCGGACAGGAACAGCGTGGCGGAAACATCGGTACGCAGCTTGCGACCGTTGTGCGGGTGCAGGCGAACGCCACCATCGACATGCAGGCCGAACGTCATGCCCTCACTGTAGCGATTGAACATCGGCGGATAGACGATATTCGGCAGCACCGCGCTGATGAACAGCGGATTGCGCTCGAGCGCGCTCAGTACAAGATGCTGGCACTGCGCCGCCGCCTCGGAGCGTTCGTCGATCTGCTGGTTGAACTTCACCGGCGCGCCCGAGTATCCGGCGGTGACTCGGCCGTCCACCCAGGCGTCGCCCGCGTGATCGAGCTGCTCCCGCAGCATGGCCAGTTGCTCGGCGTTGAGAACCTGCGGAATGCGGACGAGCATCGTATCTATATAGATAGTGAGCGAAAATCGGAGCCGCCCGGCGCTGCGGCCCCGGCGGCACTTACATGCGGTATGTGAACGACAGCATCGCGGTGCGGCCCGTACCCGGCACCGAACGCCCGCCGTCGGACTGAATCAGTGCATCGTAATACTTCTTGTCGAAGATGTTGAACAGATTCAGGCGCACATCGTACTTCGGCTGATGGTAGGCGATCATGCCGTCCCAGCGCACGTAGCCGCCCACCTGTACGGTGTTGGTGTTGTTGGCATAGCGCTGCGACATATAAAACGCCCCGCCGCCGATTTCCCAGTTCGGCAGGATCGCGTAGCTGGTCCAGGCTGTGGCCGTGTGCTTGGGCGTATTGAGCGGCACCTTGCCTTGCGTGCCGGCGGCGACGCCGTTCTCGATCACGCCATCGAGGTATGTGTAGCCGGCGAACACCTGCCACTTCTGGGTAATGCGGCCGGTCATGCCCAGGCGGAAGCCGTCTACCTGGATCTTGCCCGTCAGCGCGTAAGTGGTGGCGTCGATCTGGCTACGCGCGTTGTCCTTGGTGATGCGGAAAATCGCCGAGTTGACTTGAAGGTCGCCATTGCGCAGATCCCACTTGCCACCCAGTTCGTACGATTTGTTCTTCTCCGGGTCCAGCGATTGCTGGCCCACCGTGCCGACCAGTTGCTCGAGCGACGGGTTGAACGACGTGCCATACGACACGTAGTACGACTGCTGCTCCGTCGGCTGCCAGATGCCGCCCAGACGCACGCTCGTGAAGTTGACGGTCTGGTTGGCATACGGCAGCACGGTGCTGCCGCTGGTGTTGGAGGAGTTGATCGAGTTGCTGATGCTGGCGATATATCGGTCGTAGCGCAGGCCGGCAACAGCCTTCCACTGCTTGCTGAACTCGATCGAATCGTTGGCGTAGACGGCGACCGTGTTGGCTGACCCGCCTTGCAGGTTGCCGACGCTCGAGGCGACGTTCGACGGTGAGTCCTGGTAGACCGGATCGACCACTGGCGTGCAGGCGACGTAGCCCGTGGTGGCCCCGTTCGCATTTAGCGGCGTGCTGCCGCAGCTGCCGTTCCGGTAGTAGTTCTGGTTGTTGTAACCATCATGACCAAGCTCCAGGCCCGTCAGCAGCGTGTGCTTGACCGGACCGGTGTTGAAGTCAGCGGTCAGTTCGGTCTGGTTGAAGATCGAGTAATCGCGGATGTTGCGGTCATGGCTCTGTTGGCGCACATAGAGCTGCGACAGTGGCAGATTGGTCGTGGTCAGCGCCGTGAACTTGCCGGAGGCATCGATCGAGCCCACGGCATTGGGCGCCGTCTCTCGCGCATCGGTGGATACGTAGTTGAATGAGGTCTGGTTGCGCAAGCGCAGGTTCGGCGAGAACTTGTGCGTGACGCCGGCCGAAAGTGAGGCGATGTCCTGGCGCGTGCGGTCGTTGTTGAAGCCGTAGTACGTGTTGCGATTGACGTTGACCGGGTGACCGTTGATGGCCGGGAAACCATAGTCGGGCATGTCCTCGTTGTGCTGGAGCAGGGCGGACAGCGTGATCTCGGTGGACGTGCCGATGCCAAAGCGCCAGGACGGCGCGATGCCGAAGTCCTGCACCGTCATTTCGTCGCGCGTGCTCGGCTTGCCGTCCTGCGCCATCGCGGAGATGCGGAAGGCGGAGGTATCGCCGGTTGGCGTGTTCACGTCGGCGGTGGCGCGCACCAGGCCGTTCGTGGTGACGGAGCCGGTTACCTCCGTGGCGGCTTTCATCTGCGGCTTCTTGGTGACCTGGTTCACCACGCCGCCGGTGGAGCCACGGCCGAACAGCATCGACGACGGGCCCATGATGACTTCGACCTGATCCAGCGCGAATGTGTCGCGGTAGTACTGGCCACGGTCGCGGAAGCCGTCGAGGTACATGTCGGTACGCGCCGAGAACCCGTTCAGGTTGATGTTGGTACCGATCTGGCCGCCCTCGGCGCCGCCGATCGTGATGCCGGGCACGTTGCGCAGTGCATCGGCCAGCGAGGTGGCACCTTGCGAATCCATTACCGCGCGATTCACGATCGTCACGGACTGGGGGACGTCACGCAATTCAGCAGGCAGCTTCGAGAGCTGGCTGCCTGCCGGGCTGAAATCGTCGCGAATGGCCGAGCCCTGGACCGTGATCTCGCGCAGCGTTGCAGGCGCGGTTTCCGACGCGCTGGCCGGCGCAGGAGCGGGCGTGGCGGGCGCTTGCTGGGCCAGGGCGGCAGGGGCGGCAGGAACGGCAAAAAGGGCTACGAGGGCGGTGGCCAGGGGCGTGCGGCGAGTCATTGTCCAGTCCATGTGTGCGGGCGTGGCGCAATATAAATGCGAACGATTCGCGTTGCAATTTGCGTTGTTACCTGTTCACAGACAATGTTATGTGCTCTCGAATGACTTAATAAAAATACAAACAACTACGAAAGGGGCCGTGTGGATGGCGTTTTGGGCGTTACGTATGCTGATTAATGCGCTTTTGTAACGGCGGTGATGCAAAACAAACGGCCCGCTCAAGGCGGGCCGTATGCATACATTTGGTCACCCTGGCAGGTGACCGCGTCCGGATTTTTTAATCGGCGCTCATATTCGCGTTTTTCGCGATCCGACCCAGGCGTTCGCGCTCGGATTTGATAAACGCGACGAAGCTCTCCACCGAGCCGCCTGCGGGCTCGATACCGTTCTGGATCAGGCGCTCGCGAATATCGGGGCTCTGCATGCCCGCGCTCAGTTCCGCGTTGAGCTTCTTGATGATGGCCGGGTCTGTGCCCTTCGGTGCGAAGATGCCGGCCCAATGCCCGATGCGAACTTCGGGCAGACCCTGTTCCGCAGTGGTCGCGATGTTCGGTGCAGCGGGCATACGCTTGTCCCACGTCGCGCCCAGCGCCTTCAGCTTGCCCGCCTTGATCTGCGGCAGCACCACGATCGACGCTTCGGACGTTGCCACGACCTGATTGCCGATCACAGCCGTGATGCTCTCCGAACCGCTCTTGTACGGCACCACGGTCAGCACCGCGCCTTTTTCCTTGAGCATTTCCTCGACGAAGTGCGGCGTGCTGCCGCTGCCGGCGGTAGCGAACGGCACGCCACCCTGCTTCTTCGAATACTCGATCAGTTCCTTGACGTTGTTCACCGGCACCGACGGCGAAGCGACGATCACCGACGGGCTCACCGCGATCAGGCCGACGGGAACGAGATCGTCCGGTGCGTACGGCATCTTCGAGCGGATCAGGCCGTTGGTCACGGTGCCTACCGCGCCGACCAGGAACGTGTAGCCATCGGGCTTGCTCTTTGCCACGTAGTCGGCGCCAACGATGCCGCCCGCACCCGGGCGATTCTCGATGACGACCGGCTGTCCGATGCGCTTGCTGACGGCTTCGGCGCCGGCACGTGC
Source organism: Cupriavidus metallidurans CH34 (assembly GCF_000196015.1). Taxonomy (NCBI): domain Bacteria; kingdom Pseudomonadati; phylum Pseudomonadota; class Betaproteobacteria; order Burkholderiales; family Burkholderiaceae; genus Cupriavidus; species Cupriavidus metallidurans. The sequence goes on along the minus strand of NC_007973.1, from coordinate 3,330,986 downwards.
CACGAGGTCGTTGGCACCGCCTGCCGTGAACGGCACGACGAACTTGATGACGTGATTCGGCCAGGCATCCGCGGCGTGCGCGGTTGCGGCGATGAGGGAAGTGGTGGCGAGTGCGAGGGCCATGACGCGGCCGCGTGGGGAGAAGCGCATGCTCAAAGTCTCCGGATGTCGTTGTGAAGGCAAACGATCTTACCGAAGGAAGCTGTCACATGCCTGTACACCAGGTGATGTGTGCGAAGCGTGCTCAGGGGAGCCGCCTCACCGTTCGCGCAGGCGTCAGTGAGGCAGTGAATTGCTGACGAATCGCCGCTTACTGCGCGCGCACCCAGGTCTGGGTCCGGCCGATCAGACTAATGCCGATGAAGCCGCGCACGTTGAGCTTCTTGCCGTCTTCGGCCAGCGACATCTTGCACTTGTACAGCTTGCCGCTTTCGGGATCCAGAATCTCGCCGCCGGTCCACTCGTTGTCGGCCGTCTTGCGCAGACCGGTCAGCAGCGTCATGCCGATGATCGGCTGATCCTTGCGCGAGTCGGTGCACTTGTCGCACACCGTGGGCGGGCCTTCATGCGGCACGAGACTCTTCGTGAGCTTGCCGCTGTAGACGCCGTCCTTCTCGCTGATCTCGATCACGCCACGCGGCTTGCCGGTGGCGTCGTCAATCGTCTGCCAGGTGCCGGTCGGCGTGGCTTGCGCCATTGCCGCTGCGCTGGCAGCAAAAGCAGCGGCGAACACGGCGGCACGCAGCAGGGTACGAGGGGCGGTCATGCGCATGGTGGTGGTCTCCAGTTCAGAGTTCAATGTTCGGTGTTGCAAAGTTGGTTCGCTCGATCGGGTAACGGCGGGCGCGACGCCAATCTACTGTCGGATGCCGCGCGCCGCAATCTCCAACATCCGTTTGCGTACGCACCGGCGCGCAATGTAGCGCTTGCTGCAATCGCCCGCCCGGCGCGGCCTGGCGCGGATTCTGTCGTGCAACAACGCCAGCATGAGCGGCGGTTCCGAGATTTTCCTCTAGCCATCGTCCAGCTGCAGCGATGTCGCCACAGTGCTTCGGAAATTGGCCACGCCTGCATCGCATTCGTCTCAGTAGGAACCCGGATGCGGCGCATCGCTCGAATGCAGCTGCATTGTCTGACGACGCAGCGGGTCGACGTGGCGAACATCGTGCTCGGTTGCACGACTGATGCGTTTGCGTCGTGCCTCCTCCAACCATCACGAACCACATCGCCAGTCGCGATGTGGCGACGCGCACGGAGCGTTTCGACGTGGCGAGGAACTTCGACAGCATCGAAATCGAGCGTGCGACTTCGCAACGACGACACAAACCGTTGCTTTGACGCATCACTCTTTCGTCGCTCACGCGCAACTCTCTGAAGCTTGCACGCCGATGCTGGGCATCGCGCGCGCATGGTTCGACGGTGGCGCAAGTCGGAGCGTGTTCGCATGCGTTGCCACTCGCGGGAACGCGACGCGGCAGCGCTGCGCGGAACGCTGTCGCACAAGTATCCGCAGTGCATGGAACGACATCGATGGAGGACCGGAAAGCCAATGCTCATGCGGCTTTCCGGCTTGCGGGCGTGAACGCGCCACCGCACTTCACACGGCATCGCAAGCGTGTCTGAGCAGGTATGTGCGATGCCTTCGCGGGTGTGCGATCACGCGTCATCGACACGATCCGCCGCGCATCGACTCATCGTGCGAAGACCCGATGAAGGAACTCTGGAGCGTGTGTGAAAGTCGAGATCAACATGTGTGTCGATGGTGTCGTCATCGAGACGTGCGCGCCGAGTAGATCGATTCGTAATTGCGCGCAAGTTTTTTTGCACTTTTTTCTTAACATCATCGAACAAACGAATTATGATTCGCCTTGACAAGAGTCTCACTTCATTGCATCGACCGAGTAGCGCGCACGAAGGCAAGCAAGAACGCGAGCGAGAAGGAACGATGAAGCGAAGCTTCGATGCAGTGATGGCGGGTAGCCGAGGAGCACCAGAACTTTGACGCAGACTGAGCCGAAATGGCTTTTTAAAACGCGTGCGGTCTCCAGTTGCCCAGTGACGGTATGGGCGAGTTACCCCCGAATGATTGCCGTCCGCAGTGCGCGAGGCCATGCCCGCACTGTGGACCTGCTGACCGATATCTCCTCTTTCCAGGCTGCGCGCCGACATGACGGGCGGTGCGGGCAGATCGAATTTTCCAGGGCGCGGCTTAGCCCGGGAATCCGCTTGAGCGCTGGGTTTGCAGCTCGCTCGCGGATGCCTGGCCGCCGCGGGCACACCGCCATGAGCGCGCAAGTTCGCGCCGGACGCGGCTGTCTCCCTGCCACCGAATTCATTAGCGTGCGGTCGATGTTGCGTCGTGCGCCGATGAATCGCTCGCTCGATTGGGGCACGTGCAAAACACGCCTCGGGTCGGTCGGGTCGCCAATTTAGGTCATTCGATATTTCACGTTAGTGAAGGAGTTATCCATGGCAACTGCTGCAAAGAAAAAGCCGGCGGCTAAGAAGGCCGCCAAGCCGGCCGCCAAGAAGGCTGCTGTGAAGAAGGTCGCCGCCAAGAAGGCTGCTCCGGCCGCCAAGAAGGCTGCTGCCAAGAAGGTCGCAACCAAGAAGGTAGCCGCCAAGAAGGTAGCGACCAAGAAGGTAGCGACCAAGAAGGTAGCCGCCAAGAAGGCAGCACCGGCCAAGAAGGCTGCAGTGAAGAAGGTTGCTGCCAAGAAGGTCGCAACCAAGAAGGTAGCCGCCAAGAAGGCAGCACCGGCCAAGAAGGCTGCAGTGAAGAAGGTTGCTGCCAAGAAGCCGGCCGCCAAGAAGGTCGTCGCCAAGAAGGCAGCACCGGCCAAGAAGGCCGCAGCCAAGAAGGTAGCCGCCAAGAAGCCGGCCGCCAAGAAGGCTGCTGCAAAGAAGCCGGCTGCCAAGAAGCCTGCTGCCAAGAAGGCTGCTGCGAAGAAGCCTGCTGCCAAGAAGGCTGCTGCGAAGCCTGCCGCTGCTCCTGCTGTTGCCCCCGCGGCCGCAGCCAAGACCGCGCTGAACCCGGCTGCAGCCTGGCCGTTCCCGACGGGCAACCGTCCGTAATCGCCTCGCACTCGTGCGAGCGATCACAACCGGGAATCGCCAGGGCACGCATCGCGTGCCGCACTGACCGGATACGGCGTATCCGGTCCGCAAGACGGCAGTCTTGCCAACCCGCCGATGGCATCCGTGCCCGGCGGGTTTTTTATTTCTGGGTGGACGTGCGAGAGCGGCGCCAGTCGGTCTGGATGACGATCAGGAGTAGCCAGGTCAGGGGCTCGCGCAAAAGCAAAACGCCGCGGCCTGACGGCACGCGGCGTTCGATTGCTGGGGTCGGGTCGACCAGCGCGTGACTTAGTGCGTAACGCGCGTCACGCCGCCCGAGGAGAGCAGCCGCACACGGTCGCCAGGGCGGAAGATCTCGTCCGCATCCTGCGTGATGGCGCGCATCTCGCCATTCTCCAGGCGTACGGTGATCTCCAGGCCGCGACGCTGCGCGATCTTGTTCTCGGCGGCGCTACCGGCCATGCCGCCCAGGATTGCGCCGAGCAGGCCTGCTGCGATGGCGCCATTGCCGCCGCCGATCGTGCTGCCGGCGGCAACACCACCGAGCGCGCCACCGGCAAGCGTGCCGGCGCCCGTGGCCTCGCCCTGGATCATGACGTCACGCACGCCTTCCACCACGCCGAAGCGCACGGTCTGCTCGCGCTGGGCCTGGCCACCCGTGTAGACGCTATTGGAGTTTGACTGGGTGGAACACCCGGCAAGCAGCGTCGCCGCTGCCAACACGGCGACGCCGCCGATACGTAGGATCTTGTTCATGACTTCTTCCCGTGAAAGATTCCGCGTTGCGTTGCTGTGCCGGGGGTGACGCACCCGGCACCAGATCAAGCGTAACGGTAACCAAAGACGGACTGGAAGCGGCTGCCGATTTCGTCGCAGGACATCCAGTGGTTCTGGGGACCCTGCTGGGCGATCTTGAGAGAGCCCATCAGCGAAGCGAGGCGGCCGGTGGTTTCCCAATCCATCCCGTTCTCGATGCCGTGGAGCAGGCCACCCCTGAACGCATCGCCGCATCCGGTGGGGTCGACCACACGTTCGGCGGGCACGGCGGGAATGGCGTACTGCTTGCCGTCGGCAAAGACGCTGGCGCCGCGCTCGCCGTGCGTCACGATGAACGCGCGGACCTTGGCGGCTACCTCTGCGCTGGTCCATGCGGTGCGTGACAGCAGGACCTGCGCTTCGTAGTCATTGACCGTCACGTAGCTGGCAAGTTCAATGAACTGCCGCAGGTCCTCGCCGTTGAACAGCGGCATGGCCTGACCCAGGTCGAAGATGAAGGGGATGCCCTCGGCGGCGAACTGCTGGGCATGGTGAAGCATGCCTTCACGGCTGTCCGGCGCGACGATGCCGACTGCCGGGCGGTTGCCCGTGGCCAGCGCGTCCTGCACCCGGTTCAGTTGCGACTGACCCATGGCGCCAGGGTGGAAGGCCGTGATCTGGTTGTTGTCCAGATCGGTCGTGATCATCGCCTGCGCGGTGAATGTCTCGGGCAGCACGCGGATATGGTCGGTGCGGATCTCGAGGTTGCGCAGGTACTGCAGATACGGTTCGGCGTCCTGGCCCACCGTGGCCATCACGATCGGGTCGCCGCCCAGCATTTTGAGCGTGTAGGCGATATTGCCCGCGCAGCCGCCAAACTCGCGGCGCATACCCGGCACCAGGAACGAGACGTTCAGCATGTGGATCTGGTCCGGCAGGATGTGTTCGCGGAAACGTCCGTCGAACGTCATGATGGTGTCGTATGCGACGGAGCCGCAGATCAGGCTGGACATTCTCTCTCCAAGGGCCCTGGCAAGGGCTGTAACAGATACGTTAATGAATTCCGCCCGTGCATGACGGGCGGAATGTTGAACTACTGTGCCGAATCAAACAAATTACTTCAATGCGGCGAGTGCGGCGTCGTAGTTCGGTTCCTGCTTGATTTCGGACACCAGTTCGCTGTACTTGACCGTGTCGTTCTCGTCCACCACGACCACGGCGCGAGCGCACACGCCGGCCAGCGGGCCGGTCTTGATGTCCACGCCGTAGGCGTTCTTGAACTCGGCGCCACGCATCGTCGACAGCGTCACCACGTTGGCCAGGCCTTCGGTGGTGCAGAAGCGGCCCATCGCGAACGGCAGGTCGGCCGAGATCGTCAGCACGACGGTGTTGTTCAGGTTGCCGGCGGCCTCGTTGAACTTGCGGGCAGATGCCTGGCACACGGGCGTATCGAGGCTCGGCACGATGTTCAGCACCTTGCGCTTGCCTGCGAAGTCGGCCAGCGAGACATCCTTCAGATCCTTGCCGACGAGCGAGAATGCGGGCGCCTTGTCGCCGCTATGAGGAAACTTGCCGCCAACTTCAATGGCGTTACCGCCGAGGGTCACATTGCTCATGGTCTCTCCTGTCTGGAATGGAATACGGCCAGCCGGTCCGATGCGCGCATCGACGGCATGGCAGGGGGGCGTTGGAACTCAGGGGTAGAAGATCAGCACGCGGTAGTTCGCTGCCGCCTGCTGCGTCCGGAATCGTACCCGAACCGGCAGTTCGCTGCCTGCGCGCAGGCCCGTGGTGGCAAAAGCGCGCTGGTCCGGCTGCAGGTAGTCAGCCGGCAGCAGCACGCGCCGCAGCAGCAACTGGTCCTGCAGGTCCGTCATCACGAGTTCGATGGCGGGCAGTGCCGTGGTGGCGCGGCCCTGGTTGCGCATGGTGACCGCGAGCAGATAAACGTCGTCGGACTCGTCCTGCTTTTGCAGTTGCGACGTGTCGATGCGCAGCGCCTCGAGATCGCGCCACGGCGGGACGCTGCAGCCGAATGGCTCACACGCGGCTTCCAGCACCGGGCGCAGTACCGGAATGTTTCCCGCGAGCTGGCTGCGTCCAAGGTAGGCGCCCTGGATGAGCACGCCGAGGCCGAGCACGACGACCGCCACGCGGGTCCAGAGACGTCGGCTACCCGGCAGCTTGCGTTTGGTGGTGGTAGCACTCGCCTGCTCGCGTTCGCGGGTGTGGCGAAGGAAATCGGGGGCGAAGCCGGGGCCGGTTACCGGTCCGGAATCGTCGCGCTGCCAGTGACGCGTGGTCGTCTCGCGGGCTACGGCATCGATCGTGCCGTCCCGCGATGTTGGTCCATGAGCGTTGCTGTCGGCGGCGTCCCTTGTCCAGGCTTCCGTTTCGGCGTCAGTCGGGTCTGCCGCGCGCAGATACTCGCTTGCACTGCGTACCGGTTCGGTGTGCGGGTGCGGGTGGGCTTCCGGCTGCGCGGCGTCGTCGGCGCTATCGCTGTCTGTGCTGTGCTCGCTACTGGTCGCGGCCGTCTGTGCCTCGCGCTGGGGGGGCGTTGGCCACATCGCCTTGGCGCTGTAGGCACCGGCTGGTGGCATTTCGCCCGGCGTCTTCGGCGCGAACGCTGCGGCCGGGTCGAGCGATGAGTGACGCGGCAATGCATCGTCATCGAACACGCCATGGTCCAGGGCAGGCCACGGCTCCGATGCTACTTGCGGTGGCGTGTCGACGTCGGTGGAGTCGGCGTCAGGCAGTGTTTCCTGACTCGCTTCGACCGGTGGCGTTTGTGTGGCGGCTTCAGTGTCTTTCGCCTCGTCGCCAGCTTCGGCAGCGGCGGGCGCGGCGCTTTCGCGCGTTTCGTCGGCCGCTTCCGGTTCGTTGGCCTCGACGGCCTCCGCGGGGGCCTCTTCCGTGGCCGTATCAGCCACTTGTCGATCGGCGCTAGTTTCCGGTTCTGCCACCGCCTCCGCTTTTACCTCGACTGCTTCTTCCCGCTCGGGCTCCGACATCATCGTCGTGGGCGAGTCGAGCGCGGGCACGTCGTAGCCTGGGTCGAAGCCCGGGTCGAACGGCGCTTCGTCCTCGCGCGCCTGGGCGACGGCCTGGGTCTGCTCCGCGTGAGCGAGCGCCGCAGCCAGCGTGACCGACGGTGCCGCAGCCGCAGGTGCCGGCGTGGGCGTGGAAGCGGGGGAGGATGTGGACGCACCAGCCGGCGCAGACGCCGCTGGCACCTCGATCAGGTGCTCGCGGGCGTCGAAGACAGTGTCGCACTGGCCGCAGCGGACCAGCCCCTGGCGCAGCCGCAACTGGTCCGCCACAAGCCGGAACGCGGTGCGGCAGGCCGGGCAGCGCGTGACGAGCTTGGCGGCGGCCATGATGGAAAATCAGGAACGGTCGGCGGGCGCGGCGGGGCGCGTGCCGTGCAGGCACACCCAGCCTTCCTCGCTGCGCCAGACCGACATGGGGATCCAGGGCGCGTAGGCGGCGGCCACTTCCTCGGCCTGCCGTTCGAGCACGCCAGACAGGATCAGGCGGCCGCCCGGCCGCACACGCGCGCTGAGCATCGCCGCCATCAGCTTGAGCGGATTCGACAAGATGTTGGCCACCACGAGGTCGTAGGTGGCCTCGGAGACCGACTCCGGCAGCGCGAAGCTGGCCTCCACGCGGTTGCGTTCAGCGTTGTAGCGCGACGCATCCACTGCGTTGGGGTCGATGTCGATCCCAACGGTGTCACCGGCGCCGAGCTTCTTCGCGACAATGGCCAGGATGCCCGAGCCACAGCCATAGTCGAGCACGGTTTCGCCGGCACGCACGTTGGCTTCCAGCCACTGCATGCACAGGCGCGTGGTCGGATGGCTGCCGGTGCCGAATGCCAGGCCCGGGTCGAGCTCCAGAATCACGGCGTCGGGGTCCGGCGCGTCGTGCCACGAAGGCACCACCCAGATCTTTTCACCGATGCGGATCGGTTCGAATTGCGACTGGGTCAGACGCACCCAGTCCTGGTCTTCCACGCCGCGCAGTGCGTACGGCGGCACCGGGTCGACCTTGAGCGCGTTAGCGGCCGCGGTCACCACGAGCGCGGGATCGGTCTCTTCATCGAAGAGCGCCACCACGCGCGAACGGTTCCACGCGAGCCGCGTCGGCTCCAGCCCGGGCTCTCCGAAGAGCGGCTGTTCGTCGGGCGTATCGGCATCGGCATCTTCCACCGATACCGACAGCGCGCCGAGGTCGAACAATGCGTCGGACCAGGCTTCCGCCTGCTCCTGCGCAATTTCGATCACACATTCCTGGAAAGCCACGGGATTCCTCTGTTACTGCTTTGCCGGCCGATTGGCCACGTTTCAGGCCTTTTCGCCCTGGACGTTGGCCTTTTGGGCCAGACGGTGTTCGAGATAGTGAATGCTGGTGCCGCCTTCCACGAAGTTGGCGTCGAGCATCAGGTCGCGGTGCAGCGGCACGTTGGTCAGGATGCCGTCCACCACCATTTCCGACAGCGCGATGCGCATGCGGGCGATGGCCTGGTCACGCGTCGCGCCATACGTGATGATCTTGCCGATCATCGAATCGTAGTTGGGCGGCACGAAGTAGCCGTCGTACGCATGGGAGTCTACGCGCACGCCGGGGCCACCGGGCATGTGCCAGGCGGTGATGCGGCCCGGCGACGGCGTGAACTTGAACGGGTCCTCGGCGTTGATCCGGCACTCGATCGCGTGGCCGCGCAGTTCCACGTCCTTCTGGCGGAGGCGCAGCTTCTCGCCGAAGGCGATGCGGATCTGCTCCTGCACGATGTCGATGCCCGTGATCATCTCGGTGACCGGGTGCTCGACCTGCACACGCGTGTTCATCTCGATGAAGTAGAACTCGTTGTTCTCGTACAGGAACTCGAACGTGCCGGCGCCACGGTAGCCGATCTTCTTGCAGGCCTCGGCGCAACGGTCGCCGATGCGCTCGATCAGGCGGCGCGGAATGTGCGGTGCCGGCGCTTCCTCGATCACCTTCTGGTGGCGGCGCTGCATCGAGCAGTCGCGTTCGCCCAGCCAGATGGCCTGCCGATGCTGGTCGGCCAGGATCTGGATTTCCACATGGCGCGGGTTCTCGAGGAACTTCTCCATGTAGACCTCGGGATTGCCGAAGGCGCGGCCGGCTTCCTCGCGCGTCATGTTGACGGCGTTGAGCAGGGCGGCTTCGGTGTGCACCACGCGCATGCCGCGGCCACCGCCGCCGCCAGCGGCCTTGATGATCACGGGGTAGCCCACGCGACGGGCCGTTGCCAGGATTTCCTTCGGGTCGTCGGGCAGTGCGCCATCGGAGCCGGGCACGCACGGCACGCCGGACTTGATCATGGCCTGCTTGGCCGACACCTTGTCACCCATCAGGCGGATGTTTTCGGAGGTCGGGCCGATGAACACGAAGCCGGATTTCTCCACGCGCTCGGCGAAGTCCGCGTTCTCGGACAGGAAGCCATAGCCCGGGTGGATCGCCTGGGCGTCGGTCACTTCGGCGGCCGAGATGATGGCCGGCATGTTCAGGTATGACAGCGGCGACGGGGCCGGGCCGATACAGACGGCTTCATCGGCCAGCTTGACGTACTTGGCGTCCTTGTCGGCTTCCGAGTACACCACCACGGTCTTGATGCCCAGCTCGCGGCAGGCGCGCTGGATGCGAAGGGCGATTTCACCGCGGTTCGCGATCAGAATTTTATCAAACATGGTCTCTCTCTGCGAGAACAGGGGCGGGCCCGGCGCACCGGCTTTCGGCGCGTCGGGCTGACGCATGCGGCAGGGCCATCGGGCCAGGCCGCGTCAGCGCCGGACGGGCCGGAATCAGCCGATCACGAACAGCGGCTGGCCGTATTCGACGGCCTGACCGTTTTCGACCAGGATTTCCTTGATCACGCCGGCCTTGTCGCACTCGATCTCGTTGAGCAGCTTCATGGCTTCGATGATGCAGACGGTCTGGCCTTCCTTGACGGTGTCGCCCACGTTGACGAACGGCGCGGCGCCCGGCGACGGCGCGCGGTAGAACGTGCCGACCATCGGCGAGGTCACCACGTGACCAGCCGGGACTTGCGGTGCTTCCGCAGCGGCGGCGGCCGGCGCGCCGGCAACGTTCACGGCCGGGGCGGCGGGCAGTTGCTGGTACTGGGGCATGGCCATCGGAGCGGCCATGACCTGCGGAGGTTGCTTGACGATACGTACCTTGCCTTCGCCCTCGGTCACTTCGAGTTCCGAAATGCCGGATTCGGCCACCAGGTCGATCAGCGTCTTCAGCTTGCGCAGGTCCATCTTCTTATCCTCCAGAATCGGGTTGTCCGGTCACGCTCCTGCTCGGAGGCGACGGCGGCGGTGAATCGTTGATTGGCTTGCCATGCGCGAGAGGCACGGCGGCAGCCCCTTGTTATCTCGTTCTTGCTTGAGGCGGTTTCAGAATGATTCTGGCATCGTTGCGGGTACCTGTACTTACTGCCTGCGGCCCCGCGCCTGGCCAGAACCGCTTCGCTTCATTCTGAAACAGCCTCCCGGGTGCGGCTTGATCTTTGCGGCGTTAGCCAGATGATGCGGTCTGTTCCTGTGCAAGCGCGTAATCCAGCGCCAGCAGATAACCCTGCCAGCCCAGGCCGCATATCACCCCGATCGCCTGATCAGAGAAATAGGAGTGATGACGGAACGGCTCGCGGCGATGCACATTGGACAGATGCACCTCGACGAAGGGAATGGCCACGCCAGCGAGCGCATCGCGCATGGCCACACTCGTATGGGTATAGGCCGCCGGATTGATGATGATGAAGTCCACCCCCTCGCCACGCGCTGCCTGAATGCGGTCCACGAGGGCTCCCTCGTGATTCGACTGGAACGTATCCAACTCGATGCCCGCTTCGGCCGCGCGCTTGGCCAGCGCTTCGTTGATATCGTCCAGCGTCGTGTGTCCGTACGTCTGCGGCTCGCGCGTCCCGAGCAAATTGAGGTTCGGACCATGCAGAACCAGCACCTTGCGGTAACGGACGGGGCGGCTGACGGCAGGAGTAGAAGACACGGCGGCTCGACCAGATCAACGAAATTGCGCGGAGATTACCGTAGCTTAGAGGGATTTGTCTAGCGTGGGATACAAGGCGAAATGTCGATCCGGGGTCATATCACAGCCGTCGAGTGCCTTTTGAGTCGCAAACCGCTGTCGGCTGAGGGTTTGTCCGCACGTTCGAGGCCAATTGATGAACGTTCGGCTTCAGATCGATGAAATTCGGTTGGTTTGGCCTTGCGCGGGATCAAGCCCCAGGCAGTACCGCGCGGAGCTCGTCGGCATGCACGCGGCCCATCTTGCGGTACTTCACAGTGCCGTCAGGCGTGATGACGACCGTGAACGGCAACCCGCCCTGGGTGTTGCCAAAGGTCCGGGACAGTTCCGTGCCGGCAAAGCCAGCCACCGTGAGCGGGTACGCCACCGGCACCTTCTTCAGGAAATCCTGGATATTGCTGGCCGAATCGATACCGATGCCGACGAATTCCACGTTGCGGGGGGCATATTCGCCGTGCAGCGCGGTCAGCTCGGGCATTTCCTCGACGCAGGGGCCACACCAGGGTGCCCAGAAATTGACCACCAGAGTCTTGCCACGGAACTTCGACAGATCGACCTCCGCACCAGCCGGGTCCGGCATCTTGGTATGGAACAGCGTTTCCACTGCCTGATCCGAAACGGCCTTCGGCGCCAGCGCGAAGTGGGCCACCAGCGCGCCGGCGGCCGCTGCGACGATGGCGATGATGATCCACAAGACAAAGGGCGAACGGCGGGTGGGAGCAGATGCGGTCATGTTCGGGCGGCGAAGAGGACAGTTCTAATTAGATAACGGGCGATTGAGGCGATAGGCCAGGGCTGACACCGGGGCCGGATGCTCATTCCCCGGCGTCGGTCGAGGCAATGAGCGTGCGTACGGCGTCGGCATCGGCGCGGGCCACGCGCCCGGAAGCGTCGGCCTTGACCGCGCCGCGTGCATCGTCGGCATCATACAGCGCAAGGTGAATTCCGACTGGGGCACCCAATGTGGCGCGAACTTCTCCTGCGAGCGTGCGGGCCTCGCGAGTGGCCGGCCACTGGCCGCGCCACAGAAAGCTGAGCGTTTCGACATCCCCACGGCCGGCAAAGTGCCGGCTTTCGCTGGTGTCGAAATCCACGCCGGCATTGAGCAGGTGCAGCGCCACATCCTTGGGGCTGTCGCAGAAGCACTGTATATAGACGTCCGAGTGCTCGGTGGCCGTGCCGTTTAGTACCGCGCCCACCAGATAGGGGCGAAATGCGGCCAGGTCGTCCATCGCCAGCAGCGCCAGCTGGCGCATCAGCGCCAGGATGCGCGGCTGGTGGTCGCCGTGGAACAGCGCCTGGTAGGCGCGCACCTCATCTTCGATCATCTCGTTGTCAGGCAGCCATTCGCCGGCCACGCGCACGTCGCCCAGGATCTGGCGGGCGGCCTTGCGTTTGGCCGTGGCGTAGTCGGCGCCATCTTCGGCGATCATGCGGGCTGCGGCCTGGGCGATTTCCTCGCGCAGACGGATGGGGTCGGAAGGCATACGTCGGGACATGCTGCGATGATACCCGCGCGGACGCAGTCGGGGCCTTCGACCCACGCGGTACAATCGGGACCTTGTTCAGTTGCCGCGCCACGCATCGCGCCCGGCGCGGCCCCACGCATTTTCCCGAGCTTCCATGCATATTCATATCCTTGGCATCTGCGGTACGTTCATGGGCGGCCTGGCTGTCCTGGCCCGCCAGGCGGGGCACCGCGTGACTGGCTGCGACGCCAATGTCTATCCGCCCATGAGCACCCAGCTCGAAGCCCAGGGCATCGACCTGATCGAGGGGTTCGACCCCGACCAGCTTTCGCTGAAGCCGGACCTGTTCGTGATCGGCAATGTGGTCTCGCGCGGCAATCCGCTGATGGAAGCGATCCTGAACCGCAACCTGCCGTACGTTTCGGGGCCGCAATGGCTCGGCGAGCACGTGCTCAATGGCAAGTGGACGCTGGCCGTGGCTGGCACGCATGGCAAGACCACGACCACGTCGATGCTGGCGTGGATTCTGGAAGACGCCGGCTACAACCCCGGCTTTCTGGTGGGCGGGGTGCCGCAGAACTTCGGCATTTCGGCGCGCCTGACGGAATCGGACTTCTTCGTTATCGAGGCCGACGAGTACGACACCGCGTTCTTCGACAAGCGCAGCAAGTTCGTCCACTACCGTCCGCGTACGGCGATTCTCAACAACCTTGAGTACGATCACGCCGACATCTTCCCGGATCTGACCGCGATCGAGACCCAATTCCATCATCTGGTGCGTACCGTGCCGGGCGAGGGGCGGCTGGTCGTCAACGGCCAGGAGCCCGCACTGGCACGCGTGCTGGAGCGCGGCTGCTGGAGCGAGGTGGAGCAGTTCGGCGTGGGCGACTGGAGCGAGACCGATCCGAAGACCGCCGCGCCAGAGGGCAAGGATGCCTTCGACATCTGGTTCCGCGAGGCGCTGCAGGGCACGCTGGTCTGGGACCTTCAGGGTACCCACAACCGCCTGAACGCCATTGCCGCGATTGCCGCCGCGCGCCACGTGGGCGTGCCGCCGGCGCAGGCGATCGAGTCGCTTGGCCGTTTCTCCAACGTCAAGCGCCGGATGGAAGTACGCGGCGTGGCGGGTGGTGTGACGGTCTACGACGACTTCGCGCACCATCCCACGGCCATCCAGACCACGGTCGACGGGCTGCGCCGCCGGGTGGGCGACGCACGCATCCTCGCCGTATTGGAGCCGCGTTCGAACACCATGAAGCTTGGCGTGATGGCTGCCCAATTGCCGGCCAGCCTGCGCGAGGCTGACCTTGTGTTCGGATATGGCGCGCCCTCTGGCAAGGACGCGCTGGGGTGGAACCTGGCCGAAGCGCTGGCCCCCCTCGGCGAGAAGGCCGCGGCGTTCCAGGACCTCGGCACGCTGGTGGAAGCCGTGCGCGCTGCCGCCCAGCCCGGCGACCAGGTGCTCGTGATGAGCAACGGCGGCTTCGGCGGGGTACATCAGAAACTGCTCGACGCGCTCGGCGCGAAGTCCTGACCGGGAATCCACATGCTGCTGTACCTGCACGGTTTCCGTTCCTCGCCGCAGTCGTTCAAGTCGCGGGTCGTGCAGGACCGGATGCGCGCCTGGGGCGTGGAGAAGTATTTCGCCTGTCCGATGCTCAATGTCTCGCCCTCGCTGGCGATTGCCCAGGCTGAAGCCGCGATCCGTGGCGCGCGTGCCGGCGGCGAAACCGACATCGCCATCATCGGTTCG